>NZ_CP154468.1:1127500-1290000 GCF_039545455.1 Brucella sp. BE17 | reverse complement strand
ATCACGGCAGCGTCTTTGCGTGCGGGATCGTGCCGGTCCGTTTCCGGTCCGGTCGAGGGTGTAACCTCGATATCGATCCTGTTCCGCTTGACTGCCATCGTCTCCAATATCCCATGCCCGGAAGGGGTTGGGGCAATGGAAACGCGCAATGTCATCGCAGGGGAAGGCCTCGGGCACAGCTGTGCGGAGAATAGGATACGGTGGCGTATAAAAGGGACGGGTCAGTTCCAAACAACAATCAACAATGATAAGGCCCAGTCTGATCGAACGCCTTGCGCTAAGGAAGTAAAGACAAGCCATGGCGCGAAGTATGTTTTCAAGAGTGAGATCGAAACGATCCGCAAGTAACTACAGTTCACGGCATCCAATTCAATATACACTATTGGCTTCCAATAACCTTCAACCGCATAGCGCGGGTTTCTAGAAGATAAGTCTCGACTCCGGCGAGCAGATGCAAGCCTTCTTCACCGATGGCCTTCCGCGAGAGACCAGGCTGGACGATACGAACGTCGAACTCAAAGCGGTGGTCCTGCCAGCCAACTTTCAATTTTTTAATCCCAGCGGCTGAACCCTGCTCGATCCGCGAGCTCACACCGCGATCGCGGCGCATCTTTTCGCGCCTCAGCATGTGCTGAAGCATACGGCCAGGCCGATCGCGCCACCGTGCCGACTTCTGCGCTTGGCCGCATACTTCATAGAGGTCGGCAAGCCGCGCCCCCGGAGTATCGGCCCCTGAATATTTGCAATGGTACAAAGTCACGGAGACCACGCTGTCCGTGATCCGTAACGCCACCACGTCGGCGATCTCACCCTTGCCGTCGTCGTCGAAGACCACGTCATAAGGATCAGGGTCGGCCAATAGCATCTCGATAACGCTGCGCTGGACGGAGTCCGCACGTTTTTCGGGGCCTTGCGATTCCACCCGGATATTGGTTTTCGACCAATCCCAGGCCTCGATACGGTCCGCCGGATAGGGTTCGATCGTTTCGCCTTCGGGCAGGGTATAGAGATGGCTGTAGATGAGTAGCGAACCATCGCCGAAATCGATCTGGGGCGAGTCTTCGCCGAACGATTCCGAGAGGCTCTGACTTATGCCGCCAACCTTGATTGTGGCCTTCGGGCCGGCGCGCTGAGGATAGCGGGCATGTCCATCGCTGAAGAGAATCTCGAACTCTGCTGAATTGTTATCGCTGCGCACGGCGAAGCGCAGCGGCCCGGTGCGTGCATTGCCGAGCAGTTCGATATCGCACTCGGCAAAGTTGACCGCCTCATCGCCGAATGAGATCTCGATCCGCTGAGCTGCTGCCGGTTCGGTGGACACGAAGTTAGGCTAGCTTAGCTTGCTCTTCGTATTCCACGGGGCTGAGATAGCCCAGTGTCGAGTGTCGGCGCCTCGGGTTGTAGAAGCGCTCGATATAGTCGAACACATCGGCCTTGGCGTCGTCCCTTGTGCGGTAGACCTTGCGGGCGGTGCGTTCGGTCTTGAGCGAGGAGAAGAAGCTCTCCATCGCCGCATTGTCCCAGACATTGCCAGACCGGCTCATTGAGCAGGTGATGCCGTGATCGGCCATCAGGCGCTGGAACTGCTCGGATGTATATTGGCTGCCCTGGTCGGAGTGGTGCAGCAGCCTGTCGGGCTTGCCGCGACGCCAGATCGCCATGATCAGCGCATCGGTCACCAGTTGAGCGGCCATCGATGAACTCATTGACCAGCCCACCACCCGGCGGGAGTAGAGGTCGACGACCGCCGCCACATAGAGCCAGCCCTGAGCCGTCCAGATGTAGGTGAAGTCGGCGATCCACTTCTGGTTCGGCGCCGACGCCACGAACGCCCGGTCCAGGATGTTGGGCGAGACCGCGTGGCGCTGCCCGCCATCCTTGGGCAGGCCGCGCCGACGAGGGCGTGCCCGCAGGCCTTCCTGGCGCATCAGCCGCTCGATGCGATGCAGGCCGGCCTCGAGCCCCTCGGCCAGCACATCGTGCCAGACTCGCCGGGCGCCATAGGTGCGATCACTTCCGGCAAAGCTGGACCGGATCCCGGCGACAAGCACTTCGTCATATTGAGTCCGTCTGCTCGGCGAGCGGTTGAGCCAGGCATGGAAGCCCGAGCGAGACACACCGAGCGCCTCGCAGATCCACGAGACCGGCCAGATCCCTCGGTGCTTCGCAACAAAAGAGAACCTCATATCGAGTCCCTGGCGAAGTAGGCCGCGGCTTTTTTTAGGATATCGCGCTCCGCCTTGAGCTTGGCGACCTCACGGCGCAGCTTCTCGATCTCAAGCTGCTCGGGCTTCATCTGCCCATGACCGGGGAAGGCCTGCTGCGGGTCGGAAGACTGCTCGCGCACCCACTTGCGCAACACGTTCACATGCAGATCCAGATCGCGGGCCGCCTGCGCCACCGCAACGCCCCGTTCCCTGACCAGCTTAACAGCCTCGAGCTTGAACTCCCGGCTGAACTTGCGTCTCTCCATAAAAACTCTCCAGTTCCAAAAACACCTTAACTCGGTGTCCTCAAAACCGGCAGCAGCTCAGTCGGTCAGGGCTTGCTCATGCTGGTCCGCCCGATCTGGGCGCGTCTGCTGATCGCTCTGGCGTTCGTCGCTCCGGCAGGGATGGCCGGGTTTTATGCGACGCTCGGTATCGTCAAGCACATGATGCCGTCAGAGACATGGCAGCTCATCTTCTCGGTGATCGGCGCGGTTGCCGTGGGTGTGACAGCCTTCCTGCGCGTTGCAGGCATGGCGGCAGCCGGTCCGATAGACGAGATTGTTACTCGTGCATGAAATACTTGACGTTGTCGTTTTGAGCCCGCCAATATCACCTAGGCAGATCGAAGCATGGCGCAACTTTTCGCAGGTGCATCACAAGGCTCGGTCCAAACCGGCCATCCACTGCTGTACCTTGCGCTATGGCTGGGCTTCGTGAAACCGGCGTTTGACACATCGTGCATCGTTTACAGTAGTCCAGTGGTTGCTGCGCGGGGAAGAGGTACTGCAGGATCGCCCGCAATTCGGTTGCCAACACCCAACGAATACTCATCACATGAACCTTAGTGGTTGCAAGAATGTAGCTAACCGAGGAAGATAAAGTAGCTGGGGCGTTGGAGCAGTTATAATCCATATTGTTTTCGAGGGGCTGTGTTGGAGGGCGTTAATATAGAGAGAAGTGAAGTGGGGTCGTTATGCTTCACTATTGAAAATATTTCTGAAGACCTGAAAGGTGTTGTTCGGAATCGCTTATCAGAGATTTGCCATGGTGCGGCTAAGGCGTCGAGAAAATCAATTATCTATTCATACAGAAGGACTCTTGCCGCGTTCTTCGAGAAATTCGATGCAAAGTCCCCTGATACGCAAAAGGGCATGATTGGAGAGTTGCTGACTCACGTACTATTTCTGCACTTCGAGGAAGAGTTTTGTGCGGCATCGCCATTCTTCAATATGGAAGAGGATTCAATTAAAAAAGGCTTTGACCTTGTCTTGCATCATAAAGGAACGAGCGAAATTTGGTTTGTTGAAGTGAAGGCTGGGGACTGTGGGGTAGAAACGAGCATTAACAAGTTAGGCAACCTTTTGTCTCTAGCAAAAAACGGCCTGAAAACCGCGCTGAATAGCAAAAGAAATACGCTTTGGCAAAATGCTGTGAACGGGGCAAATTTAGTCATTCAAAGTTCAGGTCTCAAGTCACAAATCGAAGCGCTGCTCGAGAGCTACAATGAAAAGGCAGTGGCGGGTGAATCGTTAAGCACTGAATATAACGCTGTTCTAGTGGCTGTGTGTTTTTCCGGCGGTCAGGCGTTCGCAACTGGGGCGGAGTTTGAAGGGCGACACACCACACAAAGGGATATGCGTGAGTTTCGCAGTTTAATCTCAATTGCCCTGCAAAAGAACACACTCAAAGGCATTGTAGACTTCCTAAGAGGCGAGGTTGCTGATGGCTAAGGCACCGCTCAGAACGCTCAGAAATTCGGATTTCTTTGAGATATATCAGGCGCTGTTAACCCGGGGTGAATTGACTCGGGTGCAAGCGGAAGCGCTTCTGACGGCTGCGGTCCTGTTCCTGAATAATGACAACCCAGATGTCATCGCTTTGGGATACCGGATTGTTGTAATGTATTCGAACCTTACCGGTGACTACGTTCCACTATACGACGTCGCGATTGGCAGGGGCTTCATGCCCATTGTAGACAGCGTGCAATCCGGCTTGGCTGATGATGAAGAGACTGTTCATTTTTTTCCGGAGTATTTTTCATCACTGCTAAATTTATTTGAGGTCGAGGGCGCGGTATTCACTCAGCAGCAACTAGAGCTGCAAAACTTCTTCTTTGAGCAAAGCGTGGCGGACGTGACTGTCACGGCTCCAACATCTTACGGTAAATCCGAACTGATTTCCGGGTTCTGCAATCAAAATCTTCAAAGCAATATCTGCGTCTTGGTGCCGACCAAGGCGTTGCTCGCGCAGACCAAACAACGCTTGCTTAGAAAGCGGATTGCTGGCGACAACCGCCAAATCATAACCCATGCCGAGATGTTCCAAGGGGGTGATCGCAATTTTCTGGCAGTCTTGACTCAGGAGCGCCTGCTCAGGTTCTTCATCAAGCATCCAGGGGTGAATTTCGACTTTGTTTTCGTTGATGAAGCGCACAATCTGCTCGGGAAGGACCCGCGGGCTTTGTTATTGGCCAAGGTGATCATTCTGCAAAAGCGGAGACATCCGGCAGTGCGTTTTAAGTACCTGACTCCATTTTTGGTTGACCAAACAAACTTGCAGCTTCGATATGCAGAAATTGAACCTGTAGGGTATAAAGTCAAAGAGGGCCTGAAGACTGAGCGTTTTTACGTGGTTGATTGCAGGGACGGCGGTACTGTCCAGCTTTACGATCAGTATTTCGACAAATTCGTTCGATGCGGCGATGGCGCTTTTGAAGACGAACTTGATTTAATTTTGCAGAAATCGGCAAGTAAGAACATAATATTTTTCAATTTGCCTAAGAATATCGAGCGGTTCACGCGCGATATTATTTCTCGAATTGATGGCGTCGAAAGCACTAGTGTTGCGCGAGTTTGCGAGAGCATTTCAAGCTTTCTTCATAGTGAGTACTTGCTTGTCGAGGGTTTGCGAAAAGGCGTATTGTATCACCATGGCTCAGTTCCGGATATTGTAAAGCTTTATATTGAGAGGGCATATGCCGAAATCCCGGAAATTCAGCATATCGTGTGCAACTCGACTTTGCTTGAAGGGGTTAATATCCCGGCAGAGAAGATGTTTATTCTCGAAAAGAAGAAAGGATCAAGTAACCTCTCAAAGGCGCAGTTCCGGAATCTTGTCGGCCGGGTCTGTAGATTCAACGAAATTTTCAACGGTGATCCTAAAAGATTGAGGATGTTGGAGCCGGAGATTTTCTTAGTGGGAGGCGACGCGTATTTGGACGGTGGAGCCAATTTAAAAGATTTCATTAAGAATGTTTCGCAAGTCGACCTGAAGCTTCAGGATGAGGTCGAAAACGTATTGCTTGAAGAAGGTGTGATCGAGGATGAGATCACAGAGGGACGGAAGCGCGAGGCCGATGAATTCCTTGAGAACATCCTTCCAGGAACGACCGGGCTGGAGGTTGAGCGCGCGAAAACGCCTGTCGGGCGCGGATGTTTTTTGAACAATCTCTCTGAGATGGATGTCCTGCAGCACGAGATAGAAATTCAGAATATACTCGACAGTGTTGTTGAGCCGCTTCAAAATTCAAACGAAGTTATGGCTTTGATTGCCGACGCGTTCATCCCTTTCCTCAAGGATGGTGCAGCCTTCGATATCTTTCGCCGTTTGAAGGAGGAAAACGCCCGGGCCTTCTACGCCATGCTCATTGATTGGAAAATCAAAGGCGCGTCTTATGGGGAAATGATCAGGAACTTCCTGCGCTATTGGGCGGGTATGGGAAGCGATGAAGTTTATGTCGGGAAGTGGGGTGAAATCGCTAGGGAAGGCTCTTTTCGCCAAAGTTGGGTTGTCATCAGCGAGAAGACACATGCCGAGCAAGTGAACCTGGCCATAGTGCGGATCAAGGAAGAGCAGGATTTCGTTGATAATAACTTGTTGAAATACGTTGAACTTCTTCACGATCTCAGCAAGCTTGATGAAGAGCTATATTTGCAGATCAAGTATGGAACGACCAACCGTGAAAAGATCAGTCTGATGAATTTCGGAGTAAACTCGATACTCGCGGGAAAGCTAATCGATAGTTATTCTGAGTTTGTTGACGTTCAGCATGATGCCGGTGTCGTAGAACTTCGACCTGATTTGATCGCAAAGATGCGCCAAGATGGTGAGAATGAAATCTTGGTGTTTGAAGCTCAAATGCATATGGGACTAAGGCACGAATTTTGAGCCGAGATAGCGAACTGTTCCGCTGAGACATAATGGCCTTTTAGGTCGGTCGGCGGCTTTCTTCACGTGTGCAGCGAACGGCAGCTTCGCCCGGCAAGACAGTCACTGAACAGTGGTACTACAACTGCTTTCCCATACCTATCGGGCTTGGTGGCAGCCGGTCCTGCGGGCGGATACCTTTCACGCACATGAACCATAGTGAGCCTCCGATGAAGACCAGGCGTGGATATGAGCCATCTTCATCATCAGGAGCGTGGCGGTGGTAGGCAGCGGCCAAGCATCGGATCAGCTTGAGGCGCAGACGCGGCACATAGGAGCGCAGAACGGTCCGCAGCAGCGTTTGTGGTCTGACCAGAACCCGGTTGGGGGCAATGCCGGTAGAACAGTCCGGGAAGAAATATGCGCATGGCCTGAGACGCAGGGCGACAGGCAAGGCCGGTGTTACCCGTCTGGTCATCATGATGGGCTTCAAGATTGCCACGTCTCCATTCAGCCCCCGTGTCTCGACCGCTCCAAACGGCCTCTTCAATGGCCTGATCTGGCCGAAGAACAGCGCGATGCGCTTCGACCGCTTTAGCGCAACAGCGTCGTCACAACTTTCTTCCCCTGACGGCAGGGCCGCCATTCCGTGCGGAACAAGAAAGTTTCTCCTGTGCTGTCCAGCCCCCAAAGGGGGTGCGCCAGCGTTCGTCTCCGGCCGGTCGATCGCCATAGAGGCCGCAATGGTGCGGGCTCGGAAAAGGAAAACGGAGACTTAAAATGGCAACCATCGGCACCTTCAAGAAGACCGGCTCGAACGAATTAACCGGCGAAATCGTCACCCTGAGCGTCAAGGCCAATGGCGTGCGCATCGTTCCCGACCTGCGCGCCACCGGCGAGAACGCCCCCAGCCACCGGGTTCTGGTCGGCCGCGCCGAAATCGGCGCCGCCTGGTCCAAGCGCTCCAACGAGGGCCGCGACTATCTGGGCCTCAAGCTGGACGATCCGAGCTTCAACGCCCCGATCTACGCCAACCTCTTCGATGACGATGAAGGCGAAACCTTCTCCCTCATCTGGTCACGCCCCAACGGTCGCCGCGGCGACTGAGGCGCGGCAAAAAGGCCCCGACCACAAGATCGGGGCCTTTCTCATGCCCGCAGGAAAGCCGTCACGCCCACCGCAACCGCTACACCCGGCTCTCCACCCGCAGGCCAGGCATGCAGACCAATACCTTCATATTGTTTGTCACCATGATCAGCCCCTCGCTACGGGCGTGTGCGCGGACCTGCCCGCAATGGGCGGCCGCCTTGTCGCCCAGCGGGCCGGGCTTGTCGAGCGCGCCGGAACCACACAGTCGCGCGTTTCCGCCATTCAGCTTCGATCACTGACACAAGTATGTCGTCAGGGTGTCTCCCATGTGATGCGCAACAGTATAATGGATTGATCGGGTTAGGCGATCCACTTATCGCGTTAGAGACGCTACCGCAAAACCATTCAATACCGCAGCCTTTTCAGGTCGGATGTGGCCTTGTGCCGTCCGGCTTTGGGAGGACGCGCCATGCAGAGCATAGATTGGCGTATTCCGGCGGCCTATAGACGCATTAAAGACCTTCCGCCCGCTGGTTTCGCCTGGGAATATCTTCGTCGTAACGAAGACTATCGCCATGACGTCGAGAGACTCGCGCAGAGGAGAGAACCCGCGGGAGAAGAGGTTGACGCCTTTGCTGCCCGCTGGGGGGTGCGATTTCGCACACGACCCCGACGCGCAGCCTGACGGCGCACCGCCTTTCTGGTCGCCGCATTTCAATCCGCAGGCTATTATTCTGTCACCGGTCGAGCAGAACAAACCCGATGACAGGAGGCTTGTCGCTCTTGCGCATCTCGATGGCCTGATCCTGCGCCGCGCGCCGGATGGCTGGCACGCAATCTGGCGTATCGGTGGGATGGAGCATCAATTCTGGCTGCCGCAGGGCGCGATCGATGCGGCAGCTTTCTATGCTGCAATCCTGCCTATGGACGAGTTCATGGAATTACGCGCCCATGCGGCACGCCGCCTCTGGCGGTGCCTGACAGGCCGCTCTCCGGGGCCGGATACTCGCGCCATGCCAGCGCAGCTTCGGCAATGGCACCTTTTGTCGTTGCGCGCCCTGGACGCACGGCTCCACGGCGAAAGCTATCGCGCCGTTGCCGAAGTCCTGCTCGGCTTCCGTGGCAACAAGGAAGATTTCGAAGCCGATCCGCGCAAGAATAAGGCACGTCGTCTTGTTTCCCACGGCATCAGGATGATGCGCGGGGGCTATCGGCTACTTTTGCATTATCCGGTAAAGCCAGGTCCGCGCTCAAAGGGCAAATGAGGCAGTCTCACCGATTCCTGTTTGCCGCAGCCTGTTCCAGTATTTGCCTGTAACCTTCCCGTGACAGCCATTGAGCGCGTTC
The DNA here is from genome assembly GCF_039545455.1 of Brucella sp. BE17. Taxonomy (NCBI): domain Bacteria; kingdom Pseudomonadati; phylum Pseudomonadota; class Alphaproteobacteria; order Hyphomicrobiales; family Brucellaceae; genus Brucella; species Brucella sp. BE17. The sequence continues at coordinate 1,281,208 of NZ_CP154468.1, read as the reverse complement.
CAGATGGCTCTGCCAGCATCGTCGGGTTCGCATCTCATCTGATGTCGGATCGCGGTGCAGAACTATTCGCGCCACTTCCTTCCAGTCGGCTTCCTCGGACTTGGCGTCGAGAAGGCGCAGATAGGTCACGAAGTGCTGCTCGTCATAGGCGGTGATGACATGGCCGGACGGGGCCAGATCATCCACATCGGGGTCAAGTTCGACGGGTGTTTTCACGATTATTCCCCTTCTTTCAGAAGAGTTTCTGCGGTTCGCCCCCGCAATAAAACTCTCTGACTCCTGGTGATCGGGGAGTTAGTAACCGTGTTGGACGGCCCCATGGCCTTTAGGCGAGAAGCCCTGGACATACGCCAAGGGCTCCCCGACCATAGGGTCAAGGAGTGTGGCATCGTCACGGCCGACACCAACCGCCAACAGGGGTTACTAAGCCCCGGAGCAGTGCGTCTGCTCCAACGGTATTCTTAACCGAATTGCACTCCGATGTCTTGAGGGATTCCGCACGCCTCCCCCTGAGTTGCTGAAATCTCAGGTCTTTTCGCACTGACACAGCCCCTATCAGGGGTGCCGTCTGCGCATAGCCGCAAATGCGGCACGCTACACGCCGCCGATCACTTTCCATGGTTCGCTACAGCGCGCAGCCGTCTCCGGCCGCCGCACCAACCTGACGAACCGGAGGTGATCTCATGGCCGAGCGCCGCAACACGGAAATGCCACCGCGCATGCTGCGCACTCAGGAAGCTGCACGTTTCCTCGGTATTTCTCTTCGCACGCTGGAAAAACACCGGACCTACGGGACCGGTCCGACCTATCGAAAAATCGGCGGCCGCGTCCTCTATACCGTCGAGGATCTTCAGTCCTGGGCCGACATTGGCACGCGCAAATCCACCAGTGACGAGGGTGCCGGCACGGTCTTTCCGGCGCGCCCCCTGACGCCTGAAGAGCGGCGCAAGCTCTGAATGCGGCGCGTCGATCACCCTGACGGCTTGCGCAGAGAAGGCGGTAGCGAGCGCAGCCACCTCGATCCCTTCGTGGTCGCAACCGGCGATGCCAGTCCGCGCGACCAACGCGATCTGATGGAACGGCCTTTCTTCTCGCTGGCGAAGACGCCGCGCACGAAGCCGATTCTCTACAAGACTGCCGATGTCGAGGTACAGGTGTTCGGGATGCCCGAACATGGCATGGCGACGATCTGGGATGCCGATGTGCTGATCTGGGCTGCGAGCCAGATCGTCGCCGCCGAAAACAACGGCATCAAGACATCCCGTTTCTTCCGCTTCACGCCCTATCATCTGCTGCGCGCCATCGGACGCGACACCGGAAACCGGCAATATCTGCTGCTGAAGGCAGCGCTTGCCCGGCTGCAATCCACGGTCGTCGCCACGACGATCCGTAACGGCAAGCATTGGCGCCGCCGCCAGTTCTCCTGGATCAACGAATGGGAAGAGATGACCACGCGCGACGGTCGGGTAGAAGGCATGGAGTTTGTCCTGCCCGAGTGGTTCTACAACAGCGTCCTCGACCGTTCTCTCGTCCTCACCATCGATCCGGACTATTTTCGGCTGACAGGCGGTATCGAGCGCTGGCTCTACCGTGTCGCCCGTAAACATGCCGGACAGCAGCCGCATGGCTGGATGTTCGAGGTTGCGCACCTCCACCAGAAATCCGGCAGCATGGCCCGACCATCGGACTTTGCGCTGGACCTGCGCCGCATTGCGGCCCGCCAGCCGCTGCCCGGTTACAGGCTCAAGATCCTGCGCGAAAATCGCCGCGAACTGCTGCAAATCCGTCCTGAACTCTTATCCACAGTGCCTGTGGATAACATTGTGGATGCCGTCGGTACATCAGGCGCAAAGGGTATCGGTACATCAGGCGCAGCACTATCGGCACATCAGGCGCACGAACCCCAATTAAGTCTCTGGAACGAAAAGAAGAATCCGACTGCTAACTTAGAATCTAACATAGAATCTAACTTTTCTTCTTTGACGCGCGCGCATGAAAGGCACGGTGCCAGTGCCACTTCCCGCCGACCTGGGCGAGGTACGCCATGATCGTCGCGCTCCTCAATCAGAAAGGCGGCGTGGGCAAGACCACGCTGGCGCTGCATCTCGCCGGAGCCTGGGCTGCGCAAGGCAAGCGGGTCATCCTGATCGATGCCGACCCGCAAGGCTCCGCACTCGACTGGTCGCAGCGGCGCAGCCATGAAGGGCTGCCAAGGCTGTTCACCGTCATCGGCCTTGCCCGCGATACATTGCACCGCGAAGCACCAGAGCTGGCGCGTGACGCCGATCATGTCGTCATTGACGGTCCGCCCCGTGTCGCTGCTCTGATGCGCTCAGCGCTGCTTGCAACCGATCTGGTGCTGATCCCGGTGCAGCCATCTCCCTTTGATGGCTGGGCCTCTGCCGAGATGCTGTCGCTTCTGAACGAAGCACGCATCTATCGCCCTGAACTGGCCGCCCGTTTTCTGCTGAACCGATGCGGTGCGCGCACCGTCATCGCCCGCGAAACGGCCGAAACGCTGGCAGACCATGATCCGCCCTTGCTGGCCACGACGATCGGCCAGCGTGTCGCCTTCGCCGAAGCCGCACAGACCGGACGGCTGGTCTCGGAGACCGATGGCGGAGAACGCGCCGCACAGGAGGTCATCGCACTTGCAACCGAGATCGATGCGCTCGGCACCGGGAGGATCGTGCCATGACACGTCCGCCCGTCAAATCCGGCTTCGCATCGCGGCCGGGCAATCCCGATAGCTGGATCAAAGCCGCCGAGGCGACGGCAACCGGCAAGGCGGCTACGGAGGCGTTCACCGCCCGCTTGACCATCGACATTACGCCCGAACTGCGCGGGCGCATTAAGGTTGCCGCTTTCCGGCGTGGCGTCACCGTCGCCGTGATGCTGCGCGAGCTGCTGGTCCGCGAGTTTCCACCCACCGAAGGGGACCAGCCATGACCGGCAAAACCGTGCGTGCAGCGCATGAACATCCGCAGGCGGACGGGCCAGCACCGTTCACAACATTGGTCGAACTGACCTTCCAGAAGAAGAAGGTCGAGCGCTGGATACGCTTCGGCCATAAGAGCTTTGAGCAGATCATCGACCGCCGCCGCAGTGTGATCGGTTTTGCGCCCGAAAGCATCTTCGCCTTCGTCCGTTGGGCCTCGAACGATTACGGCACCATCGTTTCGCGGCTCGACATTCTGCGCGCTGTCGGGCGTGGCGAACCATACCAGACCGTGCCCTTCGTTCGTCCTGGCGGCGAGATCCTGCTGCGTGTCGATGGCTGGCGACAAGTCCAGCGGGTGCTGGCTCTGATTGACGCCGTGGACGCGCTTGGCGTCGATCCGGCGGATGTTGCGCCGGACCATTGGCGGCACGTCCACAACCGTTTGAGCGCCGGTCAGGAACCTAATCCCTACACCCGGGAGCGCCATGCCGCGTGGGTCAACCGCCGGAGGATTGCGCGATGAGCCGCCGTCATATCCTCGCCATGTCCATGCTGGCTGTCGGAACACTTGTCGCCACGGCGGTTGCCGATCTGCCAACCCGACTGATCTGGAATGCGACTGCCAGTGCCCCCATCGGCTTCTACACAGTTGCTCCCGCCGATAGGCTCGAAGTTCCCGAACTGGTCGCCATCATGCCGTCTGAGCCGTTGGAGCGCTTCATGGTCGAGCGCGGCTATATCGGACGCGGCGTACCGCTGCTGAAGCGCGTCCTCGGCCTGCCGGGACAGCGCGTCTGCCGCAACCGTGCGACCATTTCCGTCGATAATGTCGAGATGGGGGATGCGCTGGAGCACGACCGCATCGGCCGGGATCTGCCGGTCTGGCAGGGCTGCCGCATCATCGGCGACGGTGAACTCTTCCTCATGAATTGGGAAATCCGGGACAGCCTCGATGGCCGTTACTTCGGACCTGTTCCCGCCAGTTCCGTCGTCGGCCGGGCGCTCCCGCTCTGGACCGATGAGGAAGGCGATGGCCGCTACGAATGGCGGGCGGCCACGCATTGATCTGACGCCAAATTCACCAACACAGGAGATATACCATGCCACAGATCGGTCAATTCGCGCGTGACGCATCCGGCTTCGCCGGTCAGCTCGTCACGCTCACCATGAAGCGTGATCTTGTTATCGTGCCCACTGAGCATTCCGATGCGGAGAATGCGCCGGACTATCGCGTCCATTACATTGAACATGACGGGCCGGAGGTCGGTGCAGCATGGAAACGCACCGGCGAAAAGGCTGGCGAATATCTCTCGGTGCTGCTCGACGATCCCGCCTTGCCGCAGCCGATCCGCGCCAACCTGTTCCGCGACGACGATGCAGGAGCGTCATGGTCGCTGCACTGGAGCCGCCCGCGGCCCCGCGAAGATCGGGACTGAGATCATGCGATCCCGCGCCCTTCTTCTCTTCACGGCCCTTCTGTCGGCTGGCAGCGGATTGACGCCTGCATTTGCGCAGGTCACGCTGCAACCCGCGCCAGTCACCGCGCATCCCCATGCGGCTTTCATTGCCGAGGCGTCACAGCGCTTCGGTATTCCAGAGCATTGGATTCGGGCCGTGCTGCGTGTGGAAAGCGCGGGTGATGTGCGTGCTATCTCATCGGCGGGTGCAATGGGACTGATGCAGGTCATGCCCGATACCTGGGCGGGCCTGCGCAGCCGCCATGGCCTCGGGCGCGATCCTTACGATCCGCGCGACAACATCCTCGCAGGTACGGCGTATCTGCACGATATGTGGGACCGCTATGGCAATGTCGCGGCCATGCTTGCCGCCTACAATGCTGGTCCCGGTCGCTATGACGAGTATCTGGCGACGGGCCGCACTTTGCCCGCTGAAACACGCGCCTATGTCGCCACTCTCGCACCTGTTCTTGGCAGTGCGACTGCGCCTGATGTGCCGACGATCGTTCCGCCGCCACCGCCGGATTGGCGTGAAGCTCCGCTCTTCGTTGCGCAATCCGGCGGCCATTCGGCGGCGGCCAATCAGCCGTCGAGCGACGTCCGTGCAACCGTTCCTCTGCGCGTTTCCGTCGATCAGGAGCCGCAGGACGGCGGCATATTCGTGGCCCGTGCAAGCGATGGAGATGGGTCATGAGCATGGCGTCCCCACGCTCCTTCGGTCCGCTTCCGGTGTGCAGCGAGGCTTGGGGGCGCCTGGCCGCATTCCCGGCAGGAAGGGCAAAAAGGGCAGGGAAGGCGGAGGGCAAGATAAAGGAAACCGGCACCCTGTCGGGCCGGTTTCTGGGCAAGCCCTTGTCTGCACACTGTTTTGGGGCGCGGCGCACGGCACCCTTCTTTTGCGTCTCGCGTGCCGCGATATGGCGCAAAGCCTTGGCTTTGCTGGGTTTTGACCGGCACTATAGCCGAATAGCTGCCGTTTGCGTGCCTAAACGTCATGGGATGCGCTCATGAGCGCCGACGACGAGAACCGCTTTCGCCCCAGGCCAGGTCGTATCAAATCCAACGTCCCGAAGGTGGGCAAGGCGAAGAGCTTTCTGACGCAGGCGAAGAAGCTGGCGCGTCAGCATAGCAACAGCCCCGGCAGATCATCATCATTCGCATCACTGACTTCCTCGTCGTCTTCATCTGGTTCGGCCGGAAAGAGCGGGAAGGCATCGCGCGCTGGCAAAGGTCCGGGCGTCAAGCGTGGTCGTGGCGCGGCCCATGTCCGCGCCCGAACCCTGTCGGGCGGTTGGCGTCACAGTGCGGCCGGAGTGCGCCGCGTCGTCGTCAAAACCCGTTATGTCCAGAGCGCGGGAAAGAATGGAAAAGGGGCTGCCCATCTGCGCTACATCCAGCGCGACGGCACCTCGCGTGACGGCGAACGCGGCCAGCTCTATTCCGCCACCGAGGACCGCGCTGATGGAGATGCTTTTCTTGATCGCGGCAAGGATGATCGCCACCAGTTCCGCTTCATCGTTTCGCCCGAAGATGCCGCCGATCTTTCCGACCTCACCGAACACACCCGCGATCTGATGAACCGCATCGAGGGCGACCTTGGCACGAAACTCGATTGGGTGGCGGTCAATCACCACAATACCGGCCATCCCCATGTCCATGTCATCGTTCGGGGCAAGGACGATCTGGGCGAGAACCTGGTCATTAATGGCGACTATCTCGCCAATGGCATTCGTGAGCGGGCGAGCGAACTGACCACGCTGGAACTTGGCCCCGTGACCGAAATCGAGCAGAGCCGCAAGCTATCTGCCGAAATCGATCAGGACCACTTCACCCGCATTGACCGCGCCATGACCGAGGAGGCCGACGAAAGGTTCCTCGATCTGCGCCATGAACCGGCCGATGCGCGTCGCGAGTTTAACCGCACTCTTCGCCTGCGCCGTCTCGCTAAACTGGAAAAAATGGGGCTGGCCACGGAACATTCACCCGGCGTCTGGGAGCTTGGCGCGAAGATGGAACCGGCACTGCGTGAACTTGGTGAGCGCGGTGACATCATCCGCAACATGCACAAAGCGCTGAAGGCCGATGGGCAGGAACGTGATCCGATGACCTTCCAGCTTCACGATGCAGCTCCTGAGATACCCATCACCGGCCGCGTCGTGGACAAATATCTCACCGACGAGATGTGCGAGAACCTGACCCTCGTGGTGGACGGCATCGACGGCCGAACACACCACCTTCCCGGCATTGATCCGGCCCGCGTCGAGGACGCCCGGATCGGCAGCGTCATCGAGATTGGTCCTGCCGATACGGCGCAGCGGCCATCCGATCGGACCATTGCCACCATCGCCGAGAACGGCATATATCGGCCGCGACGCCATCTGGAGCAGGCGAAGTTCGATGGTCGAGTTCCGGGCGGCGACTATGAGGGCTTCGTCGATGCCCATGTGCGCCGACTGGAGGCGTTGCGCCGCGCCGGGATCGCTGAACGGATCGACGCCGACCAGTGGCGCATCCCCGATGACTTCGAGAGCCGCGCCGCCGCCTATGATGCCGGTCGCAACCGGAAGGCCAGCATCCGTGTCGTCTCGACCTTCGATCTGGAAAAGCAGATCGGTGCCGATGGTGCGACCTGGCTGGACCGGAGGCTGGTTACGCCAGATGCTTCGGATCTTACCCCGGCAGGGTTCGGTCAGCAGGTGCGCGAGGCTATGGATCAGCGCCGTGAGCATCATATCGCACAGGGCGACGCAACGCGGCAGCAGGATGGACGCATCCTCTATCGGCGCAACCTGCTCGCCAATCTGCGCGAACGCGAAGTCGCCCGCGTCGGTGCGGAAATGGCCAGCAGCAAAGGCTTACCGTTCCGGGCGGCTGCCGATGGCGAGATTGTCAGCGGCAAGTTCACCGGGACCGCACATCTATCGAGCGGCAAGTTCGCCATCGTGGAAAAGAGCCATGAGTTCACCGTTGTACCATGGAGACCTGTTATTGACCGCGAGCTCGGCCGCAAGGTCGCGGGCATCATGCAGGGCGGTTCAGTGTCGTGGCAATTGGGGCGACAGAGGGGGTTGGAACTGTAATCAAACTTTACAGTCCCAACATGACCCATAGAAAACTTCTCAGAACTGTCGGCCAATATGGCCATCGATCGAATGAGCGTTGCCGCCGCGGATGACGAAGAACGCCATGATAGCGGCCCAAAGGATCGATTTCTCGGCCCCGCCATACCCTTGGCCCAATGTGATCCAGTGAAACCAGACAGTGACCAGCAAAACGATAGTCGCCGCTGCCGCAGCCGGTCGCGTGAAGAGGCCCAGGGCAATCAGCAGCCCGCCGAAAAACTCCGTTGCCGCGAGCAGTGGTGACCAGAGCGCGCCCGGATAAAAGCCAAGCCCTTCGACCATCTGCACCGATCCGAAGGGGTCCATCAGCTTCGGAAAGCCATGAGTAACGAGGGCAAGGCCCGACACTACGCGCAGGAAAGTTTCCGCCGATGTGTCGAGGCGCGCGTAGAGCTTGCCCAATGCTGGGAGGTAAAGAGCATTCCGGAATTTTGTAGTCTGCATGATTGAAAACCTTTCGTGGAGGAAAAATGAGGCCGCGCCCAACGCATGGTTCTGGCGCGGGAAAAGACTTGGCTAAGTGCGGGGGTCAGAACTTGTAAGCGTAGCCGAACATGAACGAAGCGAGGGTCTTGTCGACGGCGATCGGGCTGTCGGCTATGCCGTCACCAACTCTGGTGATGCTTGCATCGATCATCAGATGGTGGTTTTCGCGAAGGGCGGTAAATGCGCTGATACCGGCCTCGAAATTGGTCGTTGACGAACCTTCGTAGGCCGCGCGCGTGGCAGTCACCTCTTCCGGGCGCACCCCATAATAGTAATCGACGGTGTTTGAATCGAGCCAAGTGGCTCCAACTCTCGGGGTCAAGCCGATCCCGTTGAGGAAAAACGTATGCGATGCGGCCATTTTGATCCGGCTGCCTTTACTGTCGCCGGACACGTCGAACATGCCTTCAACGCTTAGATCAACTAGGGGCGTGTTCCACTCAATGGCAGGTCCAGTCCAAAACGCGGCGTGTCGACGGTTCATGCCGTCCAGAATGTCGGCATCATCGGGTTCGTAGCCCTCTCCAAACATGTAGCGGGATCTCAGCGAGACGTTCACGGCCTCCGATGAGATCCATGGCAGCTTCAGATCGGCCGCATCGCCGCGCATCCGAAAATAGGTGCTGTCAAAGTCGATGATTGGGACCGGGCTAGTTGTGGTGGTGCCATATGCCTGTTGGCTCCATACCACGCCGGCACCGGCTCCCAACTGCCAGTCCTGCGCTTGAGCGACGGCAGGTATATTGGCGAGAAATGCCAGCGTGATGGTCGAAGATATCAGTGTCCGTTTGCAAAAGCTCATGGGATGAGGCCCTTTTAGGCATGCCGGAGGCGGCCGTCGAAAAAACGACGCTCCCGACATGGTGCTTGCGATAGAGATTGATTCAGAGGTTGGATCGTGTATCGGCGGATATCTTGCCGCCGAGCCAAGGTTCTACTTGTGGTCGGAGCCGGGTGCAGCGCTTCCGCTATAGCCGACAAGGCCAGAGACCAGACCTGCTACATCCGGCATTGCCTGATAACGGCGCTTATGGATCTCGGCGATCTTTGCACTCATGTCGGGATCGGCATCGTCGGTGATGTCAAAGGACATGAATTTCTGGACAAGAGGCAGGCCGATCCGATCGATTTCACGATGCGCTGGATCGTTCATCATGGACTCGTAATCGGAAAGATTTTCGACGGTCGTAATGGCACCGTAGTCAAATTCGCCGCCATAATCGGGCCCGATGACCAATGAGCGGACGAGCGGATTATTGGCGCTTTCCCGGCGCATGCGATCGAGGACGGCATCGGCTTGTTGCTTGGAAACTTCGGGTTTGATGCTCATGCGAATGCAATGATAGATCATCTTGAGTCCTTTCGGGGGTGTGTCAGGCTCGGCCGAATGCAGCGGCGTGATCGCGGGCGAAGTCGGCGATGTCGCGCGGTGCATGGCCGGTCAGGTCGGTGACGCTGGTGTGCACGTCAGAGGCTTCGCCCCGCTCATAATGGGCGTAGTCCTCAATCAGTCCTTCGAGCTGCCAGGCCGGAACGTATCCTTGTAGGGCGCTGGCGAACTGATCTGATGTGATTTCGTGGAAAGCGACGTTGCGTCCGGTCGCTTCGGCGAGGGCGAGGGCGATTTCCGCGTGGGTTACCGCGCGCGGACCCGTCAAAGTGTAGGTGCGCCCCCCATAACCGGTTCCCGTTAGAACTGTCGCCGCCGAAGCTGCAATATCGCGGACATCGATGGCGCTGACGGCAGCGCTGCTGATGGGGGCTGCGAGGACGCCGTTGGCGATCGTCGGTGCAAATGCGAGCAGAGACTGCATGAAGAGGTTTAGCCTCAAAATGGTGAGGTCGAACCCGAGCCTTTCTACTTCATCTTCGACCTGGGCATGCCAGCGTAAGAAGCGGACGGGAGAATCCGGCCGCGCGCCGTACTGCGAGAGTAGAACGAGTTTTGTCACACCAGCCTGCCTGGCGATGTTTGCAAACCTGATCTGCAGCGTCGCTGCGTCTTCTGCCGAAGGGCTGTTCAGGAATGCGACATCGATGCCTTCCAAAGCGGCTCTGAGTGAAGTTTCGTCGCCGAGATCCGCGATGACCTGACGCGCGCCCGAGAGCGACCAGTCGGGATTCCGCGACATGGTGGTCACTGTTGCATTACGGGCTAGAAGCGCAGGGACGAGGGCAGAGCCAATTGCGCCGCTGGCGCCCGTGACGAGGATTGAAAGAGAAGACATATCGAACGACTTTCTGTTGTTGAGCGTGGACTGTGTCTCTGACGAAAGGTCAGGAGGGATCGGGTGCATCCAGTGCGCGCCGCGATTTGATGGTCGCAATGAGGGCAAGGCACAGTGCGATGAGGATAAGAAAGGCCTGGCCGGAGAATGCCGCGGTGAAGTTGATTTCCCCGCTGCCCGCCCCAATGGCGATGCCGGCGATAAGAGCGATACCCAGGGCGCCGCCGATCTGTTGCGCGGTGTTCACCAGACCGCTGAGCAGGCCGGACTCTCCTTTGGAGGCGTCACGGACAGTCATGGCGATCCCATTGACGAGGCCTACCCCGAGGCCGCCGCCGATCAGGATGAACGCAGCCATGAGGGGGATCGAGAGGCCGGTCGTGACCGGGTTGAAGGCCAGGATGAGGAAGCCCGCGAGAAGAACCGCGATTCCGGCAGCAAGAGCTGATGGCAGGCCGATGATGCGAGCCAGCACAGGGGCGGCGCCGCTTCCGACGATGGTCATCAGCGCAAGGGGGATTTGCGACATACCGGTGGTCAGCGCGTCCATGCCGAGAATCTGCTGCTGGTACTGCGGCAGAAAAAAGAACAGTCCTGCCAGCGTGGCGCCCATGAGGAGCACGATCAGACAGGCCGCGACGACTGTTCGATTGCGGAAAATCCCGAGCGGCACCAGTGGATGAGACGCGCGTCGTTCAATCGCGACAAAGCCTGCTATGGACACGAGGCCAACCGCTATGGCGGCTAGTGCGCCCGGAGCGGCCCACTGCGCTTCGGCTGCATAGATAATGCCGAATGCGAGAGCACCGATGCCGAGTGTGATAGTCACGGCGCCGGGTGTGTCGAAGGACGCCGCGCGTCCTTGTTCGGATTGAACGGCGCGGAGCACGATCAAGGCGCTCACAATGCAGAACGGTACTGGCGCCCAGAAGACCGACGGCCACCCGAACATGTCGGTAAACATCCCACCAAGGAAAACGCCAACCAGGCTGCCTGTGCCGGAAACAGCACCCCAGATGCCCATGGCACGAACGCGCTCGGACGGTTCTTTATAAAGCTCGAGGACCAAAGCGAGTGCCGAGGGCACCACAAGTGCAGCGCCCACGCCCTGTCCTATACGCCCTGCAATCAGCATTGAACTATTGAGCGACACGGCACAAAACGCCGACGCCAAAAGGTATATGACCATGCCCGCCAGAAAGACGCGACGCCCTCCGAGAACGTCGGACAATCGGCCCCCCAGCAATAGAAGGCCTGCCAGGGTGACGAGGTAGGCGTTGACGATAATCGTCAGCGTTGCGGCCGAAAGACCGAGCCCGTCGCGAATGGCGACAGTGGCGAGATTGACCATCGTTGCATCGAGAACGATCAGGAACATCGACATGGACAATCCGGTCATGGCGACCCAGCGCGGAATGCTGCGTTCGAGAGTGGATGGTTCCGGTGGAAGCGAGGTCAGTTGAGTTGAATGTTCGATCATGCTTTAGCTCATGCTAGTGAGTGGTCACTATCTAACCACGCAAATAAAAAAAGGGCACTTCCTGGCAAGTCAGCGCCCGGACTCGAGGAAGCGTTTGACCCAGTCGGCCTTGTCGACCTGGGCCGGTAGGTCCATAGAGGCGGACACCATGTAGAGCATTCCTGCCGCAAAGAAGTCATGGGCCAAGTCGGTGCCGACAGAGGGCAGCGCCTCCATCCGCTCGAAAACATCGCGCGTCCAACCTTGCATTAATTCCCGAATGACCGGATCTGCCGACGCTGCATAGCCTTGCAGCAAGATCAACATCAGCTCTCGATCCTCCATGAGGATGCCCCAGGCATTGGCCATGGCTTGCAGAGGTTCGTCCTTCGTCGTTTCCCCTGTTGCCAGCATTGTCTTGGCCACGGTCGCGAAAGCCTGTTCGAGAACAGCGGTGAACAGATCGATCTTGGTAGGATAAAGCCTGAAGACGTTCGGGTGTGAGATACCGACAGCCTGCGCGATATTTACGGTCGAGCCGCCGTGCAGACCCTTCTCGCTGAACTCGGTGAGGGCAGCTGCCAGAATCTGTTCTCTACGCTCATCGGCGCCAACGCGCTGTTTTTTTTGTGTCGATTTCATAATGATAGTGAACACTCACTTACCTCTTTTGTCAAGAGCGTTTTGAAACGGATTTGCGCTGGTGGGTGGCCGGTATTGTGCAGTGATAGGGGGGGAGAAACTGCTTTTCGATCAAAAGGTTGGAACAGGGCGAGGTGGTTTCGAGACTATGTGGTTGCCGATTGAAACCTCGTAAACCACATAGTCTCATATTGCGTCCGGGTCCGTTTCCTTGGAGCATGACGCCAGTCGCTCAGGCACGAGTTGATCAAGCGTAACCTGCCCAAAGCGTTCTATGAACAACGCCTCTGCTTGCGCCATCGTGTCAGATAGAGCTGCGTTGACGTTCTTTTGCACCCGGCAATCAGGGTGTTCATCACGGTTCCCCATGGCGAATAGCGTCGGGCGTCCAAGGGCCTCGTAAACGGCGAGAAGGGTGATGTTGTCGAGAGGTCGAGCGAGTTGCCAACCGCCGCCATGGCCTTTCCCCGATTTGACGTAACCGGCCTCACGCATACCCGCCATCGTCCTGCGAAACACTGCCGGATTGGTGCCCATACTCTTGGCCAGCACCTCGGAGGTCAGAGGTTCATCGAACTGCCCCATGTGCAACAGCACATGCAACACGTCCGAAAGCCGGGTGTCCTTGTTCATTTTTCGACCGCTCCAACGTTCTCACGCACAATGCTCACCCAAGACGATGATTCTTACGTATCAGATGTTGATACGTGATATTTAAGCTGTTATGTAGCGCCAACTGATACATTATATGGTGCTTCCATGTCCAGCATAGACAACTCATCTCAGACCGAACCTCCTGTACTCCAGACCAGCGACCCGACTATCCACGATCCGAAACGTCGGCGAAGCATTCTCATTACGGTTTGCATCGCGCTGATGGCCGTGATCGCCGCAGTGACGGGCCTCAATGTCGCGCAACCGCATCTCGCGCTCGATCTGGGAGCGTCCCAAAGCCAAGTGCTCTGGATGATCAACATCTACGCGATCAGTCTCGCCGCGCTGCTTCTGCCGCTCGGTGCCGTTGGTGATCGTTGGGGCCGGAAGCCGGTGCTGCTGATCGGTCTTGGTGTCTTCGGCGTTGCCAACATCGCGTCGGGGCTCGCACCCAGCACCGAAATCATGATGGCCGCGCGCTTTTTGAGCGGTGTCGGTGCGGCGATGATCATGCCAGTGACGCTCTCGGTTATCACTTCGGTGTTTCCTGACGAGGAACGGTCGAAGGCCATCGGCGTGTGGACCGGTGTTGCCGGCGCTGGCGGCATCCTTGGCATGTTCCTGTCTGCCGTACTGGTTGATTTTCTGTCTTGGCGCTGGCTGTTCGCGCTTCCTGTAGTATTGGTCGTGGCCGCTGCCGTCCTGGCTTTGCGCGCTGTTCCGAATTCACGCCAGTTCTCCCAGCATCGGTTCGACACGCTCGGGTCGATACTGTCGCTTCTCGCAATCATGGGCGTAAGCTTTGCGCTGCATGAAGGTCCGGCGATCGGCTGGGCAGCAACAGAAACGCTGGTCGGCCTTGCACTTGGCGTTAGTGCCTTCATCGGCTTTATCGTTTGGGAATTGCATCACGCCGAGCCGTTGCTCGATATTCGCCTGTTCAAAAAGCGCAGCCTGACCAGCGGATCGATATCCCTAACGACATGGTTCGGCGTTCATGCCGGCGTATTCATTGTCCTCTATCCATTCTTTCAGGCCGTTCTTGGCTGGTCGGGTCTCCTCGCCACGCTGGGCCTTATGCCCATGGCGTTACTTATGATGATCTTTTCCGGCGTTGCGCCGCGATTGTCCGCAAACATCGGCCCCAAGGCAACGATTGCCAGTGGCGTGCTTCTAGGTGGTGCGGGACTCGCACTCATGGCGCTGCTGGTTTCGGTCGATGGCGGTTATCTTTCGGTATTGCCAGGCATGGTGACGATGGGAGTCGGCATGGGGCTGGCCATGGCCCCATCGACAGAAGCGATCACGTCTTCCTTGCCCCGCGAACAACAGGGTGTCGCATCAGCCCTCAATGACGTGACGCGCGAGCTTGGAACCTCGCTTGGCGTGGCTCTGCTCGGTGCCGTTTTCGCCGCGAGCTATAGCAGCGCGATCGCGCCGCTTCTGTCAGGTTTCCCCGAGGACGCTGCGGCGGCAGCCAGCCAGAATATCGCCAACGCGATGGTCATTGTCGACCAAGGGCTTCCCTATGCTGACGCCCTCTACAGGACAGCACAGGAAGCGTTCGTGCAGGGCTGGCAGCAGGCGATGTGGGCCGGCGTTGCCGTGATGGCGATTCTATTCCTGTTCGTCGCCTTGCGTGGTCCGGTACGACCTGCCCCGATTGATGCGGCCCCGGCCGAAGCCTGATTTAGCGAGGTTTTCCAATGCACTACGATGCGATCATCATCGGCGGCAGTTTTGCCGGGCTTTCCGCCGCAATGTATCTGGCACGCGCCCGCAAAACGGTGTGCGTCTTGGATACGGGCGAACCGCGAAATCGGTTCGCTGCCGAGTCCCACGGCTTTTTTGCCCAAGATGGCAGTGATCCGAAGGCCATGCTGGACACCATGCACCAGCAGGTCGCCGCCTATGCGACTGTTAGTTTCATCAGGGATGCCGCAGTGGATGCGTTCGAGGAAGACGGCACGTTCTCGGTAGCGCTGTGGAGCGGCGCTGTCATCACTGGCAAGCGCCTGCTTTTGTCCTTCGGCATTTCCGACATCATGCCGAAGACGTCCGGACTGGCAGAACGGTGGGGCGCGTCGGTCATCCATTGCCCCTACTGTCACGGTTACGAGTTCAGCGGTCAGCAACTCGGAGTGTTGAACGTCTCGCCCATGTCGAGTCATCAGGCCATGCTCATCTCCGAGTGGGGGCAGACAACGTTTTATCTCGATGGTGGCGATCTCGAAGCGGCGGAGAGCCAAGCGTTGACGCAACGGGGAATCCGCATCGAGCCTGTTGCCGTCGAGCGCCTGGCCGGCGAGGGTCGCAACTTGTCGGAAATCCATCTCACCGATGGCCGGTCGCATGGGCTCGATGCTCTGTTCATTGGCCCGCACCATCATCTCAACAGCGCCATAGCCGAGCAGATCGGGTGCGCAATCGAGGCCGGTCCACTTGGCCCGATGGTCAAGGTCGATGAGATGCAGATGACCAGTGTGCCGAACGTGTTCGCGGCCGGCGACATTACGCGCATCGCGCACAACGTCACTTTTGCCTGCGCCGATGGCGTTATGGCCGCCATGGCGATTCATCGTTCGCTAGCCTTCGAGGCAGCAGCATGAACGCAAATCTCGCACCGTTCACGAACCCGGCTGCCGTAGCATCCTATACTCAGGACGCCCCGAAAAAGGTGCCGGGACTGGCCGATCTCCACCGCATGACGACCATTTTGCTTGGCGAGCGCGCACCGGGTGCCGCCGATATTCTCGTGGTCGGTGCCGGCGGCGGTTTGGAACTGAAAGCAATCGCGCAGACGCGGCCCGACTGGCGGTTCACGGGCGTCGATCCATCGCCCGCGATGTTGGATATCGCTCGACAGACGACTGCGCTCTATGCTGATCGGATCGAGCTTTTGGCGAGCACTGTGGATCAGGTGCCCATTAGCCGGTTCGACGGCGCGACATGCCTGCTCACGCTGCACTTCCTCAACAGAATCGAGCGTCTGCACACCCTAAGGGAAATCCGTCTGCGCCTGAAACCGGGGGGCGTACTCGTGATTGCGCATCACACCGCGCCTGACGGCAATCCAGAGCGCTGGCTAGCACGTTCAGCCACCTTCGCCGATCGCACAGATTCCGATGCGCGAAGGTCTGCGGCCTCCGCCAAGGCGATGGCTGAACGTCTATCGCTGCTCTCCCCGGACGAGGAGGAAGAGCTTCTGCGGGAGGCCGGGTTCGTAGAGCCAGCATTGTTCTATGCCGCCTTCTCGTTTCGCGGATGGGCGGCGATCGCCGGCTAACCGATGTCCTCTTTCAGCCAGCACAAGGAGCACAAGACGTTGCCGATCAAACTCTACAACTTCGCTTTTGGACCCTACCCGCAAAGGCTGAATATTTATCTGGCCGAGAAGAATCCGGCCAATGTCGAGTTCATAATATTCGATGAACCGGGCAAGCAGGCCGGTATGCCTCCAGCAGCGGTCAGAGAACTCACTCCCACAGGATCGATGCCAATCCTTGAAGATGATGACGGCACGGTCATCGGGCAATCGCTGGCGATCCTCGAATATTTAGAAGACAAGACGTCCGGTCCTGACATGCTGGGAGCCACCCCGGCGACACGGGCACGCACCCGTCAGTTCGTTCATGTTCTCGACGAGGCGTTAACCTTCTTCGGGCTTTGGGCTCGCCATGGGAGTCGCCTCGGACATGGCATTGTGCGGACCAGCCAAGACGTCGCTGAAATCTGTGCCGCGCGGTATTTCGAACAGTTAAGGCTGATCGAAAAGATGACAGGCGACACAGAGTTTATCGCTAACGATTGCGTGACTATCGCGGACTGTGTCGCCATGGCGACCTTACAATACTCAATTGACTTCTACGACGTGCCGATCCCACGCGATTGTGCGGAACTTGCGCGCTGGTATGCCGGGTTTTCCAAACGGCCAAGTGCAGTATCCCCTCACTATCCCGAAAATAAGCGTGCGAGGGCGCGGGGACTGATGGCCCAAACCCAAGTTACTATGTAGCGGACAGGCTTTCCCGATGCGCAGGCGAGAGCTGAAACACATTACTCCCCGTGAGCTACCCCAACTGCTGGGCGGACGCATCCCGCTTGCGTCGCTGATCCAGACGCTCGCCGTTGCCGAACATCTGAACTTTCGCCATGCTGCCAAGGCGCTTGGCGTGGCGCAGTCCAGTGTCAGCGCGCGGGTAAAGGCGCTTGAGGAAGACCTCGACATCCTCCTCTTCGAACGTCACGCACGCGGCGTCCGGCTGACCGAGGCAGGACGCCACTTCGTCGAGCGGATAGCGGCCGGCGTCGATCAACTGGACCGCGCCGTGAAGACGGCCGGCATGGCGGCGGTGGGAGAATGTGGTCGCTTGCGCATAGGCATCCATGCCCTCATCCCCGGAAGCTTCCTTGCAGAGTTGATCAGACAATATCGGGAGAACCATCCCGGCATTGAGGTCGAGATAACGGAGTGCACTGCGCGTGATGCGGTCGTACATATTCGTGCCGACCGACTGGACGTGGCGTTTGTTGCCGGCAAGCTAGAATTACCGGATTGCCACGCGCGGCCGATCTGGAGCGAACCTTTAGTGGCCGTGCTGCCAGAACAGCATCGCCTTGCCGGTCAGTCAGCAATCACTTGGACCGATCTGGTCGGAGAGACCTTCCTTGTCCGAAGTGGCGGCGCTGGCCCGCAGGTGCATGATCATATCGTGCTACGTCTCACTGGCCGCTGGCTCACACCATCCATCCAGTGCTTTGATGTCGAGCGTAGCACATTGCTATCTATGGTCGGACAAGGTTTCGGCATTACTATTACCGCAGCCGCAACGGCGTTGCTGCCGACTTCCGGCGTCGTCTTCTTGCCCTTCGCCGATGAGCCAGAGCCAGCCGCTTTTACCGCAGTCTGGTCGCCGTTCAATCGCAGCGCTATCCTTAGAAATCTGCTCACGCTCGCAAGCAGCATGCACCGTTGTGATGATTCGCCCGGCTAGTAGCGCAGCGGCAAAGATCCTAGCGAACGGTGACGACAACCCGTCCTATTTGCCGCCGATAGTATCCAGCAGCCCTCCGGCAGCCTCTTTCCTGTTGCCCGTCTCGATTTTGCCTACTCTCTGATCGGCTCCACCTCTTTTGCCGACTGGAGCCTGCATTGCGCGGAGGACGAATCCTTTGGGGTCAGATCGCCGTCGTCTTCACCATCGTTCTGGTGATGGCGTGGGCGGCCACGCAATGGACGGCGTTCCGACTCGGCTTCCAGTTGCAGCTTGGAGCACCATGGTTTGAGCTGGCGGGCATGCCGGTCTATTATCCGCCCGCCTTTTTCTGGTGGTGGTTTTCGTTCGACGCCTATGCGCCCGCGATCTTCGTCGAGGGCGCGATCATCGCAGCGTCCGGTGGCTTCGTCGCCATCGCCGCCAGCATCTTCATGTCGATCATCCGGGCACGGGAGGCGCGCAACGTCGCCACCTACGGATCGGCGCGATGGGCCGAGGACAAGGAAATCCGCGCGGCCGGTCTGCTCGGCCCCGATGGTGTGGTGCTCGGCCGCTACGACCGGGACTATCTGCGCCATGACGGGCCGGAGCATGTGTTGTGCTTCGCCCCAACACGGTCGGGCAAGGGCGTCGGCCTTGTCGTGCCGTCGCTGCTAACATGGCCGGGAAGCTGCATCGTCCACGATATAAAGGGCGAGAACTGGACCCTCACGGCCGGCTTCCGCGCGAAGCATGGCCACGTCCTGCTGTTCGATCCGACCAATGCCAGATCGTCAGCCTACAATCCGCTGCTGGAGGTCCGCCGAGGCGAATGGGAAGTCCGCGACGTGCAGAACATCGCGGATATTCTGGTCGATCCCGAAGGCAGCCTCGACAAGCGCAACCATTGGGAAAAGACATCCCACAGCCTGCTTGTCGGCGCGATCCTGCATGTCCTGTATGCGGAGAAGGACAAGACCTTGGCGGGCGTCGCTAACTTCCTGTCCGACCCCCGCCGTCCGGTTGAGGCGACCTTGCGCGCCATGATGGACACGCAGCATCTCGGCGAGGCGGGCGTTCATCCCGTCATCGCGTCGTCGGCCCGCGAGCTGTTGAATAAATCCGAGAACGAACGGTCGGGCGTGTTGAGCACGGCCATGTCCTTTCTCGGCCTCTACCGCGATCCCGTGGTGGCGCGGGTGACGGCGCGATGCGATTGGCGCATTGCCGATCTGGTCGGCAGCCGCCAGCCCGTCACGCTCTATCTGGTCGTGCCGCCGTCCGACATAAACCGGACCAAGCCACTTATCCGCCTGATTCTCAACCAGATCGGCAGGCGGTTGACGGAGGAATTGACCAGCTCCGGCACGCGCCATCGGCTGCTGCTCATGCTGGACGAGTTTCCCGCGCTCGGCCGTCTGGACTTTTTCGAGTCCGCCTTGGCCTTCATGGCGGGCTACGGGCTCAAGGGCTTCCTGATCGCGCAGAGCCTCAATCAGATCGAGCGCGCCTATGGGCCGAACAACGCGATCCTCGACAACTGCCATGTCCGCGTCAGCTTTGCCACGAACGACGAGCGTACGGCTAAGCGGGTGAGCGACGCGCTCGGCACTGCGACCGAGCTGCGCGATTCCACCAACTATGCCGGCCACAGACTCGCGCCCTGGCTGGGGCATCTCATGGTGTCGCGGCAGGAAACCGCGCGCCCGCTGCTGACGCCCGGCGAGATCATGCAGCTTCCGCCCACCGAGGAAATCGTCATGGTCGCGGGCACGCCGCCGATCCGCGCGACCAAGGCCCGCTACTATGAGGATGCGCGGTTCATGGAGCGCGTCCTGACCCCACCCGATCTGGTCGCCGCTCCGCTGGCGCCCAACCCATCCGCCGATGATTGGTCCGGCCGCGTGGTCGCGGCGGAAAGCAGTTCCTCGGCCGGCGTGGCAGACGAGACCGAGGGCGATCCGGCCAATGCCGGAATCCGCCGTGAACCGGATTTGCCCGAGCATGAGGAGATCATCCCACCGCCATCATCGCCTGCGCAGGAGTTCGATTTTTTGGACGATGACCCCGACGTGGACTCGGCCAAAGCCCGCGCACTGCGCTCGCGGATGCGGATGATCGCGCGGCAGGCGTCTATGAATCCAGATGACGGTATCGAGCTTTGAGAGACCGCTGATGACAACCCGTACCCGTATGAATGTCTATTTCGACCCGGACCTGCTCAAACAGGTCGACGCGCTGTCGTTGCGCCGACAGGTATCGAAGTCCGCTATTATCGAGGCAGCCGTCGCGTCCTTCCTGTCGGGCGACACGTCGGATCGGCTGGAAGCAGCCATGTCGCGCCGCCTTGACAAGATCGGCCGACAGGTCGACACGCTAGATGAAGACGTCGCCGTCCTCGGTGAGACCCTTTCTTTGTTTGTCCGCTTCTGGTTGACGATGACCCCTCCGTTGCCGGAAAGCGCGAAGCAATCCTCGCGGATCAAGGGGAATGAGCGGTTCGAGGGCTTCATGCAGAATCTCGGCCGCAGGCTGGCGACTGGCGACAGGTTCCTCAAGGAAATCTCGCGTGAGGTGCCGGCAGAGCAGGCGCCTCATGATGATGATTAGAACGGTGTGAGGAATGCGCGTCGATTCTGGCACTCTTCGGGGAACTGCAAGATGCGTGATTTATGCGGCCTGGCCTCTGGCAGCGAAAGCGCCGGGTGGCGTGCCGACATGTCGCGAGAACGCCATGCTGAAGGAACTGACGGACCCGTATCCGACACGGCTCGCGAGCTCGGCCATTGCGATGTTTCCTCCTATCAGCATGTCCTTTGCCACTGCCATCCGCCAGGCAGTTACATATTCCATAGGCGCTGATCCGACCTCGCAGTTAAAGCGGTGGAAGAAGGTTGAGCGGGACATACCCGCTGCGGCGGCCAAGCCTTGAACGGACAGACTGGCACTGGGGTCGGCGTGGATTTTCCGCAGTGCCAAGGCAAGTCTTCGATCAGCAAGGCCGCGGAGCAAACCTGGTTCTGCCATCGTGCTCTCGACGGAGCGCAGGGCCTCAACCAAAAGCAGCTCCAGAAGCCGCCCGAGCACCATGTCACGGGCCGCGAGATTGCTTTGCGTCTCTTCCTGAATCATCTGGCCAAGCGCAATCAGGCGGCGTTGTGCGCGCACATGGACGACCGCCGGCAGCAGTGAAACGAGCAGCTCCCGGTCCGGCGAGGCAAAGTTGCAGTGGCCCACCAAGCACCGCACCTCGATCGGCGCGTCCTGCTCGCCCAAGCGGAAAATGCCTGGACCAGTCTCCAGCGGCAGATGCGGTGCACCGCTTTGTGGAGGGTTGATGCTTGACATGGTGAAATCGAAAACTTCGGGCACCAGCACAAAGTCCCCCGCTTCAAGTACAAGCGGTGGACGGTTTTGAATCGTCAGCAGACACGTGCCTTCGACCATTGCGCAGTAGAACGGGTTTGTCATGTTCGTACGCGTGACGCGCCAGCGACCACCGCCACTGACAAGCTTGGCGATAGACGGCTCTGGCTTGAGCAATGCGACGACGCTGGCGAGGGGGTCAGTTGTCGAAATGGTCAAGTTTCGGACTTTTGCTGAATGATGATGGACTTATAAATATAGGAAGTCCGGGTATTTTGTCTATCTCTCATCGTACAAACGACAGGAGATACACTCATGCCAAAAATTCTTATCACCGGTGCCTCAACGGGCTTCGGCCTTGCAACAGCAGAGCTATTCCTCGCTCAAGGTTGGGATGTTGTCGCAACCATGCGCACACCGCAGGAACAGACAATGCCGGAGCACGATCGCCTGCAAATCCTGGCCCTCGATGTCACGGATGCAGACAGCATCGCACAAGCCGTTGCAGACGTCGGTGTTGTCGATGCGCTCGTCAACAATGCTGGGGTCGGCATGCTGAACGTGCTGGAGGGCGTAGATATCGCCAAGGCCCGTGAGCTTTTCGAGACCAATGTCATTGGTACGATGGCTATGACTCAGGCTGTTCTGCCGGGCATGCGTGCGCGACAAACCGGTGTCATCGTGAACATCAGTTCCAGCGTCACGCTGCGCCCGTTTCCGGCGCTGTCGGTCTACAGCGCCAGCAAGGCCGCCATTAATACGTTCACGGAAAGCCTCGCCCTTGAGGCAGCGCAGTTCGGCATCCGGATCAGGCTAGTCCTGCCAGGATCAGCTCCGACGACAGCCTTTGGAAAGAACGCCGTGGCACGCATGGGTATGAACGTCCCGGCGCCCTACGAGGCTTTCGTGCAAGACTATTTCGCCACGATGCGCACCTCGACCGAAAAAACAGAGGTTGGCGATGTGGCACAGGCCGTGTGGCGGGCCGTGACAGACCCGGGCGCGCCGATGCGTCTGCCGGCGGGTGCCGATGCCGAAGCAATTTACAATGAGACCGCCGCCGAGGCCAGAAACTGAACGCACTGGACTTTTTGACCCAGCAGCCCGTTGAGGGGCAATGAAGGATGATACATGAACAATCTTATTGATCTGTCACGGTCAATCTCAGCGCCCCCAGCGGCGCTGACCGTAGCCTATACCCCGATCCTCTTGCCGATGGCAGGACGCGCGCCGCTTGAACTGCGTGTGACTGCACCAGCCAAAGGCGATGCCTTGCCCATCGTGCTGCTGTCGCATGGGGCAGGGCCATCAAAGTATATTCCGTCTAAAGATGGCTATGCACCTTTGGCGCAGTTTTGGGCTGAACGCGGTTTTGCCGTGATTCAGCCAACCCATGGAAATTCGCCCGTCGGTGGTCTGCCGCAGGACGCCCCCGGCGCGCCCTACTTCTGGCGCCAACGCGTGACTGAGATTACAGCAATTCTTGACCAACTAAATGAAGTGGAACGGCAGGGGCCAGCAATAGCAGGTCGGCTTGATCATCAGCGCATTGCGGTGGCAGGTCACTCGTTTGGCGGCCATACCGTTAGCTTGCTGCTGGGCGCGCGACTTGCAGGGGAAAGCTTCGCCGACCCGCGGATACGCGCAGGGGTCCTGCTTGCAGCACCAGGTCGGGGCGGAAGCGACCTATTCGCGCAAAGCGCAGCCCGTTTTCCGTTTTTCGACGTGGATTTCACGCTTATGAAAGCGCCCAGTCTGGTGGTCTGCGGCGCTGACGACGCCCCGCACTTCACAGGGCGCGGACCGGAATGGCATGCAGACGCGTTTTACGACAGCCCGGATGCCCAGGCACTTGTCACGGTGTACGGTGTTGGTCATGGATTGGGGGGAATCGCCGGGCTGGATGCGAAGGAAACCGAGATCGAGGCACCTGAGAGCCTTGAAGCGACTCGGCGGTTGACCTTGGCTTGGCTTCGCAACGTCCTGGACGTTGATAAGGATACCTGGCCAGCCGCAATAAGTTCACTCGACGGACCAGCACGTACCTTGGCGAAGGTAACGCTGGCTACCACTCCCTAAGGCCATGATGGCGGTTACCCTATTCTTTCAAAGCGATTAGGTCAGAGGTTGCCGATTGATCCAAAGCTCGACATCCCGCTTCCATCTACACCTGAGGCATAACCTCTCCGATTTCCCGCCGATCACCGCCCATGGCCGCGCGCGCGTAAATACTTGTTGAACCGCCCCAATTTCGGGATTTCTTAATCGACCCCATTGCGGGGACCGTCTGTCGCGCCCCGCGAGAAATCGGGGCCGATATGACTGCACACCACCATAAACCTGAGGCTATCGCACGCGGCGCGCAAATGCTGCGCACGGCGCTTGGGGCCTCTATTGCCCGGTTTCTGGAAGATCCCGGTGTGGTGGAGGTGATGCTGAACCCGGATGGTCGCATCTGGGTGGACCGGCTGTCGGAAGGGCTGGCCGATACGGGGGAGAAGCTATCCGCCGCCGATGGCGAGCGGATCGTGCGGCTTGTCGCCCATCATGTTGGCGCGGAGGTTCATGCCCGCAACCCGCGTGTGTCGGCTGAGCTGCCCGAAACTGGCGAGCGGTTCGAGGGGCTTCTGCCGCCTGTCGTCGCGGCACCTGTCTTCGCCATCCGCAAGCCTGCCGTCGCGGTGTTCACGCTTGATGATTATGTGACCGCCGGAATCATGACCGGCCTTCAGGCGGAGGTGCTACGCCTGAACGTCGCCACGCGCGCCAACATCCTTGTGGCTGGCGGCACGTCCACCGGCAAAACCACACTGACCAATGCGTTGCTGGCCGAGGTGGCGAAGACCTCGGATCGCGTGGTCATCATTGAAGACACGCGCGAGCTGCAATGCGCCGCGCCCAATCTCGTGGCCATGCGGACCAAGGATGGCGTGGCGACGCTCTCCGATCTGGTCCGCTCATCGTTGCGGCTTCGCCCTGATCGCATCCCGGTCGGGGAGGTGCGTGGTTCCGAAGCGCTTGATCTGCTCAAAGCCTGGGGAACGGGACATCCCGGCGGCATTGGCACCATTCATGCCGGTTCAGGCATCGGTGCCCTGCGCCGCCTCGAGCAGCTCATCCAGGAAGCTGTCATCACCGTCCCGCGCGCGCTGATCGCCGAGACCATCGACCTTGTTGCTGTCCTTGCCGGACGCGGATCTTCCCGCCGCCTGGTCGAACTCGCCCGCGTTGATGGGCTGGGACCAGACGGCGACTACGCCATCACCCCTGCAACCACCTCGAAAGGAGATCCTTCATGATCCGCACGATTTCGCGCGGCTGCCGCATCATGGCAACCACCGCCGCCGTTGTTTCCATCAGCCTGATGCTGGCGCCTGCCGCGCACGCCTCCGGCTCTTCCATGCCCTGGGAGGCACCGCTTCAAAGTATTCTTCAGTCGATCGAGGGGCCGGTCGCCAAAATCATCGCCGTGATCGTCATTATCTCGACAGGTCTGGCGCTGGCCTTCGGCGATACGGGAGGTGGTTTTCGGAAGCTGATCCAGATCGTGTTCGGTCTGTCCATCGCCTTCGCCGCATCAAGCTTCTTCCTGTCGTTCTTCTCCTTCGGCGGCGGAGCGCTCATCTGATGGCGGGCGGTCTCGAACAGCTCGATGCGGTGCCGGGATTTTCGATCCCGGTCCATCGGGCGCTGACCGAGCATATCCTGCTCGGCGGCGCACCGCGCTCCATCGCCATTGTGAACGGCACACTGGCCGGGGCCGTCGGCCTCGGCCTTCGGCTCTGGCTGGTTGGCATCGCCATCTGGGCGGTCGGACACTTCCTCGCGGTTTGGGCAGCTAAACGTGATCCGCTCTTCGTCGAAGTCGGGCGCAGGCATCTGCGCATCCCTGGTCATTTGTCGGTGTGAGGGCGCGAGCATGATGAACCTCACTGAATATCGCGGCACCTCCGCTCGCCTTTCCGACTATCTGCCATGGGCAGCCTTGGCCGGCCCCGGCATTGTGCTGAACAAGGATGGCAGCTTCCAGAGGACAGCGAAATTTCGTGGCCCGGATCTGGATTCTGCTGTCGCCGCCGAATTGGTCGCCGTCGCTGGCCGCATCAACAACGCCGTGCGGCGTCTCGGCTCCGGCTGGTCGATCTTCGTCGAGGCGCAGCGTTCTGAGGCCGCGACCTATCCTGACAGCCAATTTCCCGATCCGGCTTCCGCACTGGTCGATGCCGAGCGCAAGGCAGGGTTCGAGGAAGCGGGCATGCATTTCGTGTCCGGCTACTTCCTGACCTTCCTCTGGCTGCCGCCTGCGGAAGACGCGGCCCGCGCCGAAACCTGGCTCTATGAGGGCCGCGAACAATCAGGTGTTAATCCGCATGAACTGATGCGCGGCTTCATCGACCGCACCGACCGCGTGCTGGCGCTATTCGACGGCTTCATGCCGGAATGTCGCTGGCTGGATGATGGTGGCACGCTGACCTATCTGCATGCCACCATCTCGACCAACCGTCATCGCGTCCGCGTACCCGAAGTGCCGATGCACCTCGATGCGCTGCTGGCCGACCAGCCCCTGACCGGCGGGCTGGAACCGCGTCTTGGCGACCAGCATCTGCGCGCCCTGACTATCATCGGTTTCCCGACAGCGACCACGCCCGGCCTGCTCGACGAAATGAACCGGCTCGCGTTCCCGTATCGCTGGTCCACCCGCGCCATCCTCATCGACAAGACGGATGCGACGAAACTCCTCACAAAAATCCGCCGCCAGTGGTTCGCCAAGCGGAAGAGCATCGCCGCGATCCTCAAGGAGGTGATGACCAACGAACAATCGGTGCTGGTGGACACCGATGCGTCCAACAAGGCGCTCGATGCCGACATGGCCTTGCAGGAACTCGGCGCTGACGTCGCGGGCATGGCCTATGTCACAGCCACTGTCACGGTCTGGGACGCCGATCCCCGTATGGCTGACGAGAAGCTGCGTCTGGTCGAGAAAATCATTCAGGGCCGCGACTTCACGGCCATGCCGGAAACCGTCAATGCCGTCGATGCCTGGCTCGGCTCGATCCCCGGACACGCTTACGCCAATGTCCGGCAGCCACCGATCTCGACGCTCAACCTTGCCCACATGATCCCGCTATCGGCCGTGTGGGCGGGGCCGGAACGGAACGAACACCTCGGAGCGCCCCCCTTGCTATATGGCAAGACCGAAGGTTCGACGCCGTTCCGGCTTTCTCTTCATGTCGGCGACGTGGGCCATACCCTCGTCGTTGGCCCGACCGGCGCGGGCAAGTCCGTGCTGCTGGCGCTGATGGCGCTGCAATTCCGCCGCTATGAACGCAGCCAGATCTTCGCCTTCGATTTCGGGGGCTCGATCCGGGCATCCGCGCTCGCCATGGGTGGCGACTGGCATGATCTCGGCGGCGAGTTGACCGAGGGATCAGAAGTTTCCGTCTCCCTGCAACCATTAGCGCGGATCGATGACGCTTATGAGCGATCATGGGCCGCTGACTGGATCGCCGCCATTCTGATGCGTGAAGGCATGACCATCACGCCGGAAGTGAAGGAGCATATCTGGACGGCGCTGAACTCGCTGGCATCCGCACCCGTCAGCGAGCGCACCATCACCGGCCTTGCGGTCCTGCTGCAATCCAATGACCTCAAGCAAGCGCTGCGACCCTATTGCATCGGCGGCGCCTATGGCCGGTTGCTCGACGCGGAGGCGGAACATCTCGGCCACGCCGATGTGCAAGCCTTCGAGATCGAAGGACTGGTGGGCACAGGCGCTGCGCCGGCTGTTCTGGCCTATCTGTTTCATCGCATCGGCGACCGGCTCGATGGTCGGCCAACCCTCCTCATCATCGACGAAGGTTGGCTGGCGCTGGATGACGAGGGGTTCGCCAACCAGCTCCGCGAGTGGTTGAAGACGCTCAGGAAGAAGAACGCTTCCGTCATCTTCGCCACGCAGTCGCTCTCGGACATTGACGGGAGCAACATCGCGCCCGCCATCATCGAAAGCTGCCCGACACGGCTGCTTCTGCCGAACGAACGCGCGATCGAGCCACAGATCACTACGATCTATCGGCGCTTCGGTCTCAATGACCGGCAGATCGAGATCCTCGCACGGGCCACGCCCAAGCGGGATTATTACTGCCAGTCGCGGCGCGGCAATCGGTTATTCGAGCTGGGCCTGTCCGAAGTCGGCCTCGCGCTCTGCGCCGCATCATCCAAAACCGATCAGACCCGCATCGCCGATCTTGTCGCCGAGCATGGGCAGGACGGCTTCCTCGCCGCCTGGCTGCGCGATCGCGGCGTCGAATGGGCGGCGGAGCTGATCCCCGATCTCACCAATCTCATCCCCCAGACCGAAAAGGAGTCCTGACTATGACGATCCGTCTTTCCCGTTCGCGGGCCATGCTCATGGCGGCAACCATGCTTGTCGCACCGCTTGCGCTCTCGCCCATGCTGACCAGTCCGGCCCATGCGCAGTTCGGCTTCGGCCGCATTGTCTATGACCCGACCAACTATGCCCAGAACCTGCTCACGGCCGCGCGAACGCTGGAGCAGATCAACAACCAGATCACCTCGCTTCAGAACGAAGCGCAGATGCTCATCAATCAGGCTCGCAATCTTACCAGCCTGCCATATTCCTCGCTCCAGACCTTGCAGCAGAATGTGCAGCGCACGCAGCAGCTCCTGAGCCAGGCCCAAAACATCGCCTTCGACGTGCAGAACGTCGATCAGATGTTCAGCCAAAAATACGGCAATGTCTCGCTGTCGGCCACCGATACCCAGCTTGTCGAAGATGCCCGTTCGCGCTGGCAGAACACAGTTGGCGGTTTGCAGGATGCCATGCGCGTGCAGGCTGGCGTTGTCGGCAATATCGACACCAACCGCGCCGAGATGTCCGCCTTGGTCGGGCAGAGCCAGAACGCCACCGGCGCCTTGCAGGCAACACAGGCGGGCAACCAGCTTCTCGCCCTCCAGTCGCAGCAGCTTTCCGACCTGATCGCGCTGATGTCGGCCAATGGTCGGTCCGAAGCGCTGATCGAGGCCGAGCGGGCCACCGCCGCCGAACAGGGCCGCGTTCAGCGCGAGCGCTTCCTCACGCCGGGATCGGGCTACCAGCCCGGCAATGCCCGGATGTTCGGCAACGGCAACAACTGACCGGACAGGAGGGGCGCGACATGGACGGCAAGATGCTGGCACGGCTGGGCGCGATCATATTCGTGGCTATCGCCATCACCGCCACGGTGATCGAAATGACCCGCGAAGATGATCCGGCGCAGAACCGACCTGCGCCATCGCTTCAGCCCTCTGCCGATCCGCTGCGCCAGAGCCTTCGCCACTGCCAGCAGTTAGGCGAGGCCGCCGTGAACGATCCCGGTTGCCTCGCCACCTGGGCCGAGAACCGCGACCGCTTTCTCGGCCGGACGCCGGTGCCCGCCGCCCCGCATCAGAACGGGGGAGAGTGAACCATGGGCGGCACCGGCGTCATCGACTCGTTTCTAGGCGTATTCACCTCCTATATTGACAGCGGCTTCGGTCTGCTTGGCGGGGAAGTCGCCTTCATCGCCACCACGTTGATCGTCATCGACGTGACGCTGGCCGCACTGTTCTGGTCTTGGGGTGCGGATGACGACATCATCGCCCGGCTGGTCAAGAAAACGCTCTTCGTTGGTGTCTTCGCCTATCTGATCGGCAACTGGAACAATCTCGCCCAGATCATCTTCAACAGTTTTGCCGGTCTGGGCCTCAAGGGATCGGGCACCGGCTTTTCCGCCGCCGATCTGCTGCGTCCCGGCAAGGTGGCGCAGACCGGCCTTGATGCTGGTCGCCCGTTGCTCGAATCCATCTCCGACATGATGGGCTACTGGTCGTTCTTCGAGAACTTCATCCAGATCGCCTGTCTGATGTTTGCCTGGGTGTTGGTGCTGCTCGCCTTCTTCATTCTGGCCGTGCAGCTCTTCGTCACGCTGATCGAGTTCAAGCTGACCACGCTGGCCGGTTTTGTGCTGATCCCCTTCGGCCTCTTCGGCAAGACCGCCTTCATGGCTGAGCGCGTTCTGGGCAATGTCGTTTCCTCCGGCATCAAGGTGCTGGTCCTGGCCGTCATCATCGGCATCGGATCGACGCTGTTTTCACAGTTCACGGCAGGCTTCGGCGGTGTGACGCCGACTATCGATGATGCCATGGCGATCGTGCTAGCCGCGCTCTCCCTTCTTGGTCTCGGCATATTCGGTCCCGGTATCGCTTCCGGTCTCGTCTCAGGCGGCCCGCAGCTTGGCGCAGGTGCTGCCGTTGGAACCGGCCTTGCCGCAGGCGGCATGATGCTTGCCGGGGGTGCCGCCGCAGGCATGGCCGCGAAGGGAGGAGCAGCTGCGCTCTCTGGGGGAGCGGCTGCCGTGCGGGGTGGTGCTGCCGCCGCAGGTGCGGCGAGCGCCGCCTATAGTGTCGGTTCGCTTGGCCAGTCCGGCGCTGCCGGTGTTGCCTCGGGTCTGGTTGGTGTTGCCCGTGCCGCAGGCTCCGCCGCCGCATCGCCCCTGAAACGTGCTGCCTCGAAGGCATCTGAAAGCGTCAAGTCCAGCTTTTCCGATGGAGCGCGTGCCGGCTTCGGCGTCACTGGCGGCTCTTCCACGGCTGGAGCCGTCGGAGGCGCCAGCGAGGCCGCCAGCGCTGCCCCATCGCCCTCCGCGCAGGCTGGCGGCTCTCCGGCATGGGCAAAGCAGATGCACCGCAAGCAGACACTCAGTCACGGCACGTCGATGGCCGCCCATGCCGTGCGCTCCGGCGACAGCCATGGCGGCGGCTCCTCCATCAATCTTTCTGAAAGTGACCGCTCATGAACATCTTCAAACGTCCATCGGCCCATTACGGCAAATCGCCCGAACCCGAGACGCCTTACCAGAAGGCTGCTCAAGCGTGGGATGAACGCATCGGCTCGGCTCGCGTACAGGCAAAGAACTGGCGCATCATGGCCTTTGGTTCGCTGATCCTCTCAGCCGGTTTCGCCTCTGCCCTTGTCTGGCAATCGGCGCGTGGGACTGTGGTGCCCTGGGTAGTGCAGGTCGATAATCTCGGCCAGTCGCAGGCCGTTGCGCCCGCCGTGGCTGAATACCGTCCGACCGATCCCCAGATTGCGTTTCATCTCGGCCGCTTCATCGAGCAGACACGCTCTATCCCGTCCGACGCCATCATCGTGCGGCAGAACTGGCTCCGCGCCTACGAGTTCACCACGGATCGAGGTGCGGCAACACTCAATGATTACGCCCGCGCCAATGATCCGTTCACCAAGGTCGGCAGGCAGCAGATTGCGGTTGAAGTGTCGTCGGTGATCCGCGCCTCGAATGACAGCTTCCGTGTCGCCTGGACGGAGCGTCATTATGAGAACGGCCAGCTCTCCACGACCGAACGCTGGACCGCGATCCTGACCATCGTGATTCAGACCCCGCGCGACGCGGATCGCCTGCGCGCCAATCCGCTCGGCATCTACGTCAACGCAATCTCATGGTCGCGGGAGATGAGCCAATGACCCGCACGATGATCCGTAAAGCCGCGTTCCCGGCTTTCCGTAAACCCGCTTTGGCTGCTTTGTTGCTGTCCGCCACCATGCTCGCCGGCTGCGCAACCAACCGCACCCCGCAGTTCAGCTATGATGCCGATGTGCCAGCGCTTCCCGTCGTGCCGGCAGCCGTTGCCGATGACCGGCCCCGGCCTTTGCACACGCCGCCGGCATGGACTGTGGCGCGCGGCGGGACCGTTGCCACGACGCCGACTGGCCGCGTCGAGAACGCCAATGCCGCCGCCCGGGTCGAGCCGCGGCGTGAGGGCTACTATAATGCCATCCAGATCTACCCCTGGTCGGAAGGGGCGCTGTTTCAGGTCTATACCGCACCGGGGCAGATCACGACAATCGCGCTGGAGCCGGGCGAAAGCCTGACCGGCGCGGGACCGATTGCGGCAGGCGACACCGCCCGCTGGATCATTGGCGATACCGAAAGCGGATCGGGTACAAGCCGCCGCGTCCATATCTTCGTCAAACCGACCCGTGAGGATATTTCCACCAATCTTGTCATCAGCACGGATCGCCGTGTCTATCTCATTGAGCTTCGCGCCCGCGCGGCGCTCTATATGCCCGCTGTGGCCTGGGCCTATCCCGCGCTACCTGCTGGTCAGCGTGTAGCCGTTCCCGCCGCGCCCATCATCCCTGTCGAGACGGCCCGTAACTATCGTTACGGACTGACTGGAGACACGCCACCGTGGCGGCCCATCTCCGTCTTCGACGATGGCCGCCGTGTCTATGTCGTCTTCCCGCGCGGCATCGTGCAGGGCGAGATGCCGCCAATCTTCGTCATCGGTTCCGAGGGTGAAACGCAGATCGTCAACAGCCGCATCCACCAGAACATCCTGATCGTGGATCGCCTGTTCGGTGTTGCCGAACTGCGCCTTGGCAGCGGTGATCGCCAGCAGACCGTCAGGATCGTCCGCGTCGAACAAAGGCAGGCGGCCCAGCCCGCAAAGACCGGGGAGACTCCGTCATGAGCGAAGAGACGACCACCAACGCGCCTCCTATGCGCCTGCGCGCCGAGCCGCCGCGTGTCACCCGCCTGTCGCGCAAGATGCTGGCTGGTGTTGGCGCCATCGCGCTCCTCGGCATTGGTGGCGCACTGATCTATGCGCTCCAGACCCGCGACATGAGCGGCAGCGGCGAAGAACTCTATTCAACCGAGAACCGCCCCACAGCGGACGGGCTGGCCGGTCTGCCGCGTGATTATACCGGCCCCGTCCTGGGACCAGCTTTGCCGGGCGACCTCGGCGGCCCAATCCTCGACGCCCAGAACAGGGGGCAACCCGTTACGCCGCCCGCTATGGCAACACCAACCCGCGATCCTGCCGAGGAGCGCCGTCTTGCCGAGGAAGAAGCGGCACGTCTTAGCACCGTGTTCTTCCAGTCGGGGCAGCGATCAGCAACGATACCTGGCTCCAATATGCCGGGCCTCGCTGGCCTTGACCTTGGCGGTCAGCCCGCCACGCAGGACCGGCACACGGCATTTCTGAATGGTCCGGTGGATCGCCAGACCGTTGCCATGGATCGGATCATGGCGCCAGCCTCGCCTTATATCCTTCAGGCTGGGGCCGTAATCCCGGCTGCTATGATTACCGGCATCCGTTCCGATCTGCCTGGCCAGATCACCGCGCAGGTCACGGAAAATGTCTATGACAGCCCGACCGGCTCGCTTCTGCTTATCCCGCAGGGCACGCGCATCATCGGCCAATATGATGCCGGCGTGCAGTTCGGCCAGCGCCGCGTGCTGCTCGTCTGGAACCGCCTGATCCTGCCCAATGGCCGCTCCATCGTTCTGGAGCGCCAGCCCGGTGCTGACGCTTCCGGCTATGCCGGTCTGGAGGATGGCGTCGATTACCACTGGTGGGATCTGATGAAGGCGGCGGGCCTGTCCACTCTGCTCGGCATCGGCACGGAACTGGCGACCGACGACGAGGATCGCCTGATCCGCGCCATCCGCGACGGGGCGCAGGACACTATCAATCAGGCCGGACAGCAGATCGTCCAGCGCCAGTTGCAGGTCGCGCCAACGTTGACCATCCGGCCGGGCTATCCGGTCAGGGTCATCGTCACCCGAGATCTCATACTCGAACCTTACAGGAACTGACCATGACGAAGCTGAAACTCGGACCGCTTGTTGAGGACAAACCCGTCAAAGTGACGGTGGAACTGTCGGGCGCGCTCCACCGTGATCTTATCGCCTATGCCGAGGTGCTGGCCCGCGAAAGCGGCCAGACCGCAGCCGATCCCGTCCGGCTCATCGTGCCGATGCTGGAGCGTTTCATCGCCACAGATCGGGGGTTCGCAAAGGCGCGTCGTCTGGGGAGCTAATTCGCTGCGATGCCGCGCAAGGCACCATTTGCATGTGCTTCTCTGAGCGAGGTCATATAAACGAAGAATTCACATGCGGCAGATGTGCTGTTCTGTTTACCTAAGTAGGGCTGGGGGCTGAGGGTTCTTGGGGATAAACGTTTACGCCAATAAGACGGTGATTATCGATCACTCCCATCAGGAACTCGTGGATACCTCCACCGAAGGAAATCCGACAGAGGGCGCGATAGACGGGCTACGGCTTCAATATGTCTTCCGCCGCAAGACTACGAAGGGGCATGACCGTGATGGAAATCCGCTAGTCTATGCTCTCAAGGAGATGAACGGCTACCGTATGCAGCCAATGTACCATCAGATGCTCTACAAGCGCGCCGATGAGATCCTGACAGCATTCGTCGGCGATTTGGACGTAGATGTCCTTGTCGATGTTCCGTCGAGTAAGCCCTTGTGTCGTTCGTTTGCGAAGCAAGTGTCGAAGGCGTCGGGATTGCCGCTCGTAGAATCGAGCTTTCTACGCAAGCGGATGGTCGGTGAGGTTCTGGACGCTATCGATGCCGGCTTTCCGCAGTTCGCGAAAGATCGTGATGAAAGAGCCTTCAAAGCTGCACTCGGCCAACTGAGAAGGGCAAAGCGGGACACGGATTTCCAGATGAAGGAAGTCGCCAAACCGATGCGGCGTTTCTTTCAGCCGTTTACCATAAGCGGAGAAGTGCCCGTCCTGGAAGGGCAGCGGATTGCGCTGATCGACGACCTTGTGTCGTCGGGAACATCTATTATCTCTGTGGCGGAATGTCTGCGAGAGCAGGGTGCGATCGTCCAGCGTGGGGTGTGTCTGTTGAGCGACCTGAACGCGGTCCGCGCTTCCTGATGATTGACATTTGAGGCTTGTTACGCTATCTTTCCACCCATCAAGACAGACCGTGCCTATGCCTCACGGTCTCAAAACATCAAGCACGGCAACGTGCAGGTCCGAGCGGCGCCCGAGGTGGCCATCCTGTAAGGGGAAAAAGCCTCACGATCAGGTATCGGCTGGTCAGGTTCAGGAAGCCGTCACGCTGCGAAGTGTGACGGCTTTTCCTTTCTGGTCGATGTGTGCCGATGTTCATGGTCATCCCTGAACTTCTTTTACGAAGCCGCGCGGAGTAACCACACGGCCTTGTCCGCTCCACTACACCCAGATTAGACGGCAATTTGGAGCGAATGTCGGTATCGGTAGTTGCGTGCCCCCGCAACCAACGATCCCTGAAAATCCATCAAGCCCTTCTTAACGAAGGGCTTTTTTGCGTTTACGGATATGGCGAGAATGCCAGCCAGATCACCGCGAACGTCGATCTCCATCCTGCCATCTGCTGGTGTGAGGACGATTGCATCAACGAGCGAACGGATAGCATCGACAGCTTCCATGCGCGTGTCTTCGCTATCGTGCTGTAGTGTCTCGTAGAGTTGCTGGACGCGTTTGCGATATTGTAGCGCCATATTTGGATGGAGCGCTCATCGGCAGAGGCAAGAAACCCTGTCAGTTCTGCCTTACGGAATTTGAGCTGATCGCCCCGTTCCTTTACCACCTCAATGTAAATAACCTCCTTAGGATAGAGGTCCATCAGTCGGCCTTCTTCCCGAGTGATGGAGACGACTAAAACCACGTCACCAGAAGTTTCGTATCGCTCGCAAACCCATGTGGGTTCGGACATTACAGTGGGTGGTTCCGTCGGTGTTAACGCAGGCGGTCCTGCGGACACCAGCGGTTCGCACGATATCATTATCATAGGCTCGAAAGTCGATACCAAGGAAAAGGCGGCTCGTTCAGCAAGCGACAAGATAACCAGAGCGGAAGCACGGGACATTAGCGAATTCGAAGCACATAGCAGTTCAAAAAAGCTGTTCGGCAAAAAGGCAAGCTACAGCCGGACTGAAACGTCTCCGTTGTCGAATGATTTGAGACAAGTTTGTCTTTAGAAGATTGGAGTTTCCGGCTCTGTTTGCGGTTTGATTTAAGCTGCTTTGGACTGGTGGTTCAAGCGACGCTGTCCGATCGTGTTTCGTTTAATCCTTTCGCGTTCGAGTAGAATGGTTTGGCCGCGCCCGAAGTAGACGTAGGCCGGGGTTAGATTGTCGAGGCTCTCGTGGCATCTGCGATAATTGCAATGCTCGACGAAGGTTGCGATCTGGGCTTCGAGGTCCTCCTTGAAGAAGTAGTTTTCGAGCAGGATGCGGTTCTTGATCGTCTGGTGCCAGCGTTCGATTTTCCCTTGCGTCTGCAATTGCCCAGGCGCGCAATGGACCTGATCGATCTTGTATTTTTGCAGCCATTCACCAAGGTTGGAAGCGACATAACACGAACCGTTGTCCGACAGCAGACGGGGGCGATGCTCGACCTTGACCACGTAATAGCCTGAGCCAACCAGTGCCAGGTTGAGCGTATCGGTGACATCACTGACTTTCATGCTGGTGCACAGTTTCCAGGCGTTGATGATGGACAAGCAATGAACTGGACATCAATATCATCAAAGGCGTAATTTCTGGTGATCATGTGCATATGATGATCTCAATCCCGCCACATCTGGCCGTAAGCGATATCGTGCGTCGTATGCAAGGACGCTCATCCATAAGGTCCGGCGGGAATTCCCCGCCTTAAAAAAAGCGCTACTGGGGTCGCCATTTCTGGGATTGTAGATATTTCTGCACAACAAGCGGCAATGTCACCGATGATGACATACTTCAGTATATCCAGAACCATGCCGACAAACCTACCGTCGCCAACCGTTAGTCGTTTAGTTGATAAAGAGACCGGTAAGTGCATCGGAGCATGTGAAGTCAGCCTCTCGGTCAGTGGAATTTATCCGAATAGTTTCTTTCCGATGCGCGATGAATAGAACTCTCCGATGATGCCTTTTCGGAATACCAGCACGCATGTCATAAAGATAACTCCTGTGACTATGGTGACAGGGAAGTCGGAGGTTGCGAGATAGTTCTGGAGAGCTACAATGAAGGTAGCACCGACGATGGGGCCGATGAGCGTTCCGATGCCGCCCAGAAGCGTCATTAGGATCACTTCGCCCGACATCTGCCAACCCACATCGGTGAGAGTTGCAAACTGGAAGACGAGTGCCTTCATGCCGCCTGCAAGGCCGGCAATAGCTGCCGACATCACGAAAGCGGCCAGTTTGTACTGATCAACGGAATAGCCGAGTGATATGGCACGGCTTTCGTTTTCTCGCACCGATTTCAGAATCATGCCGAAAGGTGAGTTTATAATACGCCAGATCGCAACGATCCCAACCACGAAAAGGGCCAGCACAAGATAATACATGTTCATTGTCTGGTTGAGATCGATGATGCCAAAAAGATAGCCCCGGGGTACGCCCTGAAGGCCGTCTTCGCCATGGGTGAAGGCTGCCTGCAGGCAGAAGAAGAAAAACATCTGCGCCAGTGCCAGCGTGATCATCGTTGAATAAATGCCCTGACGGCGGATTGCGAGATAACCGATTACAAGCCCCAGCGCTGCAGCGGCGAGAATACCGAGTAAAATACCCAGCTCCGGCGTCACACCCCATTCTTTGACCGCATGTGCCGTAACATAGGCAGCGCCGCCAAAGAAGGCTGCGTGGCCGAAGGACAGAATACCGGTATAGCCAATTAGCAGATTGAAGGCCGACGCGAAGAGAGCAAAACACAGCATTTTCATCAGAAATATAGGGTAGACCATGAAGGGGGCTGCGATCAGGCCAAGAAGAGCAATGGCAAGAATGATTGCCGAAAGGCCGTTGAGCGTCCGAGCCTTGGTCTCATGTGGTGAAGCTGTTGCTTTAAGAGTGGTATCAGCCATGTCAGGCTTCCTTCCCGAACAGTCCGGCGGGTCGCACCAGAAGGACGATAGCCATGATAACGAAGATTACGATGTTGGAGGCTTCAGGATAAAACACCTTGGTCAGACCTTCAGCCAGTCCCAGGAGATAGCCGGTGATGATAGCTCCTAGGATCGAGCCCATGCCGCCGACCACGACTACGGCAAAAACCACAATGATGATATTGGATCCCATCAGCGGGCTGACCTGATAGATAGGAGCTGCCAGAATGCCAGCAAGACCGGCAAGGGTGGCACCCAGAGCATAAGTGAAAGTCAGAAGCAGCGGTACGTTGATGCCGAAAGCTCTAACCAGAGTTGGGTTTTCGGATGCAGCACGCAGGTAGGCACCAAGCTTGGTCTTCTCGATGAGTAGCCAGGTACCGATGCAGATCACAAGTGAAACCACCACCACCCATGCGCGATAGTTGGGCAGGAACATGAAGCCGATATTATTGCCACCCGCAAGCGATGCCGGCACGGCATAGGGTTGGCCGGCGGCTCCATAATAATAACGGAAAGTACCTTCGATCACGAGCGCTAGACCGAAGGTGAAGAGCAATCCGTAAAGCGGATCAAGATTATAGAGCCTTGAAAGGGCAGCGCGTTCGATGATGACGCCGCCCAATCCCACGATGAGTGGAGCCAGAATAAGAGCGGGCCAATAACCGATGCCAAGGCCGTTCAAGAGTAGATAGCCGACGAACGCGCCGAGCATATATTGCGCGCCATGGGCAAAATTGATGATGCGTAAAAGCCCGAAGATGATGGCAAGGCCAAGGCTCAGGATTGCATAGAAAGAACCGTTGATCAGGCCGACAAGCAACTGCCCGAGAAGCGCCTGCACAGAGAATCCGAAGATCATTGTCATTGCTTCAGACCCCCAATGCTTCGTTCAGTGCCGTCATGTGTGCTGGCAGTTCGGCGGTTGCGAAATTTCCCGTCACCACGCCATGATCTATCAGATAGAAGCGGTCGGCGACCTTGGCAGCAAAGCGAAAGTTTTGCTCGACCAGAAGCACTGTCATGCCGCGTTTCTTCAACTCAACCAGCAAATCGCCGATGCGCTGAATTATGACGGGGGCTAGCCCTTCGGTAGGTTCATCGAGCAGCATCACCTTCACCCCGGTACGCAGGATGCGGGCAATGGCCAGCATTTGCTGCTCACCGCCCGAAAGCCTGGTTCCCGGAGTGTTGCGGCGTTCGTAGAGATTGGGGAAGAGTTCGTAAATCTCATCGAGTGGCATGCCCCCCTTGGCAACCACCGGGGGAAGCAGTAGGTTTTCATGTACATTGAGCGTTGAAAAAATTCCGCGTTCTTCCGGCACAAAGCCAAGGCCCGTTCTGGCAATGCGATGCAGCGGCACGCGCAGAATGTCTTCGCCTTCTAGTGTGATCGTACCTGTGCGTTTTCGGATAATACCCATAATGGCGCGCAATGTTGTCGTCTTTCCCACGCCGTTGCGGCCCAAGAGTGTGATGGTTTCACCGGGCCAGATATCGAGATCGACTCCGTGCAGGGCATGGCTTTCGCCGTACCAGGCATTGAGCCCTCGCACCGACAGCAGGGGTTGGCCTCTATTCATGTTCGGTTCCCATGTAAGCCGCGCGTACGCGCTCGTCTGTGGAGACGGTGGTATAATTGCCCGATGCGAGGATTTCGCCGCGTTGCAGCACCGTGACGTGGTGAGCGATGT
This sequence comes from Brucella sp. BE17, assembly GCF_039545455.1. NCBI lineage: Bacteria > Pseudomonadati > Pseudomonadota > Alphaproteobacteria > Hyphomicrobiales > Brucellaceae > Brucella > Brucella sp. BE17. Next base: position 1,242,452 of record NZ_CP154468.1, on the reverse strand, counting down.
CGGCCACCACCTTGAGATTGTGTTCAACCATCAGCACCGCGCGATCCTTGGCCACGTCGGCGATGAGGGCGGCAATCGTTTGCACGTCTTCGTGGCCCATTCCTGCCATCGGTTCATCAAGCAGCAATACTTTCGGATCAAGTGCCAAAGTGGTGGCGATTTCAAGCGCGCGCTTACGGCCATAAGGCAGATCGGCGGCCAGTGCATGACGGGCATCGACCAGACCCACGCGTTCGATTAGCTCGATCGCCTTGGAATTGAGCTGATCGAGTACGGATAAGGACCGCCAGAACTGCGTTGCCAGACCGCTTGGGCGTTGAAGCGCGACCTTCACATTTTCTAGCACCGTCAGATGCGGGAATGTGGCGGAAATCTGGAACGAGCGCACCAGTCCCATCCGCGCTACCTTTGCGGGATTAGCTTTGGTGATGGTCTCTCCCAGAAGCGTAATTTCGCCGCTTGTCGGCTGAAGGAACTTGGTGAGCAGGTTAAAAACAGTGGTCTTGCCTGCACCGTTAGGCCCTATCAGCGCATGAACGCGGGCATGTTCCACATCGAGGTCGACATTCTTGACCGCATGGAAGCCACCAAAGGACTTGCCCAGCCCGCGTGTCGAAAGTGCGCTGCTGGAAGATGCCTGTTCCGGGGCGGTATATGTGCTCATTGCCTCTCTCGCCGGTTCTGGGTGTGAACAGGCACTCCCAGTGGTTCATCAAAAATGGCGCCGCGTACACCAGATGAGGTCACGGCGCTTTATCGCTGGAATATTTTTATTTGACCAGCGGGCATCCGCCCTGATCGAGAGAGCGGAAGACCGTTTCGCCCGGCATGGTCTTCACGATCTTATAGTAGTCATAGGGGCTGCTGGACTCTTTGGGCTTCTTGACCTGTACGAGCAGCATGTCGTGCAAGACCCGTCCGTCTTCGCGAAGTAAAGTTTTGCCGAACAGGGGATCCTCGAAGGTTTCCCGCTGGCGTATGGCGCGCACAAGAGCTGCACCATCCTCCGGTGACCCTACCTTTGCTACCGCATCCAGATAAGCAAGCGTTGCCGAATACGCGCCAGCCTGGTTCATGGTCGGTTTACGGCCACGGTTCAGGGCCGCAAAGCGCTCGGCGAAGGCGCGTGTCTGGTCGTTGCGGTCCCAGTAAAAGCCGGTGGTCAGCAACAGTCCCTGTGCTGTTTCAAGACCTGTGGAATGGATGTCCGACAGGAACATCAGCATTCCGGCGAAGGTCTGGCCTCCGCTCATCATACCAAATTCTCTGGCCTGTTTCAGCGCGTTGATGGCGTCTCCGCCGGTGTTAGCCAGCGCAATCACGTCCGCTCCACTCGCCTGTGCCTGAAGCAGATAGGAAGAAAAGTCCACCGCATCCGTCGGGTGACGTACAGAACCCATAACCTTGCCGCCGCTCGCCTTTACAACGTTCGACGCATCGCGTTCGAGGGAATGGCCAAGTGCGAAGTCGACGGTAAGGAAATACCAGTTCTTCTTCCCTTCCTGTGTCAGCGCGTCAGCGGTGCCGTGAGCGAGCGCCCATGTGTCATAGGTCCAGTGAACAGAATTTGGTGTGCAGGCCGGGCCTGTCAGATCGGATGTGCCCGAAGCGGTCAGCAGGGCAACCTTGTTCTTTTCGTGCGTGAGAGGAGCCAGAGCGAGTGAAATGGCGCTCGTCGGCATGTCCACCAGCGCATGCACGCCTTCCGTATCGAACCATTTGCGTGCAATTGCCGAGGAGATGTCAGATTTGTTCTGCGCGTCAGCCGAAATAACCTCGACATTGAACCCCTGTGCCTCGGGCTTCTTCATGAAGTCTTCGACCGCCATGCGGGTGGCAATGACGGACCCTTCGCCCCCAATGTCGGAGAAGATGCCGCTCATATCGGCCAGCACCCCCAGTTTCACGTCAGTCTTTTGCTGTGCCATGGCAATATTCTGCAAGCTGGCCGCAGCCGCAAGTGCACAAAGTCCGATCACGATCCCCTTCATGAGCTCCTCCCAAAGCTTGTTATGCTGGCCGTTTGAAAAGGCTTGTACGAGCGAAGCCAGCTATCATTAATCCATATATAAGAATTTTTAATCCTTGTATATGGATAATTTACGGCAGCATAAAGTCTGTTTCAGAGGTGTGCGTGGGGGGGCAGGGGCCCCTGAGGAGCGGTTCGACGCCGCATGTGGCTGAACTGGCTCGGCTGACGAATGGCACATCATTAGTAAGGATAGATATTCGGGCGGGCGATGGTGCGCCTGGGCTATGTCGCGCCTGATCGATAAGATCGCGGCGCGCAGGGCTGCACCAGAGCAAACGATGGCCGCCTCTGTTGCAAACTCGCAGAATACTGCTGACATCTTTCGCGGAGGTTTGGGCCTATGCACCCGAACTGTTTAGCGCCGATCCCAGATGCATCCCCATCAACTGGTTGAGATGGTCGGCCATTTCCTCCGAGCGATCCTTCATCCGGAATAAAGGACCAGCCACTGCAACAGCCAGAATACGCTGATCGATTCTCAGCGGAACAGCCACACCGCAAAGATCGGGATTATATGCCGAAGCGCTCGAGAACCAGCCTCTGTGCAGCGAGGTTCGAATACTGTTTTCGACAGCCTCGATGCTCATCGGAGTTCCTTCGCCGTAGCGCTCGAACACTGTTTTGCGCAGGGTAGAGTTCCGCTGGGTTTCAGTCATCTGACAAAGCAGCGCCTGCCCTGTCGCGGTCGCGTAGAGCGGGACACGGTTGCCCGCTTTAGCCGCGTAGCGTATGGAGGCTGCAGCTTCGATGACTTCGAGAAAGACCGCATACTGTCCGCTTGGCGCTGCAATCCAGACAGTTTCCCCCGTACGCTGTGCCAGATCGTTAAGCATCCCCAGCAGAACATCGGGAAGCGGCTCGGCCGCTGCTATTTCTTGCGCCAGGGCAAGCCAGCGCGAAGTCGGAAAGAAGCCCCCTCGCGCTCGGGGTTCGTAGAGAAATCCCCGTTCCACAAGTGTCGAAAGAAGATTGAATGTGCTCGACCTTGGCCAGCCGAAATGTTGCGAGACTACGGCCAGGGTTGCGGGCTTTTTATGCGCCGCAAAAAATTCAAGTATCTCGAGAACGTTCGCCGCCTGTTTTACGAGCAAGTTAGACCACTCTCTTGGAGCTTCCGGCGCACTCCTTTAATAATTGACGACACCAGCCGGACGGCATCGATAACCCACTTCGAGGGTACTTCAGGAAGGGGCGCTCGACAATCCGTGAGCGTGTGAAAACGGTACAACTCTTTGAAGTGGGGCTATTAATCCTGTGGATCGCAAGAGGTGACGCTGAAAAAAAGTGCGTGGTTCGCGATTGATTTCAAAGGATACCATAATTTTATCCATATATATGTACTAATAGTGCACTATTGTGTATATGGTCTGGATCGTAAATCGGGAGAACGCGTTATGGGACCATTGGACGGGCTACGCGTCGTCGACATGACGACGGTTTTGATGGGTCCTTATGCCACTCAGATTCTGGGCGATTACGGAGCGGACATCATCAAAGTGGAAGCACCGGAGGGCGATGTAATCCGCCAGATCGGACCAGCTCGACATGATGGGATGGGACCTGTTTTCATGAATTCCAACCGGTCGAAACGTTCGATCACGCTGGACCTCAAAACGCCCGGTGGGCGCGACGCTCTTTTACGTTTATGCACTCAAGCGGACGTGCTGATTTTCAACGTGCGTCTGAAGGCCATGGAAAGGCTTGGTCTTCTGTATGAAGACGTCGCTGCGGTCAATCCTCGTATCATTTATGTAGGACTTTACGGTTATGATCAGGCCGGACCTTACGCAGCTCGTCCGGCTTATGACGATCTGATACAGGGGGCGTCCACGCTTTCCTATCTCTTTACACGCGTGAACCACGGTGAGCCGGGTTATGTTCCTGCTGCGATTTCCGACCGGATCGTCGGTCTTTCGGCCATTAATGCCATTCTGGCGTCGGTTGTCGAGCGCAGCAGGACAGGGGAAGGGCAGCGTGTCGATATTCCCATGTTCGAAACGATGGTGAGCCTTTTGATGAGCGATCATCTTGGCGGTCTGACTTTCGATCCTCCGCTTGATAATGGCGGTTATGCGCGGCTTCTGTCGCACAATCGCCGTCCCCACAAGACAAGCGACGGGCATATCTGCGCTCTGGTTTATACCGATGCGCATTGGCAGCGTTTCTTCAAGGCGATCGGCCAGCCGCATATGGCGCAAACCAATCCAAGCTTCGCAACCTTCGTCTCGCGAATAAAGCATATCGATGAAGTTTACGGCTGGCTGTCGGAGGTGTTTCTGACCCGAAGCACCGGCGAATGGCTCGCTCTTCTCGAAGAAGCGGACGTGCCTGCAATGCCGATGCATGATTTCAGGTCCATTCTCGATGATACACATCTGGTTTCTACCGGGTTTTTCGAACGCGTCGATCATCCCAGCGAGGGAGCGATACGCTCCATGAGCGTCCCGGCTCGCTGGTCGCGCACACCGGCGTCCCCCGTTCTTCTCGCTCCGCGTCAGGGCCAGCATACGATTGAAATCCTAAAGGAAGCAGGCTTCAGCGATAGCGAGGTGAATGCGCTTATCGCTGACGGCGCCGCCATGGATGAACGGTAACGCCGTCTATGGCTGTCGACTGAACCCCGACGGAGTCGTTCACATCTTCAATTCGGCATATCCGGCAAGGAGCGGAACCAGATTATGGCGGGACTATATTTCGAAGATTTTGTTATCGGCCATGAGTTCGCCCATGAGTTGAGCAGAACCGTGACGGAAGCTGACAATATCACGTTCAGCCTGATGACCCTCAATCCGCAGCCCCTGCATATCGATGCTCATTTCGCGGCACAAACGGAGTGGGGGCAACCGCTGTTCAACAGTCTTTTTACGTTGGGGATCATGATCGGCATGAGCGTTTACGATACTACACTGGGCACGACGGTTGGTAATCTGGGCATGTCTGACGTCCGCTTTCCGCATCCGGTTTTCCACGGTGATACGTTGCGCAGCCATACCACGATCGTGTCCAAACGCGAAAGCCGGTCGCGGCCCGATGCCGGGCTGGTAGAGTTCGAGCATCGCTGCATGAATCAGGACGGGATTGTGGTCGCCGTTTGCCGGCGTATGGCGCTGATGCGCAGGAAGGATGCCACCTGATGCGTTCTCTGCTCTTCGTACCCGGAGACAGCATTCGTAAATATGAGAAAGCGCGTGGCAGCGATGCGGATGCGCTTATACTCGATCTGGAAGATTCGGTCGCTCAGGAAGCCAAAACAACTGCACGGCAAACGGTCGGCCAGATGTTAAGAACACCGGCGACGCCCCAGAAACGTTTCGTGCGTGTCAATGCGTTGGATACGGGCATAACCCTTAACGACCTCGCCAGTATTCTGCCTTTAGCACCGGACGGAATCGTCCTACCGAAATGCCGGTCGGGTACGGATATACATACGCTGTCCCTTTGGCTCGATGGGTTGGAGGCGGCGAACGGGTTGGTGCCGGGTTCCACCGAGATTATTGCCATCGCGACGGAGACGCCGGAATCCCTGTTTGGTCTGGGTAGTTATCGCGATGCCACGCCAAGGTTGCTTGGGCTGATGTGGGGTGCGGAAGATCTGGCGGCATGTCTCGGCGCGCTCACCAACAGCCGGGACGGCATTTATGAAGAACCGTTTCGTCTCGCACGTAATCTGTGTCTGATGGGTGCCGCCGCGGCCGGTGTCATGGCTATCGACGCGGTTTGTGCCGATATACGCAATCTCAATCGTGTTGAGGCTGAGGCGGCATCCGCACGCCGGGATGGCTTTTCAGCGAAGGCTATCATCCATCCATCACACATAGAGGTGGTCAATCGGGCCTTTCTGCCCGACGAAGAGGAAGTGGCGCAAGCGCGCCGCATCATCGCGGCTATCGAGGCCAGCCCAAATATTGGCACGGTCAGTCTGGATGGACAGATGATCGACAGACCCCATGAAAAGGCGGCCCGAAAGATATTGGCTGCAGTTGGGCAGTACGGTACGCGCTGAACTTTGCGGCGAAGCGAAACAAAGCCGGTATATGTACCGGCTTTGTTGTATTTTTCAGTATTCTGTAAGGTTGTCGATCGTACCGAATCTGTTTCGCGCGAAGCTTTTATCGGCAGGTAAAACCACCGTCGATGGGCAGAGCGACGCCGGTTACGAAGGAAGCATCGTCGGAAGCCAGCCACAGGGCCGCATGAGCTACTTCTTCCGCCTTGCAAAGGCGTCCTAGCGGCACGGCGGTCAGCATTTTCGCCAGATTGGCTGCAGCCTCCTCCGGGTCGCCGCGGCGGCTTGTGAAGCCGGGGCCCATCGGGGTGTCGGCAAGGCCGGGGCATACGACGTTGACGCGAATATTGTCGGGGGCGAAGGTCTGCGCCAGAGATTTGGTCAGGCCGACGACACCAAATTTTTGCAGGGAATAAATAGGCGCGAACATCGAACCCACCAGCCCTGAAACGGATGCGGTGAAGATCAGCGATCCGCCGCCGCGTTTGCGCATGTGCCCGACGACTTCGCCGGCCGCCACAACTGCCGATGTTACATTGAGCGATATCGATTTTTCGTACGCTTCGAGATCGAGATTTTCGATGCCGCCGGGGCCGGGCGTCCCGGCGTGAGCCCACATGACGTCTATTCCGCCCAGCTTTTCCGCCGCCACATGCACCGAACTTTTCGCCTCCGCTGTATCGGAAAGATCCGCAGCAACGGTTTCAAGCTCATAACCTTTCGACGCCATCTCATGGCTGAGTTTTTCGAGCGCTTCGGCATTGACATCGATCGCCGCTACCTTTGCGCCCTCGCGCAGGAAAAGCTCCACCCCAGCACGTCCCATCCCGGAAGCGGCGGCGGTGACCGCCACGAGTTTGTTCGCCAGACGCATATTCATTTCCTCTCGTTGGTATTTCAGTCTGCATAAGCGTCAGGAAAACGCCCCGTCGTGCTGATCACGGTGGTGCGCGTTTCCAGATAACTATCCAACGCCTCAATCCCGTTTTCCCGTCCCCATCCACTGGCTTTGAAGCCGCCATAAGGCGTTGTCCAGCGGATGTAACGATATGTGTTGACCCAGACCATGCCAGCGCGGATGCGTGAGGAGACACGGTGCGCGCGACCGACATCATTCGTCCACAAACCGGCCGTAAGCCCGTACGTGGTGTCGTTCGCTATGGCGACGGCTTCTTCTTCGCCGTCGAATGGAATGATGGTTGCGACCGGCCCGAAAATTTCTTCGCGCGCGATACGCATGTCGTTATTCGCATTGGCGAACACGGTGGGTTCCACGAAATAGCCGCCCGCCATGCCGTCGCGCTGGATACGACGTCCGCCGGTGATCAATTCCGCACCGTCTTTCCTGCCGATATCAATGAAGGCTAGTGTTTTTTCCAGCTGCTCGGTGTTGTTTTGCGGCCCCATATGCGTTGCCTGATCGAGCGGCATGCCGACCCGGACTTTGGCGGCGCGCTGCGCGAACGCTTCCACGACTTCATCGTAGATGGAGCGCTCGACAAGCACACGGGAACCGAGCGCACAGCTTTGTCCGGCAAGCGCCCATGCGGAACCGGTGGCGGCGTTCAGCGCCTGTTCGACATTCGCATCCGCGAAGATTATATGGGGAGCCTTGCCGCCGAGCTCGAACGAAAAGCGCTTGAGCGTATCCGCGCCGGTCTTGAGAATGGCTTTCGCCGTAGCGCCTTCGCCGGTGAAGGAAATCTTGTCGACGTCGGGGTGCGCGGTCAGTCTCTCGCCCGCGCCGTTGCGCCCGTAACCGGGCACGACATTGACGACACCAGCGGGAAAGCCGGCTTCGTGAAACAGCTTCGCCAGTTCAAGAGCAGTGACCGGCGTTTGCTCTGCTGGTTTGAGGACAACCGTACAGCCTGCTGCCAACGCCGGCGCGAGCTTCCAGCAGGCGATCATGAGCGGTGCGTTCCACGGTGTGATCGCGCCGACGACGCCAAGGGGTACACGCGAGGTAAAGGCGTGCACACTGTCATCAATGGGAATGGTGCGCCCATCGAGCTTGTCGGCGAGGGACGCGAACCAGCGATAAGTGTTATGATGCCCACCAACGTCCAGACGCGATTCACGGATTGCACGCCCGGAATCGCGCGTTTCCAGTTCAGCCAACGCAGCGGCGTGCGATTGATAAAGATTAGCAAACTTGTACAGCAGTGCAGCACGTTCCTGTGCCGTTGTTTTGCTCCACGGACCTTCGAAAGCCGTTCGTGCTGCGGCAACTGCGCAGTTGATATCCTTTACGCCGCCATAAGCCACACGCGCCCACGGTCTTCCCGTTGACGGATCTATGCTTTCCATCGTACCGCCGTCGATCGGAGCAACCCATTCACCGCCGATATAAAGGCTGTCATAGGCGCGAAGCGACGTCTGTGAAAGTCCCTGTGTGTTCGTATCGTTTGTCATAAACCTGTACCTTTTGTACATAACCGTGGACATTTAGATGTCTAATTGGAAACATGTCAATAGTTACCGGGCTGACTGGTCGGGAATTGTTCAGCGTTCCGCGCCCGCTTGCCATTGTTCGAAAGCAAACTGTGTTTTCGCACCTACCCCCAGCCGGGGCTCGGGAGGGGGCCAGTTGGGGCCTTTCATTTTCAGGCGATCACTGAGAAGCTGTGATTGGGCGTTTTGCGCCAGATCGGCGAGCAGTTTTCCTTGGATTGATCCCCTGATGACGCCCGCTCCGCCACAGCCGACGGATGAAAAGACGCCGGGTCGTGCCTCACCGAAATAGAAATTGCCATTATGCGTAACGGCAGTGAGGCCACCCCAAACGAACTCGAACGCATGATTTCGCATGTGTGGAAACCGGTTCCGGTACAGTTTCGTAAGCATGGCGCGAACGGCTTCAGGCTCCAGTTCCTTTTCATATGAATCACCGCTTCTAATCAGCAAGCGACCATTGGTCTTTCTCATTGTGGTTCCCATGCGATGGGCGGGGAGAATGCCCCATTTGCGTTCTTCGCCCAGCAGTGCTGCTTCGCTTTCATCCAACTCCGGGGTAAACGCACCATAGGTATAGATGCCGATCATCCTGTTGCTGGCGATGCCGAAGGCACGGGCGTGCAGATTGTTGTTTATGAATACGCGATCTCCGATGAACTCGCCACGATTGGTCTGAATGTGGAACGGCTTCTGGTCACTCAAAGCATGGACCGCGGTTTGCTCCAGCAGCGTTATTGTCGGCGGCAGCGTGTCCGCCAGTCCGCGATGTAGAGCCGCCGGCTGTACAAGCGCGCGCGTGAGTGACTTAACACCGCAGCGGTAATAGTTCGTACCGATCAATTGCGACAGCGCGTCCTGACTGTATTCTCTGGGTTCAATCCCCATTTCAGAGAGGTCCGCCTTGTCGCGCGCGCGATTTTCTCGACAGCCGGTGTCGCGGCGGCGGTGACGGCTAGCGGCGTGTCGTCCCAATCGCAATCGATCGCATGGGCCTGCACCTGCGAGCGCAGCAGATCGAAACCAGCCTGAACGATTGCCATTTGCCGGTTGGCCCAATCATCGGCGAATTCAGCGGCATTCGCACTCGGCTCGCCGGGATTGATCGAAAGATAACCGGAATTTCGCCCGGAAGCGCCTTCACCGATTGTCGATGCTTCTATCAGCAGCGTTTTTCGTGTGGTGCCAGATGGGCAAGACGGCGCGCTGTGGCCAGACCCGTAAAGCCGGCACCGATAACAATGTTGTGGAACCGTTTCTCCGTGGGCAGGCTGGTTTTGGGCGAACGTCGCGGCAAGAGCGCGTTCCATCCAGAGCCGGATTTATATCTGGGAGCGGCGTGCATGTGTTATCTCCAGTATTTATAACCCGATATCGCCCGGCCCGCGTATCCGGGCTGAAAGCAGGTCAATCCAGAATGTTGCGGATCGCCTGCATGAAAATCCGCGCGCCGATGCCGATAAGTTCATCGGGAAAGTTGTAATCCGGATTATGCAGTCTCGGATGGTCTTCACCGGCCGCAGCAGGAACATGGCCGATGGCGCGACGTTACGGAAAAGACCGAAATCCTCACCCGGTCGAATGGGAAGAATGTCGTCCCGCGAGCCATGCTTCACACCTTGCTGGTCGAACGCGCGACGCAGTTCCAGTACTGCTTCGGGATCGTTGAAGCATTGGTGGAAAATCTGATGATAACTGATCGACAGGGTCAGTGAAGCGGCTTCTGCCTCCTGACGAACGAGGTTTTCCGCCTCTGTCGTGAGATCGGCCATACGATCATCGGTGAGTGTTCGCAGAGTTACCCAGATGTCTCCGTAGCCGGGGCTGACGCCGAAATTCTCATTGCCGATTACGGCGTGGGTGATAGTAGCCTGAAGAAAATTATCGTCGACGACGATGCCGTTGCCGAGTGCGGACAGGCGCTAAAGAAGGTTTGCGATTGCCAGTGTCGGCGCGATCCCTTCCTCGGGCGAAGCGGCGTGCGCAGTCTTTCCCGAAAAGGTGATTTTCATGCCGCGCGTGGAGCTATTGACGGAGCCTTCCTTCAACGCAACAAATCCGAACGGAAGACCCGGAAAATTATGCTGTGAGAGGACCAGATCGGGCTTGAGCGCAACAAATTTCGGATCTTTCAGCACTGCGGCGGCTCCAGTGCCATTTTCTTCGGAAGGCTGAAACAATAGTACCACGCGGCCACGTCGGGGACGGCTTTGTTTCAGTCCGAGCGCGAGCGCTAGAAGCGTCGCGCTGTGGCCGTCATGGCCGCACAGATGCCCCTTGCCGGGGCTTTCCGAACGATAGGACAGGCCCGAAATTTCGTGGATCGGCAAGCCGTCGAGTTCTGAACGGATCATGACCGTAGGGCCGGCTTCCTTGCCGCTATAAACTGCCGCGACGCCCGTTCCTCCGAACTCGCTGACAATGTGATCGGGTCGGGTCTTGCGGAGTTCCGCAATGATGGTGCGCGCTGTCTCGAATTCTTCGCCCGAAACTTCCGGGCGACTATGTAGCCGATGCCGGATACCCACTACAGTGTCGAGTTCAGCTTTTGTAAGAAACATCTTGTCATCCCCTCAGCTCCGGCGAGAAATTCAACATGCGGGTTTCGATGGTGCACGGCCTGCGGGTGGGTGGGAGAAGATTCTATCAAGTAATCATATTTATGAATTAATAATACACGTTTGTGAATAATTTCTGTTTGAGAGGCGCGGTGTCAATTTCCCTCCGCACAAATTGCACGCTTCGCTCGGAAGATATCTTCCCATGTAAAGCGGTTAGGTGGGACCGAAGAGAGGGATTTACAGCGTGAAGGAGGCTTTTACCATTGATTATGGGATTGTCGCTTCCCGAATGAATGCGCTTCCCGCCGTATCAGGGATGGTTGTCGGTGTGCTTGACACGGTATCCATATATGTGTTTATTTAATTCAATATACGGAACTTAATGTCATGGTGAATGTCGCTGCACTCCTTTTGCTTTCCCGGGTAACCACACGCGTTGGCATGGCTGCGTCGAGAACCGACGAGCTTTAAGTGAATAGGAAACGTCACCAGATCAGTATCCATCCCAATATTCCATCGTCGTATCGAGGCGACTTGCAGTGAGAAGCATCTGTAACTGATTGGACAATAATAATAAGAGGCGGAAAGAATGAAGCGACGTGAATTTAACAAGCTGATGCTGACTGGATTGGCTGCATCGGCCTTTAGTCTTATCAAAAATGATGGTGCATTCGCGCAGACGCCGAATGGCGGGTTGATCAGTCTCGTGGAGCCCGAACCGCCAACATTGATTTTGCCTCTCAACACACAGCAGCCGACGATCGTTGTCGCGAGCAAGATCTATGAAGGTCTGCTTGATTATGATTTCGATCTCAATCCGCGTCCGCAACTGGCCAAGAGCTGGGAAATCTCAGAGGACGGGCTTACCTATACATTCCATCTTGTGGAAAATGCGAAATGGCATGATGGCACGCCATTTACGGCCGCAGACGTTGTATTTTCCTGTGATGTAATGTTGAAAGAGGTTCATCCCAGCGCACGCGTGGCCTTCGCACGATGCGAAACCATCACGGCAATCGATGAACATACCGTCGTTTTCAAGCTCAAGGAGCCTTTCGCGGCCTTTCTATATGCCTTCGAGACAGGGCAAGCTCCAATCGCTCCCAAGCATATTTATGAAGGCGGTGATTTTGCCGCAAATCCGGCAAACAGTAAGCCGATTGGTACCGGCCCGTTCAAGTTTAATGAATGGGTTAGAGGCTCTCATATTCATCTCGTCGCCAACCCGGACTATTATCAGGAAGGCAAGCCCGGTCTGACAGAAATCTATTTCCGCATTGTTCCGGATGCGGCTTCGCGTTCCGTTGCCATGGAGACGGGAGAAGCGCAACTCGCGCAGTGGAACGATGTCGAAACTTTTGACGTAGAGCGTCTTGCGGCCTTGCCCCATTTGGCGTTTACCACGAAAGGTTACGAGTTCTTTTCGCCACTTCTCTGGTATGAGGTCAATCTGCGTCGCGAACCGTTCAAGGATGTGCGCTTCCGCAAGGCTATGATGCATCTGCTGGATCGGCAATTCATCGTGGATCGCATCATGTACGGGCTGGCTGCGCCTGCAACAGGGCCCATCTCCTCTACGACGCGGTTTTTCCAGCCAGATTTGCCTGCCTATTCCTTCGATGCAGCCAAGGCGAACGCCATTCTTGATGAAATGGGCCTGACGAAAGGCGCGGATGGAAAGCGTGTGGCGATTAACTTCCTTGTTGCACCTTACGGTGAAATGTGGGCGCGTTTGGCCGAGTATTTCCGACAGGCCATGGCGGCAGGCGGTATCGAGGTTAATCTGGTTTCGACCGATGTCGCAGGCTGGGGGCAGTCGGTGGCGAACTGGGATTACGACGTGACAACCAACCTGCTTTACCAGAACGCCGATCCAGCAATCGGTGTGGCCCGTACCTATCTCAGCACGAATATTCAAAAGGGTGTGCTGTTTACCAATACGCAGGGTTATCAGAACCCGGAAATCGACAGGCTTTTCAATGAAGCGGCAGTTGCGACTTCGGATGAGGTACGGCGCACGCTTTACTCGGAAGCGCAGCGCATTCTCGTTGACGAAGTGCCGGTACTTTGGATGACAGAACAGCGTTATCCAACACTCCACGACAACCGCATCACCGACCTCATAATGGGCGGAACCGGCGTCAATGGCAATTTTGCAAGCGCGCGATACGCATGATGTGGTTCGTTCAGCGGGCATTTGGAAAGGTGGCTGGAATCGTTTTTACGATTCTGGTCATCGCAACCATCAATTTTGCGCTGGTTCATTCGGCACCGGGCGATCCGGCGCTGGTCGTGGCTGGTCAATCCGGTGCGACCGATGAAAAATTCATAGAGCAGGTCCGTAAAGAATATGGGCTGGATCAGCCCTATTTCGTGCAGCTCGGTACATATCTGGGTAAAATCATACGCTTCGATCTCGGCTATTCACATCGTCAGCGCATGGCGGTCGGTGATCTCATCATGGGGCGTCTGGGGCCAACCTTGCTGCTGACCCTGTCGGCGTTTTTCCTGTCGCTCATAGGTGGGGTCCTGTTTGGCGCTATTGCGGCGCGCAGACATGGAAAATGGTCGGATCTCGGTATTTCCTTGATTTCACTGCTGCTTTACGCCACGCCGATATTTTGGCTGGGTCTCATGCTCATTCTGGTCTTTTCGATCAAGCTCGAGTGGCTTCCGGCCTTCGGCTATACCAATATCCGCTCCGCAAGCTATGGCACCTTTGAATATATGCTGGATGTGCTCAAGCATCTGATTCTTCCGACCGTTACGCTTTCCGCAATATATATGGCAGTCTATACCCGTCTGATGCGCTCTTCCCTGATCGAAGTCTCGCATGAGGATCATGTCCGCACCGCACGGGCAAAAGGACTGACGGAAGGAAAAATTCTTCGGCGCCATATGCTTCGCAATGCGGCTGTACCCGTCGTAACATTTGCTGGTCTACAGGCCGGAGCACTAATCGGCGGTTCGGTGGTGGTAGAAACCGTCTTTTCGTGGCCGGGTCTCGGTAGATTGACGTTCGACGCCGTCACTGCCCGCGACTACCCGGTTCTTCTGGGTTTGTTCCTTGTAATGTCGATTCTGGTGATTGCGGTCAATCTCTTGACAGACCTGCTGCATCGTCTGATCGATCCACGCATTGCCGCGCATTAATATCTGTATTTCTGGTTGCCACGGGAGAGAAAAATGAACGATACGCTACGCACTTTCCTGCGGCACCCAGCTGGGATGGTAGGAGTGATCCTTCTGGGATTGGTTTGCCTGATGGCGATTATTGCCCCGCTTCTTTATCCTGCTTCGCCTTGGGAAATGACGGGAATTCCTTTCAGCAGGCCCGGTGAAAACGGAATGTTACTCGGGGCGGATACGCTTGGACGCGACGTGGCGGCGGGCATCGTCTATGGCGCACGTGTTTCCTTACTGATCGGTCTCGCATCCACTTTGACGGCCTTGTGCATCGGTGTATTGCTAGGCTGCATCGCAGGCTATGCAGGCGGATGGGTGGACGCAGCCATAATTCGCTTCACTGAAATTTTTCAGACCGTACCGAGTTTCGTTCTCGCCATTCTATTCGTCGCGATTCTCACGCCTTCCATCGTCACGATTATTCTTGCAATCGGCCTTGTAAGCTGGCCTCCGTTGTCTCGCCTGACGCGCGCGCAGGTGAAAACCATCGCGCAGCGAGAATTCATTCAGGCGGCAAAGTGTCAGGGACAGTCCACGGCCTCGATCGTGGCCCGTCATGTTTTGCCGAATGCCATATCGCCGATCATCGTCGCGGGATCCCTGACGGTGGCTGCAGCCATTCTCATCGAGGCGGCCTTGTCGTTCATGGGGCTAGGCGATCCCAACTATATGAGTTGGGGCTATATGATTGGTGCGGGGCGCACGGTTATCAGGCAAGCTTGGTGGATGAGCCTTTTTCCGGGCCTTGCGATCCTGCTGACGGTCGTTGCGATCAACTTTGTCGGTGAAGCGTTGAATGACGCTCTCAATCCAAGGATTTCAAGAGCATGACCGGACATCTGCTTGACATTGAAAACCTTGTTGTCGGTTTGCCCGACGGTGGCGATCGTACACGCGCGGTCGAGGGCATAAGCCTGACCGTTAATCCCGATGAAATCGTTTGTCTGGTCGGTGAAAGCGGTTCAGGCAAGTCGATGACTGCCCACTCGATTCTAGGGCTGCTTCCGCCGAAGGTCCAGGTGCTGGACGGGTCTGTCCGGTTTGGCGGTCGTGATCTGCTGCAGCTTTCGCCCAAAGATATGCGCGCGCTACGCGGCGGTGAAATCGCCATGATTTTTCAGGAGCCGCTGACGGCGCTGAACCCACTTGCAAAAGTAGGGGATCAGGTTGGTGAAGCCATACGCACGCATGATTCTGCGGCCAGTGCGCGTTCGGTTGCAGCGCGCGTGCAGGGTCTGTTTACGCAGGTGGGGCTGCCGGAGCCACTGACGCTGGCAGAAGCCTATCCGTTCCAGCTTTCAGGCGGGCAAAGACAACGCGTGATGATTGCGATGGCGCTTGCCAACAATCCGCGCCTGCTTATCGCCGACGAACCGACCACAGCTCTGGACGTCACGACACAACGGCAAATCCTCGACTTGATCTGCGAATTGCGGGCGAAGCGCGGTATGGGCGTTCTTTTCATCACGCATGATATTGGGGTGGTCGCCGATATCGCTGATCGCGTTGTTGTGCTGCGGCATGGTCAGGTGGTGGAGGAGGGCCTAGCTGAAGACGTTCTGAATACGCCGCGTGAAAGCTACACGCGCGAACTTTTGGATGCTGTCCCGGGCAGAGGCGCCGTACGCAACTTGCACAAGCAAGGTGGGGCGCTGCTAGAGATCAAAAGTCTCCAGAAGGTTTTCCACAGCAGGCAGGGCCTTATCGCACCGGCGCGTCGCGTCGTTGCCGCCGAAAATATCGATCTCGCTTTGAACCGCGGTGATACGCTGGCTGTGGTTGGGGAAAGCGGTTCAGGAAAATCTACGCTTGCCCGGATGATTCTTCGCCTGATCGAGCCTGACGCCGGCGAGATTTTATTTGAGGGCACATCGGTGCGGGCCATGGGCCGCGAGGCCTTGCGCCAGTTTCGTCGTCGGGTGCAGATCGTCTTTCAGGACCCCTATGCATCTCTTGATCCTCGTTTGAAAGTGGGCGAAAGCATCGTACGCGGGCCGATGGCCTTCGGTGCATCGCGTGCGGATGCACAAGCTATTGCACGTAAGTGGCTTGAAAGAGTTGGATTGGGAGGCAATGCGATTGATCGGTTTCCGCATGAGTTTTCAGGCGGTCAACGGCAGCGTGTCTGTATCGCGCGCGCACTCGCGCTCGACCCCATTTGCCTCATCGCAGATGAAGCCGTTTCAGCGCTCGACGTTTCCGTGCAGTCTCAGGTTCTTGAACTGCTGGCGGAACTGAAGACGGAGATGGGGTTGAGTATGCTTTTCATCACGCATGATCTGCGAGTTGCGCGCGAAATCGCCGACAGGATCGTGGTCATGCAACACGGCCGCGTGGTGGAAGAGGCTGCAGCATCCACATTGTTCGACAAGCCGACAGCCGAATATACACGCCGTTTGCTGGATGCAGTGCCAGGCCGGGAATTTTTTATTGCACACGAGAAGACGATCATCGGGACGCACGTTTGAATTATGTCGCGGGCTCCATGGGATATGATGCAGCATGACCCATGCCAGGACGGCAAGTAACAGAAGCTGAATAGAGGAGCATCAATCATGCGCGACGAACCTTGGTCCTGGACGGCAGCCGATATCGCGCAGTCGATAAGAAAGCGGCGTATTTCCAGCGTCGAGGCGACCAAAAGTGCGCTTGCGCGTATGGCCGCGGTCAATGCGCGGCTTAATGCCGTGGTCGATACGCTTGAGGAAGAAGCGATGGACGCTGCGCGTGCAGCTGACGCAGCACTTGCGCGTGGTGAGAAAACAGGACCGCTACATGGTGTTCCGGTTACGGTCAAGATCAACGCGGATTATGCGGGGCGCGCAACCACGAACGGTGTCAGGGCGTTTGCTGATCTCATAGCACCTGAAGACGGTTCCGTGGTGAGAAATCTTCGCGCTTCGGGTGCTGTGATCATCGGCCGTACCAACACCCCATGTTTTTCCATGCGCTGGTTCACGGAAAACGATCTGCATGGCGCAACGCTGAACCCTCACGATCGGAACCTCACGCCCGGCGGTTCGTCAGGTGGCGCGGGCGCGGCGGTTACCGCAGGCATCGGCGCAATTGCACATGGCAACGACATCGGCGGGTCGGTACGGTATCCGGCGTATTGCTGTGGCGTTTATGGGCTGCGGCCCACTTCCGGTCTGCTGCCCGCCTTCAACCCGACGCAATTTTCCGAGCGCATGATCTCCTCGCAGATGATGGCAGTGCAAGGCCCGCTTGCCCGGTCTGTCGAGGATATGCAATTGGCCATGCAGGCTATGTCCCGTCATGATCCGCGCGATATCTGGCAGGTGCCGATGCCCGAATCTGTCTTGTCACGCGGGATGATACGGTGCCGGGTCGCCCTTTTTGTCGATCACAACGAGTGTGGCATCGATCCCGAAGTCTCTGCGGCTATTCACGGCGCGGCCGCTATATTGCGGGATGAGGGTTTTTCGGTTGAAGAAATACCGATCCCGTCCATCACGGAAGCTGCCGATCTTTGGCGAGTCGTGATGGTAAACGAGATGCGTTCCGGCCTTGGCGGCCAGATCGGGGAGCACGGCGATGCAGCCATTAAATATGCCTATGAGGCGCTGTCGCACGGTGTGCTGGATCTCGACAGGACGGAATTTCTCAAGACACTCGCAAAACGCAGCGCGCTCCTGCGCCAGTGGCAGCTTTTGTTCGCTACGCATCCATTGGTCTTGACGGCTGTAAGCTGGAAAAAGCCTTATCCAATTGGGCATGACCTCAATAATGCTTCGTTTTTCGAAACTTATTATAAAGAGGTTTCGCCAACCACAATGGCGCCTATCCTTGGCCTGCCGGGCATGTCTGTCCCGGTCAAACTTGGCGATGGGATGCCTATAGGTGTTCAACTGCTGGCCAATCGCTTCGGAGAGCGTGAACTCTTTTCTGCCGCTCGTGTGATCGAACGCGCTAACGGTACTTTGCCGCCAGTCATTTATAACGATGATGGTGAATGAGCGGATTTTTTGTGCGAAATTCTTCATTTCGAAATAATTAGCCGGTATCCGGTTGGCCTGATCTGGATAAAGAATGAAAATTACGCCGCGTTATCCGCCAGATGAAACAGGGCGCGATAGATTGACGATATCGTCAATGTCGGCCTGCGGCGGGCGAACCGTCGAAGGACGAGCGGATCATGGCTATGTGTTTTTCCAGCAAACCCACAGCAACTTTTGCAGCGGTGCGCGGGCCGGCCGTTGAAATGTCGATGAAAATTCTGACATCCGGACATACCCATCCTCAGCTTCTCGCACGGTGAACCTGCTCGATTAACCTTGACAGCAGTGCAGCCAACCATTTCGCCTCGTCCTGAGAAACTATGTAGCGCCAACCAGTCGACGTACCTCTACCATTCGTCAGGCATCGAAACCGGAGCGCTGCCGCAATCTCTAACTGTAGTGTACCCTCGGTTGTGAAGCGCACAATCTCACGGCCATCGTAGTGGGAGAGGGGCAAGCCGGCCTGCACATAGGCATAGATGATCGCAGCCGGGCGAGAGTGGAACGACCGTGTCACTTTCCCGACAACCCTGTAGACATCGTGATCACGTCCACCTGGATGCACTAGACGCGTTGGTGCCTCTGAATTGGTAGCACCTACACCGGCACTGAACCTGCCTAGAATCCAGCCCCAGATGGATGAAGCCTCATATCCGTCGCCGCTGACTTTTGTTTCTATCAGTCTGTCGGCTGGCGCCCCATCCGGCAGCGGCAGGGTGTCTCGAACGGACCATTCCAAGGCCTGAGCGAGGTCTGCCACGTCGATGCCTGTTGCACCGAGTAGTGGAGGTACCAGCCTTGAGCGTCAAAGCAACGGAAGGCGCGCCCACCGAGGAGTTGGACGGTCGTTTTAAAATCGGCCTCAAGACGTGCAGGAACTGCACTGGAGACAACTATAATATGATCCGATCCGACGCGCGAATCGATAGTGTGGAGGTCAACAATAATCAAGCTGGCAGGGTTTTCTCAAAACATTAATTTTTCTCTTGCCTCCTCCGTAGAATCTTGTAAAACGATTTACGTAAAACGATTTACGTGAATTCTGCTGGAGGAGGCGGATGACATGGCCGTTTCGATCAAGGATGTCGCCAAGAGAGCAGGCGTCTCCCCTGGAACAGTATCAAACGTCTTCAGCGGAAACAGAGCGGTTAAAGCCGAACTGATCGAGCGTGTGCGCGCTGCTGCTGCGGAGCTTGGATATGAAACGGATCGCGCGGCCTCTCAGTTGCGGGCAAGGAAAGCACGTGTAGTGGCCGCCCTTGTTCCTGATCTCAACAATCCTTTCTTCACAACCCTTATTGCCTCGATAGAGGAGCAGGCACGCCATGAAGGCTTCGACATCATCGTTGCCAGTTCTCATGGCAAGCCTGATGAAGAGGCGAGGCGACTTTCGGCTTTGCTAGCTTGGCGCCCCGGCGGTGTGGTGATCGTTCCGTGCAGCGACGAATTCACGAGCCGTAAAATTTTTGCCGACGCACAGGTTCCCTTCGTCGTCGCGGATCGGGTTCCTTCGTTGTTTCAGGGTGACGCCGTGACGATGGACAATGTCGATGCCGGTACCAAGGCCGCGCAACATCTTGTCGCCCTTGGACATCGCCAGTTTGTCGTCGCCGCTTCGACATTGAAACTTCAAAACATCAGAGAGCGGTGCGCGGGCATAGAAACTGTGCTGGCGAATGAAGGGCTTGCGCCGCCCAAGCTGATTGAGGTGGGCCTCGATTTTGATACGGCAACACAGCGTCTTGCAGGCTTCATGGATGGAGAGCGCCAGGCTACCGCATTTATTGCGCTCACCAATTTTGCGACGCTGGGTATTCTCGCATGTGCTAACAAAAGCGGTCTTTTCGTACCGCGGGATATCTCGGTAGTGGGATTCGATGACTATTCGTGGATGCATGCGTCGACGCCGCCACTGACGGCCATTCGTCAGCCGGTAAATCGCATGGGTGAGGCTATATGGAAGCGTCTCTGCGGACATCTCGACGGTCGTTCGAAACCGGCTTCACGCGAAAAACTGACATGTGAACTCGTTGTAAGGGGGTCTACGGCACCGCCTTGCACAGTTTGAAACAGTACCCATAGCCGGTAACCGTCGGGATGATGACGAGAACGATGTGGTGGAGCCTCTTCACCGCACAGGAAAGCCTTTGCCGACATTTGGGCGCAGTTGGCAAAAGCGTGAAAACGCGCCTTCAACGGAGGAGAATGACATGCAGCCTAAAAGACTGATGAGCTCGATAGCCGTCATGGCACTGCTTAGTGCATCCACAGCCATCGCACAGGAGATCGACTGGAAAAGCCAGCTTGCTGACCATAGTGGCAAGACGCTGCGCGTCATGACGGTCACGGATCCCTTCATCGACTCGATGAATACCGTTAAGGACGGCTTTACGAAACTCACCGGCGCCAATGTTGAGATCGACGGCTACGGCTATGATGCGTTGCATGAAAAGGAGCTTCTCGCCTGTTCCCAGAATGATGGCAGCTATGATGTCTTGCTTATTGACGGTATCTGGATCGGTGAATTCGCCGAAGCGGGTTGTCTCGACAGCGCAGAGGACATGATTGCCGATAACGCCGAGGTCGCAGCTTGGGATGACTTTACTCCCTCTGCCGCGGCAATGGCAAGTTGGGAAGGCCAGCGCATGTGCATGCCGGTCGGCATCTACTACGAACTGATGTATTATCGCACAGATCTCTTCGAGAAGGCCGGTATCAAAGTGCCGGAAACTTTCGAGGAACTCAAGAAGGCGGCTGCTACATTCACGAACAACTCAGAGTTCCCAGGCGTCTATGGTTACGCCATGAACAACAAGCGTGGTGCGGCGGCAGGGCAGCAATGGTTCGAGTGGATCTATAGCGCCGGTGGCAAACCATGGGTGTCCAACGACATCGGTTCAACTGAACCCTACAAGGACCAGACGCCGACATTAAACTCGCAGGAGTCTGTCGACTTGGTACAATTCTTCCGGGATATGGTGGCATTCGGCCCACCCGGCGTGGAATCTTTCGCCTGGGACGAGCGCGCCAACGCTTTCGCAGCTGGGAAGCTGGCAATGATCAATGACTGGTCTGTACGCGCTCAAATTGCCAACGATCCGAAGCAAAGCCAAATTGCTGGCAAGTTCAAAGCGGCGTTGATGCCGCACAAGGATGGTGGCGAGACGATAACACGGATCGGTGGCTGGATCGCCTGCGTCAACACGCATGGTGCCCAGAAGGAAGCAGCCTGGGATTACCTGAAATGGTTTGCAAGCAAATCTGTGCACCGTGATTTTGTTCTCGCAGGGGGGCCGCCGAGCAGGATTTCTGCGATGCAGGACAAGGACGCTCAAGCCAAATTTCCGTGGACCGAAGTGCTTCTGGAAGCTCAGAAGGACGCCTGGGTGGAGGTTCGTCCACGCCACCCGCTCGCGTTCCAGCTTATCGATACTGTCGGCGCACAGGTCAATAAGGCAATCATTGGCGAAAAGAGCGCCAAGGATGCCATGGATGGCGCACAGGAAGATGTAACGAAGCTTTTGAAGCAGAACGGCCTGCTTTGATGCTCTTTGTCGAGGGAGACCTAGTCTCCCTCGACTCCCGATTTGCGGAGGATTTCCCTGATGGCTCACGCCGTTTCGATGACGCGCGCGCCGAAGGCGGCGAAGACACGCTCCTTTTTGCATGGCGATCGGTTTCAGATGACAGCGTTTATCGCGCCGACCTGCATCTTTCTTGCCCTGCTGACTATTTGGCCTTTTATCTATTCGGTCTATCTCAGCCTGCATGCAGTGAAACTAACGGCGATGAAACGGGCCGTCTTTGTCGGCCTGGACAATTATGTAAATCTGCTGACTGATCAGTTGTTTCTTCGTGCCATGCTGAACACGGGTCTGCTTGCGGTGACTTCGATCACTTGCGAGATCGTTATTGCGTTCGTGATCGCGAAAGCCTTCGTCAATCTCAGCCATCTGAAGTGGGTGAACGGGCTGCGCTCGATGTTCATGATACCCATGATGGTGACACCACTGATTGTCGGGATGATCTTCTCTTACGTATTCAATCCAGTGCTCGGTATCGCCAACTATCTGCTCGGTGGCGTTGGTCTTGGACCAATTCCCTGGTTTGGCAGTACCACCGCGGCGATGATCTCCATCTTGTTGATCAATATCTGGCAATGGACGCCGTTCATGATGCTGCTGATAATGGCCGGTCTTCTTTCTATTCGAGCAGATCTCTATGAAGCCGCGCGTGTCGATGGGGCGAGGTGGCATCATGTCCTGCGCTTTCTGGAAATCCCGTCGATTAAAGGCATTGTGTTGCTTGGCATCATTCTGCGTATCATTGATACCTTGCGCTTCTTCGACGTCGTTTATGTGACGACCCGAGGCGGTCCGGGCGACTCGACCATGGTCCTCACGCTCTTTGCTTATCAGCAGAACTTCCAGTTCTTTCAGGCGGGCGTCGGCTCGGCGGCGGCGGTGATCATTCTGGTCATATCCATCGTCATTACCACTTTTGCCGTGAAGCTTCTCAGGAGGATCGAAGATGAATAACGCCTTTCGCCTCCGCGATATCATTCCGCTGATATTGGTTCTGGCCTTTGTCTTCATTTCGGTTGCACCTCTGCTGTGGCTGATGCTTGCGGCATTCAAACCAACAGTCGACATCATTGCCATCCCTCCCGTCTGGGTGCCGGACTTCACCTATCTCAAGAACTTCCACGATGTTCTGACACAGTTCTGGCCGTTTATCGTCAACTCACTGATAGCGACGATCGGGGCGACAGTCCTGGCGCTGGTTTTGGCCGTGCCCACTGCCTTCGCACTTGTCAATCATCGGTTCAAGGGTAGACAGGCGCTGGCCGATTGGATTCTTTCCACACGCATGATGCCGCCAATTGCTGCTGCGGTGCCGCTATTCGTGATCTTTCGTGGCGCTGGACTTCTTGATTCATTGCCCGGTCTTATCATCGCTTATGCGGGATTCAACCTTCCATTCGCTGTTTGGATGACCATGTCTTTTGTTCGTCGCGTGCCAAAGGAGCTCATCGAGGCTGCGCGACTGGAAGGCTGTACCTGGTGGCAGGTTCTAAAGGACGTCGTACTTCCATTGAGTAAAAGCGGCTTGGCAGCTGTCGCGACTTTTGTCTTCATCTTCGCGTGGAATGAATTCATGCTGGCATTGTTCCTGACAACGCGAGAAGCCAAGACTTTTCCCGTTGTTATCTCGTCTTTTGTCGGAACGGGCCGCGTTTACTGGGAATACATTGCTGCAGCCTCGGTCATTCAGTGCCTGCCGCCCGTACTCTTCACTTTCTTCATGCAGAAACACATCGTCTCCGGCGTCACGATGGGCGCTGTGAAAGATTGACAACAACGCTTTAAAGGGAGCTCAAAATGATACCACGACGGGGAGAAAACAAAACCGCGCTGGTTACAGGCGCGTCTCGCGGGATCGGGCGTGCAATCGCCGAGCGTTTGGCTGCGGAAGGTTACAGGGTATTCGCAAATGACCTTGAGGGGCGCAAGGCTGATCTCGCCGACCTGGCTACACCTGTACGAGATGCTGGCGGACTATGTGAGATAGTTTATAGCGATGTCAGCGATCCGAACTCGGTCGAATTGATGGCACGAGATATTTTGACTGCCAGCGGCCATCTTGATCTTTTGGTCAACAATGCCGGCGTGCGTTCCGTCCATCAGGCGAACGAAATTGAGCCCGACGAATGGGACCGGATGTTTGCGGTTAACGCCAAGGGTACGTTCCTTGTCACCAAGGCCTTTCTTCCTCAATTTCAGGAAAGGAAAACTGGCCGTATCGTCAATATTGCGTCCATTGGCGGAAAACGCGGCGGGCCAGGTGAATCGCATTATTGTGCTTCCAAGGCTGCGGTTATCAATTTTACACAAGCGCTTGCTGTGGAAGTCGCAAAGATGGGGATCACGGTCAACGCCGTATGTCCCGGTGTCATTCATACAGAGATGGGGCGAACGCATCTTGAAGACCCCGAAACGCTGAGAAAGGTTCTCGAAAAAACCGCAATGGGTCGTGTGGGCTATCCGCATGATGTCGTCGGTGCTGTCGCATTTTTTGCGTCTGATGATGCGGCCTTCATCACCGGTCAATCGCTTAACGTCGACGGTGGGATCATCTTCGATTGATGCGATATCCAAGCATTGTGCGGCTCCGGCCTGCTTTGATCGAGAGGAAGAAATAGAATGGGTGAAATAGCGCTCCAGAACGTCGAAAAGCGCTTCGGTGATCTCGATGTCATCCGTAATGTCAGTCTCACGGTGAAAGACGGTGAGTTTGTGGTGTTCGTCGGGCCGTCAGGTTGCGGCAAATCTTCGTTGCTACGGCTGATAACCGGTCTTGAGGATGTCTCGCACGGTCAGGTTTTCATCGATGGCCGCGACGTAACGAAATTGGCTCCAGCCGAACGGCACCTGGCCATGGTGTTTCAATCCTACGCACTGTTTCCACACCTGACCGTCGCTGACAATATAGGGTTTGGCCTGCGCGTATCCGGTCGTCCGAAAATCGAAATTCGGGAACGGGTTTTAAAGATGGCCCGCGCGCTGGAACTCGAACCCTATCTTGACCGGTTCCCGCGGCAATTATCTGGCGGCCAGCGCCAGCGTGTTGCCATTGGCCGGGCGATCGTGCGTGAGCCGTCAGCATTTCTGTTCGATGAGCCTTTGTCGAACCTGGACGCCTCGCTGCGCGTGCAGATGCGTCTGGAGTTGATCCGTCTTCATGATGAATTGAAGACGACGATGATCTATGTGACCCATGATCAGGTTGAAGCCATGACAATGGCCGATCGTATCGTGATTATCAATGCAGGCCGTGTCGAACAATTTGACACGCCGATCACCTTATATGATGCACCTGCCAACCGTTTCGTCGCTGGTTTCATCGGCTCGCCAAAGATGAATTTCATCGATGCAAAGGCGAGCGGCCCTCACCAAATCGAGACTTCTGCTGGTAACATCAATATCAGCAATCTCAAGTCTGCGCTTCCTGAAGGCAAGCTCACATTCGGTATCCGCCCCGAACATCTGCGCTACGACCATAGTAGGGGTTTGTGGAAAGGCACGATTCTGGTGGAGGAGCAGCTTGGAAGCGATGCATATTTCACAGTCGATGTGGAAGGGTTGGGGATCGTGACGGTGCGTGCTGTCGGTGAACGTGGTTATCGCCGTGGTGACACCATCTTCCTAACACCTGATGTTGAACGCTCTCATATTTTCGATGCGGAAGGCCAGGCATTGAAATGACCGGGTTTACATAACTCGGCACACGTGCCGCCGCTACTTTGGCTTAAGAGTCAATATTGACTGATTTCGCAGATACTTCACGGAGTACTGATTATGTATATGGAAAAACTTAGACTTGATGGAAGGGTCGCGGTTGTCACTGGTGGTAGCCGAGGAATTGGTCTTGCTATTGCGCAAGCGTTGGCGGAGGCAGGTGCGCGGCTTGTCTTACTGGATCGCCATGAAGCTTCCCTAGAGGAAGGCAAGGCCGGCCTGATGAGCAATGGTTTCGATGTTGGAATATGTGTCACTGACGTCACAGATTCTGTTGCGGTGCAACGAGCCGCTGATGCTATTGCCGAACAGTATGGTGCTGTGGATATTCTTATTGCCAATGCGGGAATAGGACGTCCTCCAGTGGCTGCTGAAGACGTTGAAGACGCCGATTGGCTTGCGGTCAACGATGTCAATCTGAATGGCGTTTTCTGGTGCAACCGCGCTTTCGGTCGTCACATGCTTGCCAACGGCAACGGCGCGATTGTCAATATCGGATCGATGTCCGGCCTCATTGTCAACCGGCCTCAGGGACAGTCACACTACAATGCTTCCAAGGCTGCCGTACATCATCTGACCCACTCGCTTGCCGCCGAATGGGCGGGGCGCGGTGTACGTGTGAATGCAGTGGCTCCGACCTATATTGAAACGCCGCTTATCGCCCATGCCGAAGCAAGCGGGCTTGCGGCCAACTGGCGTGCCGATACACCCATGGGGCGGTTTGGTCAGGCGCACGAGGTGGCAAGTGTTGTCCATTTTCTCGCTTCCGACGCGGCGAGCTTGATGACAGGGGCGGTCGTTCCGGTCGATGGCGGCTTTACTTGCTGGTGAGCGTTTCGCTTTACGCCCTTTGATCTCAATGCTGGTATCACGGCCGATATCACGCGTACTGATCCAATATTCGGCCCTTCAGCAACACGGTCAGCCCTAATCTGTATCTAACAATATGAAGAGAAAACGATGAAGCACGGAATTTACTACTCTTACTGGGAACAGGAGTGGAGCGCAAAGTTCGGCCCCTATGTCGAGAAAGTTGCAAAGCTTGGATTCGATATTATCGAAGTCGCAGCGCACCACATCAACGAGTATAGTGATGCAGAGCTTGCCGTCATCAGGCAAACGGCAAGGGATAATAATATTATTCTTACAGCTGGTATTGGTCCTTCCAAGACGAAGAACCTTTCTTCGCCAGACAGTGCTGTGCGTCAGGCAGGTAGGTCATTCTTTGAGCAGACTCTCACAAATGTGGCCAAGCTGGATATTAAAATAATCGGCGGTGCACTCCATTCTTATTGGCCTGTTGACTATTCACAACCCGTCGACAAGCAAGGGGACAGAGCGCGTGGCGTCGAAGGGATTCATGATATAGCAGATTTTGCCAGTGATCTGGATATCGACCTTTGTATAGAGGTACTTAACCGCTTCGAGAACCATGTCATCAATACGGCTGCCGAGGGCGTGGCTTTCGTTCAGGACGTTGGAAAGCCGAATGTTAAAGTCATGCTTGATACGTTTCACATGAATATCGAGGAAGATAGTCTTGGTGATGCGATCAGAACAGCTGGTCCTTTGCTCGGTCATTTCCATACAGGTGAAAGCAATCGTCGTGTACCTGGCAAAGGTCGAATTCCCTGGCACGAGATTGGCCTTGCTCTTCGCGAAATCAACTATACAGGCGCGGTCGTTATGGAGCCGTTTGTAAAGACCGGAGGTACGATCGGGTCCGACATCAGAGTCTGGCGCGACCTCAGCGCGGGTGCCGATGAAGCGAAAATGGATGAAGATGCCAAGAATGCACTTTCATTTTCCAGATTTGTCCTAGGAGGCTGATCTGAGAAAAGCGGTCGCAACGCCACTATTTTTCAGCGAGAACTTTCAGCAAGCTGGCATAATGGGGCACCAATGCAAGGTCTGATATACGAGAACATGCTGTGAACACGTACACACAAGATGGAGCTTCCATGAGTAGTTTGGAAAATAACGCCAGAAGGATCGCGGATGTGGCTTTGCAGCGGTTCGCCGACAAGCAAAAGAAACGTATTCTTGTTGCGATCGCCGGTGCGCCGGGTTCAGGAAAGTCGACCTTGGCGGAGCGTGCCGTCGAAATTTTGAATGAAGAAGGCGTGGTTAACGCGGCTCTCTTCCCTATGGACGGCTACCACTATGATGATATGGTGTTGGAAAAACTAGGTCGCCGAGAAAACAAGGGCGCCGCCGATACTTTCGATGTTCATGGTCTACGGCACATGCTGCTGCGCCTGAAAAAGAATGAGGACGATGTCATAGCCATCCCGGTGTTTGACCGTTCGATTGAGATTTCTCGCGCCGGCGGCAGGCTTATTGCGCAAAAAAATGATATTGTTATCTGCGAGGGGAACTACCTCCTTGTGAAGCAAGCACCCTGGAATCGGCTCCAGCCCATCTTTGATCTTACTATATTTATCGATGTCGACGAAGAAGAACTGCGCCGTCGACTTCAACAGCGCTGGCGTCGTCACGGCCTTGATGGTGTCGAAATAAACAGGAAGGTCGAAAAAAACGACTTGCCCAACGGGCTTTTCGTCATATCCAACAGCCTTGATCTAGAAATTCGAATAATCAATTCACAGCGCAGTAAAGAGCTACCTTGAGTTCTTTTAGAACTGATTGCGGTTACTTAAAGGATGAGGCGAATCTTTGAAACATGGTAGAAGTCTATTGGATTGCCGTGCGCTAGGTCGTATGGACGAATTTGATCAGGCATAGGCCGACGGCAAAGCTTACGATAGACCGATAATTTGCTGGGTTTTCTCGCATCGCAGGGCAACACGTTTGAAGCGCTTCCATACTGAGCTCCAGAGACCAAAGCGCTAAGGACGATCCCACGATTTGCAGCGCCGTAAGAACCAAGCCTATCCGTAATCATGTAAACGCTAACACAGATTACGATCAAGTTAAGGTTCCACTGCCGTTCAGAATTATACTTGAAAGGCATCGGCTCGATCCAAAGTCTCAACAAACCTTAACATTACAAACCGACGCTGTAGGAAATCTCAAATACAAAGGGCACTCCTGCACCAACACCTATAAACGGTTGTTTTTATTTCTACTATTGCCTATACCGGCACAGAAGTCGGGGCATGTCGCCGATCATGTGGTTTGTGATAATTGTCTCTCAACTTCGTCGCGCAGCGGCATGGCTGGCTGAGCACCACGTGACATGCAGGCAAGAGATCCAGCGACCGCTGCCATTCTTAGCGCCTTGGCAAACGGCAAGTTCTCAGCAAGTGCAACGGCCAGATAACCGACGAATGTGTCGCCCGCGCCTACCGTGTCTACAGGTTCTATTGGCAAGCCCATCGCGGTAAAGATCTGCCCTTCAGCAACTGCGGCCACCCCTTCAGCTCCCAGCGTGACGACAACCGTTTGCCCACGGCGGGCGTGGACGTCCAGCAAAGCTTGAGTCCGATCTTCCTTCGTCGCAATTCTTTGACCAAGCAGTTGCTCGAATTCGGTCTCGTTAGCGACGATAATGTCGACCAGTTCCGCCAGACTTGCGATCTCAGATGTCGCAGGCGCGATGTTGAGTATGGTACGTATCCCCTTGCGTCTGGCCGCATTGATCGCAGCCGCTATTGTTGCTCCTGGTACTTCCATTTGCAAAACGAGGGGGTCACCGTCCGACATGCCCTCAAGCGCTGTGCGCACATGCTCTTCGCCCACCGCTGCATTGGCACCGGGCACGACCGCGATCGTATTTTCGCCGTTCTCCGCCACATATATCAGCGCGGTGCCTGTATGCTCAGTGGATGTGCTGACGCCCTTAAGATTGACGCCCGCCTGACGAAGGATTTGCAGCGCCTCTTGAGCAAATGAATCACTGCCGACGGCACCCACCATACGCACGTCTGCGCCGGCCCTTCGTGCGGCAAGTGCCTGATTGGCACCCTTGCCGCCAGGCGAGGTGGTGAAGCTGCTTCCTGATACGGTCTCGCCGGGGCCGGGAAGGCGCTCTACCAGCGCGACGAGATCCATATTGATTGAACCAAGAACAGTAATCATTGCACACCTTTTGTTTGCCTTGCAAACTATATGGTTTCAAGGCCTCTGGATCGGGAAGGGCAGCGTCGCGCACAACAGTGCTTGACGAGGCCGATTAAGTGGATATATAGGTGGTCTTACCACAGAAGGGAAGTGAAATGACGCTCGCAAAGCCAGTTCGTCGCGCCATGCCTGAGGCAGGAGCCCACACGCGTGTGGTTGAGTTTCTCAGGGATCAGCTTCTTTCAGGAGAGCTTAAGGCTGGCGACCTTCTTCTTCCCGAACGCGAGCTGGCTCTTCATCTCAATGTCAGTCGCCCAATCATTCGCGAAGCGCTGCGATCGCTGGCGATGGTGGGGGCCGTGGAAATTCGTCACGGTGTCGGAACAGTGGTCAAGCGTCCGGATGTAACGGCACTTGGCGATGTTTTCAGCTTCATGCTGGCGCATCAGGCGGATATCATCGGCGATATCATGGAAGCCCGTAAAGCCATCGAACATCATGCCGTGCGCCTGGCCTGCCAGCGTGCGACGGAAACCGATTTCGCAAGAATGACCGATGCGCTGGGTATGATCATCGATACCATGGATGATCCCGACCGCGGAGGAACTGCAGATTTTAAGTTTCACGAGGCCATCGTTGAGGCGTCTCATTCACCGACGCTCGTCACGCTTTATGCCTCGATCTCGCAACTGATGATGCGCTCGCATCTGGAGCGTCGTGAAAAGATCATCAAGATCGAAGGCATCGAGGAGTTTCTCGTCAATCATCATCGACTGATCCTCGACGCGCTTATCGATCGCGACAGAACGGCGGCGGATCACCTTCTGGAAAAGCATTTCGAGATTGGTGCGGATTTTCGTCGCCGGGCAAGCTTGAGACTGCCCTGATCGCACATTCGCATTCCAGAACACTTTGCCAGAACACTTTAGATTGTAAGAAGGATAGGCCTGAAATGAAAATCGTAATCGGCAGCGACCATGCAGGGTTCCCCCTCAAGGCGGATTTGATCGCTCACATACAGGCATTGGGCCATAGTATCGAGGATATAGGCAGTTTCGATCTCCAGCCGGTCGATTTCCCGGATATTGCCGGTACCTTGTGCTCCAAGGTTCGTGATGGCGCAGCCGAGCGTGGAATTCTTGTCTGTGGCACCGGTGTTGGTGCGGCGATTGCCGCAAACAAGGTCCGAGGAATCCGCGCGGCCGTTTGTCACGATGTCCATTCCGCCCATCAGAGTGTCGAGCATGACGACGTCAATGTCATGTGCATCGGTGCGCAGATCGTCGGACCGTGGCTCGCAAAGGATCTCATCGCAGCATATCTGACGGCTGAATTTGACCGCAATGAAGATTTCGTCCGGCGCGTTGAAAAGCTGGCAGCGATGGAAAACAACGCCTGAGGAGGATCAGCGATACGGGTAGGGGAGGAGACCTTGCAATGAACCTTAAATATCTGCAGCAAAATGCAGGCGCTTGCCTCATAAGGTGTATCTCCCCGGATGCTCTTGGTTTGGGGAGACCCCAATGACACTGGATTTCTCGATTGTGTTGTCGCGATGGGACATGCTGGTGGATGGGCTCGGGCTGACCGCCAGACTGGCGCTTATCACCACGTTTACCGGCTTTTTCATCGGGACGCTTGTCGCTATTGCAAGGCGGTCAGGGGGGCGGGTTCTTCGCGGTCTGGCCTCGACATATGTCGAATCCATCCGTAATACGCCCTTCATCGTCCAAATATTCGTGATCTATTTCGGGCTCTCGAGCCTCGGTTTTTCCTTCACGGCCATCATGGTGGCGGTGATTGCACTGACGGTGAATGTCGGCGCTTACACGGCAGAGATCATGCGCGCTGGCTTCGATTCGATCCAGAAGGGCCAGTGGGAAGCCGGAGAGTGCCTGGGCCTGTCACCGGTGCAATTATACTGGCATGTCGGCCTGCGTCCGGCGATGGAGCGGGTTTACCCGGCGCTGACGAGCCAGTTCATCCTTTTGATGCTGGCCTCATCCGTAACGTCGCAGATATCGACCGAGGAACTGACGGCTGCCGGAAGCTTCATCCAGTCCGAAACCTATCGTCCATTCGAAACCTATATCGTTGTAGCGCTTCTCTATCTGGGCTTGTCGATTGTCATGCGTATCGGATTCTGGGCCGCGGGCATGGCGCTGTTTCCACGTCGCCGCCGTCTCGGCACGCCCTTGTGAGGAGATAGACGATAATGACCGCGCTCAATTTCAATCATATCGAGTTTCTGCTGGTCGGCGCGTGGTGGACGGTCGTTCTGTCAGCCATGGCCTTTATCGGCGGCGGTACGCTGGGGCTGATCGTTGCTCTGCTTAGAATATCGCCTTCAAGGACAATCCGGCTCGTTGCGGGTGGCTATGTCCAGTTGATTCAGGGAACGCCGCTTCTGGTGATCATGTTCCTGGGTTATTTCGGGCTTCCTGCTCTCGGATATACGATTTCACCGCTTCTGGCGGCGGGGCTGTCTCTGACAATTTATGTCAGTGCCTATCTGGGTGAGATATGGCGCGGGTGCCTTCAGGCGGTGCCGAAAGCCCAATGGGAAGCCGCTGAATGTCTGGCACTGTCAAAGTGGCAGCGCATGACGAAGGTCATATTTCCGCAGGCCATCAGGCTGGCCACACCGCCAACCGTTGGTTTTTCGGTCCAGATCGTGAAGAACACCTCACTGGCCTCGGTTGTGGGTTTCGTGGAACTCACCCGGGCCGGGCAGTTGATCAACAATTCGATTTTCGAGCCTTTCCTCATCTATCTCATCGTTGCCTGCATCTATTTCTGTCTTTGCTTCCCGTTGTCTGCCTTCAGCCAACGGCTGGAACACCGCGGCCCACGCGTTCGCGCGCTGGAAGCTGTACAGAACTGAACACGGAAAGAACCCGCCATGTCCATGATCGCTTTAAATGACGTCAAGAAGAGCTTTGGTAATGTTCCGGTACTCAAAGGCGTAAGTTTTGCCGTCGAAAAGGGTGAGGTGGCCGTGCTGATCGGAGCCAGCGGCTCGGGTAAGAGCACGGCTTTGCGCTGCATCGACCGGCTTGAAACCATCAACAGTGGGAGCATCGAGGTGGCCGGTCATCGCGTGGATGATCCCAAGCTTGATCTCAAGAAGCTCAGGCTCGATGTCGGTATCGTGTTCCAGAGCTACAATCTGTTCCCGCATCTGACTATTGGCGAAAATGTCATGCTTGCGCCACGCTCGGTCAAGAATGTCGCCAAGGCGGAGGCGAAGGAACTCGCA
Organism: Brucella sp. BE17; assembly: GCF_039545455.1. Taxonomy (NCBI): domain Bacteria; kingdom Pseudomonadati; phylum Pseudomonadota; class Alphaproteobacteria; order Hyphomicrobiales; family Brucellaceae; genus Brucella; species Brucella sp. BE17. The sequence continues at coordinate 1,209,614 of NZ_CP154468.1, read as the reverse complement.
CGCTCCGTGCTTGATCGTGTGGGGCTGGGAGACAAGGCTGACAATTATCCCGAACAGCTTTCCGGCGGCCAGCAACAGCGCGCGGCAATTGCGCGATCCCTGGCCATGGAGCCGAAGGTCATGCTGTTTGATGAGGTAACCTCGGCGCTTGATCCAAAACTCACCGGAGAGGTCCTCAAGGTTATCGAGCAACTCGCGCTAAGCGGCATGACGATGATCATGGTGACCCATGAGATGGGCTTTGCCCGAAAAGTCGCCAACAAGGTCATCTTCATGCATCGCGGTCTCGTCCACGAGGAGGGCGGTCCGGAGATACTGACCGTCCCAGCAACAGTCGAGCTGCAAGATTTTCTTAGCCACGATCTCTAGTCACATATTTCATAGGAGGAGATGAAAATGAAATTCACTAAAACGCTTTCATTGATTGGTATTGCCGGTGCCATATTCGCCGCTTCTATCGCGACGACGTCGGCAGATACGCTGGAAAGTATTACCGCAGCAGGCAAGATCAGGATTGCGACGGATCTTGCAATTCCGCCTTCGGGAATGCTCGACGCCAATCTGAAGCCGATTGGCTCCGACGTCGAGACCGCCGAGCTTCTTGCAAAGGATTGGGGGTTGCAGCTTGAATTCGTGCAGACGACGGGTGCTACACGGATTCCAAATCTTCAGACAAACAAGGCTGATATTGCGATTTCGACGCTCTCGGTGACGCCGGAACGTGCGCAAGTTATCGATTTCTCAACGCCCTATGCTGGACTTGAATCGGTCGTCGCGGCGCCTGCGGCCTCACCGATAAAGGACTGGGCCGATCTTAAAGGCAAGGTAATCTCGGTCACGCGCGGCACCACGCAAGATAGTGCATTGACGAAAATAGCCTCGGAAAAAGGCTTTAGCGTTGCACGCTATGAGGATGACGCGACCCTGGTCACGGCTGCTGTGTCCGGGCAGGCGGCTGCGGTTGCGACATCCGCCACGCTTGTGAAACAGATCAAGGCGAAAGACCCGAAGAAGGCTTTTGAGCCGAAAGTGACCATTCAGGTGTTTAACCTCGCCATCGGTGTGCGCAAGAATGAAGATGCCCTGCTTGCGAAGCTGAATGACTGGGTGAAGACCAATCTGAAAAATGGCAAGCTGAATGATATCTACCAGAAATACCATGGCACGCCATTGCCAAAGGAAATCATCGACGTCCAGTAATCCGAATACCATTTGAGCAAGGGGGCTTTCGCAATTCCCTTGCTCTTCTGGCGCGGCATGTCCGCATCAATCCTTCCCTCGCATCAAACTACGCAGATACAAGGTCACGTTTCCCATGAAAGTACACAACACCCCCGCAATCAGTGGCCCGGTAACATTCATAGGCGCTGGAATTATGGGACTTCCCATGGTCCGCAATCTTATCAAGGGCGGTGTATCCGTGCGGGTTTTCGATTTGCGAGAGGAGGTTCGCGATGCTCTGAGCGCTGAGGGGATCGAAGTTGCGGCAACATTGGGCGAAGCCGCTAACCGGCAGGGTACTGTCATTACGATGCTGCCCGACACGCCGGATGTTCGTTCCGTTGTTCTTGGTGCCGGCGGTCTTGCGGAACTGCTCCCGGAGGGATCGCTCTTCATTGATATGAGTTCGATCGCTCCCGCAGCAGAGCAGGAAATGGGCGTAGCCCTTGCCGCGCGTGACATCCAGATGGTTGATGCGCCGGTCAGCGGCGGTGTCGTGGGCGCGGTCAATGGTACATTGTCCATTATGGTCGGTGGTAGCGATGACGCTTTCGCGCTTGCCAAACCTTATCTCACTTGCATGGGGTCCAGCGTCCTGCATGCCGGTGCGCTTGGCAGCGGTCAGGTCTTTAAAATGTGCAACCAGTTGATGGTTGCCTCACATATTCAGGCGATGTGCGAAGCCTTTTCCCTTGCGCGTGCGCATGGAGCAGATCTGTCACTCATGAGCGAAGTCCTGCGTGGCGGTGCTGCCGGATCATGGATGCTCGACAATCTCGGTCCCAAGGTTCTGGCCAAGGACGACAGTGCCGGGTTCCGCATTGATTTGCAGCTCAAGGACCTCAAGCTCGCAAATGAAGCAGCCTTTCACAAGGGCGTGCCGTTGCCGGGTCTTGCCTTGGCCACAACACTTTATCTCGAAGCGAGAGCTCATGGCGAGGGCACCAACGGCAATCAGGCGCTGTTTCGAACCTTCGACCGGATGGCCAATCAATTGTGAAGTGCGTGTCAAATGTTGTGACAGGTCGCACCACACCGGGTTCGCCGGAGGCTATTTTGTTTCAATTACGTGGCTACGGTTGGTGTGTCCAGCTTACTCCTCCTTGTGCCCCCGTCTTGGGGGGCGTTGAGGAATTTCCCAGCAGCAAATACCGATTACGTTATTGAGCGATCTTCTGTAATCGACGAGGAGCGTTTTCTGGGTAGCGTGAAGTAACCATGGGTATGCTCCACACGAACGCCTGCTCGTTTATCGGTTCGGTCCCGAATTATTAGGTTCTGCTGCACTATAAAGGGCTTTGTCGCAAAAATTCATTATATGGGGCATCGTTTAACTGAGGCGGCAGTTGTGCCGCGTATGCTTCGAAATGGTGTTTGATGGAGTGTGTTATCTGAGCTGCAAAGACAATTTGCTGTTTGCGCCCCGTGTGTATGAGCTCAATCCCAGCGTGGTAATTCGCTTCGGTCTGTCTTGGCTGGCCAGTGCCTTGCGCAGAAGGCGTTTGGCGGTGGTCAAATCGCGTTCCTTGCTGAAACAGAACTCAACCGTATCGGTATTGCTATCGATGGCACGATATAATTACAGCTACTCACCTTAACCTTGATGTAGGTTGCATCAAGGTTCCATTTGCGTGTGACCTGACGCTTGTTCCGATTGATATGTTCAGGCGGTTTTGGATTGAGACATATGACCCAGCGATTTACCGTTGAATGATCAAGATCGATACCGCGCTCCGCCGTTAATTTACTGCAGATTACGAAGGCTCAAATGGTAAGCCAGGTTACTATCGCAAACACAGAAGAATGGCAGAATTATCAGGATGACGTCCTTTGAGCATCAAGAATACTCTGCTGATTAAAAGTTAAAATCCTAATATCCAATGCATTGGTAAAACGTTTGCAGCAGAACCGTCCGTAATCATAGCGTGCACTTACCCCGCGCCGGCGCGCTTGAAGCGTTTAACTATCTTTATTTCGGCATGATGGATGGGCTGACGGATTTATATAATTTTGTCGGTTTCAAGAATTCTCTTACCCTAACCATAGTCGAAGCGTAAACGATACCTACGGTGAGATGCAGATTTTAGACCTGATCGGGGGAGATGGAAGATATCGGCTATATCGACGATTATCTCTGCTCCGGCGGGCGCCCTTATCCACTCAGGGACCTCAACAGGGATATGTACGCCTATACCGATGCGGGTGTGTTGCGCATCACTAGGGTCAGGACTCGTTAAATCCAAGCCAGAAGATCACGGCTGCAGCGAAGCATATGCTTGAGAAGAATGCGTGGGCGCATGGGTCGTATCGTGTATGAATTCTCCTCCAGTCCTTAAGCTTGCCGAACATGTTTTCGATTTTGTGGCGCTTTTTATAGAGCACCGGGTCATACGGGATGGCGAGTTTGCGGTTTGCCCGAGATGGAATGCACGCGGTAATCTTACGGGCTGCCAAGGCGTCTCGAAACCAGTCGGCGTCATACCCCTTGTCAGCCAACAAGGATTTGGCCTTGGGAAACGCGGGAAGCATCTTTGCCGCTCCTTTATAATCGCTCATCTGCCCTTCGCTCAGAAGCAGGATGAGTGGTCGACCGTGATCATCGCAGACGGCATGCAGCTTAGAGTTCAGCCCGCCTTTGGTCCGCCCAATACGTCTGGGAACATCCCCTTTTTTAGCAGACTGGCTGCGGTACGGTGGGCTTTCAAGTGGGTGGCGTCGATCATCAGTTGTTCGAGCTTACCGCGTTTGGCGGTCAGTTCGGCAAGAATGCGGTTGAACACGCCCAGCCTACTCCACCGGATGAAACGGTTATAGATCGTCTTGTGTGGACCGTATTCTCTCGGTGCGTCACGCCAACGCAGCCCATTGCGCAAAACAAAGATGATGCCACTCAAAATTAGACGGTCATCAACGCGCGGAATGCCGTGCGACAGCGGAAAATACGGTTCGATGCCGCGCATCTGCACCTCTGAAAACAACAGTAACTCACTCATCGCGGAACTCCTTTCGATCCAAATGAATCAAAGCCTCCGCAGAGGTGCAAGTTATTTAATAGGTCCTGACCCTAGAGCACGTCCATTGAACGCGGAATCGGGTTGAGGATTCCCCTGGCTTCCGAATTCTGATTCTATCGCTTCGACTGGTGATTTGGTCGGAGGCAATATGACCCGAGCTTTCAGTGATGATTTGCGTAGCCGCGTTCTGGCTGCGTCACGCGATGGCATGTCGGCGAGATCGGCGGCAGCCAGATTTGGAATTGGCATTTCAACGGCCATCGCCTGGATTGCCAGCGCACGGGCGGCCCAGTTGACGCCTGCCAAGCAGGGCCGACGCGGTGGTTCACGCCTCGATGCTCACGAGGACTTCATCATCCGCATAATCGAAGAGGAAAAGGATATCACGCTCAACGAGATGGTTCTGCGATTGCGCGAGGACAGAGCCGTATCGATCGGCCGCAGCGCGCTTGACGTCTGGCTGCGAAAGCGCGGTTGGACTTTCAAAAAAAGACCGCGCATGCACTGGAGCAGGAGCGTCCTGACCTGCTGAAACGTCGTCAGGATTGGTTCGACGACCAACTCGATCTCGATCCGGCGCGGCTCGTCTTCATCGATGAAACCGGCCTGAGCACGAAGATGTCCCGGCTTCGTGGACGGGCCCCTTGCGGAGATAGATGCCGCTCACCGGTCCCGCACGGCCATTGGAAGACGACGACGTTTACCGGAGCCCTCAGGCTATCTGGAATGACCGCACCCATGGTTTTGGACGGCGCGATGAACGGGGTAGCATTCCAGGCCTATGTCCAGCAGGTTCTCATTCCAACCTTGGTGCCGGGCGACATCGTCATCATGGATAATCTGCCTGCACACAAAGCGGAAGGAGTACGTCACGCAATCGAAGACGCCGGATGCCGGTTGCTTTACCTTCCTCCATACAGTCCCGACTTCAACCCAATCGAGAAGGCATTCGCGAAGCTCAAGGCCGTCTTGCGCGCAAAAGCCGAGCGAACGGTCGACGGCTTATGGAATACCGTTGGCCAAATCGTTACGCTGTTCGAACCACAAGAATGCGCCAACTACTTCAAATCGTGCGGATATGACCCCCAGTAAAGCGGACGCGCTCTAGGGTCAGGACCTATACCGCTCTCTGATATTTCTCTATAGATATCGTGTTTCTATGGGTTTATGGATGAGGAGATATTTCACGCCATCTTTTCTGGCTTTAGGATGATGCATGGGCGGCGATCGAACCGCATTTGCCGCGAGGCAAGCTGGGTAAGCCAAGGTCGATGACCGCAGCGTGATCTCGGGCATTCTGCATGTGCTAAAGACGGGATGCCGTTGGCGTGATGTTCCTGCCGCCTATGGGCCCCACCACGATCTATAACCGCTACAATCGCTGGTCCCGCCGCAGGATCTGGCAACGCCTGTTCGAGAAGATCGCGGCATCGGGGGCAGTTCCAAAGGAACTGTCGATTGATAGCAGCCACGTCAAAGCTCATCGTTCGGCTGCCGGCTCAAAAAGGGGAGTATGAAGAAGCAATTGGTCGATTGCGGGGTGGCAGGACGTGCAATATCCACTGCCTGGCCGACGATCGCGGCAGACCGGTCGCCATTACCCTAACACCGGGAAACATCGCAGACATCAGCATCGCCATGCCGCTCCTTGGAACAGTCGCACCGCCAAGGCGGGTGCTCGCTGACAAAGCCTATGACGCTGATAGCTTACGCAACTGGCTAACAGCAAGGAACATCAAGGCCATCATCCCCTATACTGCTGCAAGGCGGACACCATACCCTCTCGATCGACGCATCTATCGTCGTATAAATATCATTGAGCGTCTCTTCGGGCGTCTCAAAAACTGGCGACGTATCGCAACCAGATAGACCGAAACGCTCAAAACTACCTTGCTACAATCGCTCTGGTCGCTGCCGTCGCTGAATGGATCAAATGTGTCCACAACCTAAGCTCAACTTTGTACATTAAGCAGCGAAGCAAAGCGCCTCGGCCATTCGTTTGATGCGCCCTGGCGGTATTTTATGTATGTCGCGGTGAAACGTGGACTGTCGATAAATATCCTGCTCCCATAAAACCATACGAACTGCCCCGATTGCATCAGCGAATGTGTTTGGGTGGTGTTCCACGTCGATACCAAAGTGCTGTTCCCGACGTGATGTCGAGAACTTTGTTGGTTTGCCTAGCATATCACGAGGATACTGCAATCTGCTCCCATTGGGTCTTTGGGTCCTTAAGAAGAGCCTTTAGTTTTGGCAATGGCTGCCCCTTTTGCGCTGGCCGTCCAAGTGTGCGCTCATGCCTTTGAGCCGGTGCTGCAAAAAGATTAGCATCGAGGCGCAACCGAGTGATAAGCCTAGCCCTGTCTGGAAGTGCTGCGGCCAGTGTATGAACTGCAAAGCTGCTATCGACGACAAAAATAATCTGGCGACCTGGCAGCCAACGACATATCTGGAGCAGGCCTTGCCTTGCCTTGCCCAATCGGTCAGCATCTTGTGCCTTCGGAGCATCTTTTGGCTATATCGTTCTGAAGGACACAGGATTGTCAGCACAGACATCGCTTTGATGCATTTGGCCTAGGGCACCGGAGAAAGAACCATAAAGCTCAGCCACCGCAATCCGCTGGCCGTGACGAAATGACCGTGGCTGGAACGTATAGGGTCTCGGTATATACCTCGAGCAGCAATGCGCTGACCCCACCGTCGTTCAATCGTGTCGTCCATACCAATGACAACCGGGCCTTCAGGCACAAGCCGTGCCACAACAATAGATAACAGATGCTTTGCCAACAAACGTGGGTTCCAGCGAGCTCGGTTGAGAAACTGGTGATAAGTGGCAAAGTTGGTCATATCGGCTCGACCAGTGATCCGCAGGCATGACGTTACCGTTCGTTTCCCTGGTGCGAGAAGCGCTCCCATAACAAGGACGAGCACGTGGTTTCATGTTGGGGCTGTGAACCCAAAACGAAAAGGTTCAAGCCATTGGTGAAGACGATGAGGAACCGCATCCCCGGCCTCATTATAGCATTCATCTGCTTTGGTCATGCATCAGTTCGAATCCGATCAGACGAATAACGCAAGATCACAAACTGCGGCGAATTGATTCACCAAAGACGCTCAATGCGGCACTTAAATCGATGCCAATTTTGTACAAAGTCGAGCTAACAGCCTGACTCAAAATTCTAGCTTTGCTATACGTCTTATCATTCGCCTGATGGATGCTTTGAACATCCATGCCTCTGCGGAGGCAGTTGAAGTCTCCCAATCTTTTGCCAGCCGGACGGCACCGGTTGAGCCATGGGAAGGTTCGTTCGACGATCCAGCGCCTGGGCAGAATTACAAAGCCTTTGGCTTGATCGGAACGCTTGACGGTTTCGGTTCCCAGCGCCTCGATATGCGCCACAGCCGTTGCGAGCTTTTCACCAGCATATCCGCCATCCGCAAAGAGTTTCGTTACGGAGGGATGGTTTTGGCAGACGCGCGCTATCAGATCTGGCGCGCCGTCACGGTCCTGAACATCCGCACCATGTACAATGCTTTCCAGCTTGTTGCCGGTCATGTCGGTCACGATATGACGCTAGGCTCAGGACTGATTGGTCATAGCCAGAAGATGACGGTAGCGGCGAGTGCGATGGCGTTGAAGAAGGCCATTGGTCATCTGTCGTAGCGCGTAGCGACGCGCCTGCAGTCCTTGAGCTGCCCGAACATGATTTCGATCCGGTTGCGCCTTTTGTAGCGGCGCTTGTCGTATTTGACGGCCTTGTTCGGTGATTTGCGACCCGGAATGCAGGGCGTTATCCCCTTCGCCTGCAAAGCGTCACGAATCCAGTCGGCATCATAGTCACGGTCGGCCAGCAGCCATTTGGCCGTGGGGAGTTCATCAAGCAAGGCGGCAGCACCGGTGTAATCGCTGACCTGGCCCGCTGTTATAAAGAAGCTGGCCGGACGACCATTCGCATCCGTTACAGCATGAAGCTTGGTGTTCATGCCGCCTTTCGTGCGGCCGATCAGGCGGCCCGTACCCCCTTTTTTACTCGCAGGCTGGAAGCCGTGCGATGAGCCTTGAGATAGGTCGCGTCGATCATGATCGTCTTTCGCTCTGCAGCTTCAGGCACAGCCAAGGCCTTCCATCATCTGGATGAAGACGCCCTTGTCACCCCAGCGTTTCCAGCGGTTATAAAGCGTCTTTGCAGGGCCGTATTCCTTCGGCGCATCACATCTCCTGAGCCCGTTGCGGTTGACGAAGTGATGCCGCTCAGGACACGTCGATCGTCAACGCCCTGACGGCCATGGCTCTTGGGAAAATAGGGCTGAAGACAAGCCATCTGCTCATCCGTCAGCCAAAACAATTTGCTCATGATGAAGGCTCCTTCGCCGCCGCCTGAATCACATAGCTATCACTTCAAATCAATGCGTCCTGAGCCTAAAGTAGGGGATCAGATTGAACGGCTAACTATGACTTTACCGTCATGGATGCGACCCCGGCGACCCGCCGTATAATTCTCCAGCCATATCGTGTGGTTGCCCAACGTCTACGACGGACATCACCCGCCAGCAATTCAATATGTTAGCACTCGTTAGATGTAAGCTTGCTCTCAATCCTGTGCTTGGGCCTTTCAGCTTCAGCCGAATGTTCGGTCGAAACGGGATTCCGTCACAATCGCTGAAATCAAACTATAATTTATGAAATGTGCTGATATATGAATTATACATCTCTACCAAGTGAGAGAGGTAATGACATCGGAAGACTGCAGAGGCATTTGATCAATGCACGATAAGAAACAGTTCATAGCCCGCTCGGTTCTCGATACCAATCTTCTGCCTTTACGTGACCGCGTACCTTTGTGGCGCGACAGCGCAACATCGGTTTGGGACGTCTCTAGACTGACTGATGAGACGTTTTATGCCAGTGTTGATGCGTTTCATGCTGGTGATCTCATGTTTGGAACGGTCAAGAGTTCGGGGCAAGTTACAGAGCGTGTCAATGCAAGGATCGCTGTCGACAGTCTCGATTATTACATGCTGCAGTTTTACGTCAGTGGAAAGCGAAGCGCACGATCCCGAGGACGCGAACAGATAGCACAGCAAGGCGACTTGCTGGTTGTCGATATGACCCAGCCACTCAAGACTGCTTCAACCGAATATCAAAGTTTTGATCTGGTCTTGCCACGTCGCCTGTTCGATCCCTTATTGCGTGAACCCGATGCCTTTGGGGGCTTGCGGATTGATGCTGATTTGCCCCTAGTAGGCCTTTTACGCAGTCATATTCGGGCACTTTTTGCCGCGGGTCCGAAAATGACGTATGCCGAAGCAATCGCCATGCAGGAGCCGACCCTGGCATTAGCTGCGGCTGCGCTGAACGGTACGATTACAGAGGAGTATGCGCCACGTGTCAGAAAAGCTGCGTGGCTGGCGGTTCGGCGATATATTGAAGACGGGCTCGTTGACTTTAATATGACAGCTGACAGTGTTGCGCGGCATTTCGGTTTTTCGCGCGCAACGCTCTACCGCATCATGGAGCCTGTTCAGGGCTTTGCAAACTATCTGCGCCAGCGCCGATTAATGCGCAGTCGGCAGGATTTGGCTAATCCAAAACTTAGTCATCTTTCCATCGGCGAGATTGCATACAGATGGGGTTTTGATCCGACTCCGTTCAGCAGACTATTTTCCCGGGAGTTCGGTCAATCACCGCGAGACTACCGAGCAGTATCTCTGGGAAAAGCAGGAAAGCGATACGAATCAGCTTCCGAGATCGAATGGAGTCGTTGGCTAGCTGCGATGTGACACATTATTATAGGTCGGCGTCTCTGCGACAGTTTGCTCCGAGTGAGACGCATTGTAAAGCAATCGACCGGTTGGTGAGACGCGCAGTATAATCTATTGATATTATTGCATTTACATCGCCTATGGTTGTTGACAACCCCGGCATGAAAATCATCATCTATCAGAATGATAATGTGGTGTGGCGTACTTTGGTCGTCATCGCAGTTGCGGCTGTACGCTCACCCAGCAATTCGCTGTCATCAAGGTAGTACGTGTATGCGCCTGATGTGCGCGGCGTGATGCTTTGTAAGGGTGCATGATGAGCCAACAAAAGGTCAAAACACGGGGCGGTATGGGGATCGTCAACAGGCGGCGGGCTTGCTTGTATATATCCACAGCCTTGGTTTTTTTTCTAACTCTTGGAGGAGCCACAAAGCCAGGATTGGCAAAGAGCGTCACTGCAGAAGGCGATGTAAGTCCCTTCCCTTCGCCAAACCCTCTCCCAGAGTGGATTTTGAATGGTGAGCTTATAATAGGCGAACTTCGCGGAGGTATTCTGACCATTGCCGACGGCGGCTCTGTCCGGAATGAATACGCTGCTATCTCCATGGGCGCCGACGGTACTGTCAATGTATCAGGTATAGGCTCAACATGGAGAAATAATTCCAATCTTTATGTGGGTTATACGGGCAGGGGAACGCTGAATATCGTCGATGGTGGGAGTGTCGAGAGTTTCTTTGGCACGATAGGGTTCAGTTCAGAATCCAAAGGTACTGTCAATGTGACGGGAGCAGGCGCATTATGGGAAAATACTGGCGGCCTAACATTTGGCTATTTCGGGCACGGCACACTGACGATTAGCGATGGCGGAAGTGTTGAAAACTCAGACGGTTATCTCGGCCACCATCCACGCTCCCAAGGTACTGTCAGCGTGTCAGGGGCAGGCTCAACGTGGAACAATAACGGTAACCTCTTTGTCGGTTATGAAGGTACCGGCACACTGACGATTAGCGATGGCGGAAGTGTTGAAAACTCAGACGGTTATCTCGGACGCAATCCACGCTCCCAAGGTACTGTCAGCGTGTCAGGGGCGGGCTCAACGTGGAACAATACCGGCACCCTCTTTGTCGGTTATGAAGGTACCGGCACACTGACGATTAGCGATGGCGGAAGTGTTGAGGCCTCTGTCGGCTATATCGGTGACGTCTCAAGTCCCAATGGCACTGTCAGCGTGTCAGGGGCAGGCGCAACGTGGAGCAATAAGGGTAGCCTCTCTGTCGGCCATAAAGGCACCGGCACACTGACGATTAGCGATGGCGGAAGTGTTGAGGCCTCTGTCGGCTATATCGGCGACGTCTCAGATTCCAATGGCACTGTCAGCGTGTCAGGGGCAGGCGCAACGTGGAACAATACCGACACCCTGTTTGTTGGCCATTACGGCACAGGCACTCTGACCATTAGCGACGGCGGAAGTGTTGAAAACTCAGACGGTTATCTCGGCCGCAATCCAGACTCTAAAGGTATTGTCAGCGTGTCAGGGCGAGGCGCAAAATGGAACAATACCGGCACCCTCTTTGTTGGCCATTACGGCACCAGCACCCTGACCATTAGCAATGGCGGAAGTGTTGCGAACTCAGTCGGCACGATTGGTAACAACCCAGGCTCCAAAGGTACTGTCAATGTGTCGGGAGCAGGTGCAATATGGAAAAATACTGGTAGCCTTACAGTTGGCCATCACGGCACCGGCACTCTGATCATTAGCGATGGCGGAGGTGTTGAAAATTCAGATGGCAAGATCGGCTTCAACCCAAATTCCAAAAGTGCTGTCAGCGTGTCAGGGGCAGGCGCAACATGGAAAAATACCGGTGACCTCATTGTTGGTGAAAGTGGATCGGGCTCGCTGGACATTCTCGATGGCGCAAGTGTTGAAAATAAAGGTGGCATTATTGCATGGGCAGCTGACGTCGAAGGAACTGTCATTGTCTCCGGAGCTGATGCAACATGGAAAAATACTGGCAATCTCACGGTCGGGAGTGATGGCACAGGAACGCTGACCGTTGCCAACGGTGGTATGGTTTTGGCAGGCAACGGAGGTGGAGGAACCGTTTATCTTGGATATACTGGTTTCGGAAGCGGCACTCTCAATATCGGCACGACTATGGGTGAACCGGCCGCGGCTGCCGGTATTGTGAAGGCGGAAGATATCGTTTTTGGGGCAGGTATTGCCGCACTCACTTTTAATCATAGTGGCATAACTACTTTTTCTACTAATCTAAAGAGCAATGCCGCAAGCACGCATATTGTTAATCACATTGCTGGTATAACGACACTCACTGGGGACAGTTCGCGCTTTTCGGGTACAACCACGGTATCGGGTGGCAAGCTACTGGTAGGCGATGCCTCGGGAAATGGCGTTCTTGGCGGGGCTGTCAATGTCGCTGTAGATGGGACGTTGGGCGGCGGGGGTGCGTTGACGGGTGCCGTCACCGTTGACGGTACGCTATCGGCCGGTAATAGTCCCGGTACACTGACCTTCCGCAATGACCTGACCCTTAAAACAGGATCGACTACCGTATTCGAGTTCAACAGCCCGGGCGTTGTCGGTGGTTCGAAGAACGACCTATTGGTCGTCAATGGCGCTCTCACACTTGACGGAACGCTGGATGCCCATGTTGCGGCAGCGGGCTATTATCGTTTGTTCGACTATGATGGCACTCTGTCCGGCTCATTCGCGGATGGAAAGCTAACCGGTATCGGTGGGTTTGCCGCCGTAAATCCTAACAATCCAGACGTCCGCTATGACATTCCGGGTCAGGTCAATCTGTCGGTTATGGGAGCCAACCAGACCATGCAGTTCTGGGACGGCACAGGAACAACGGCCACTGGCACGGCTGATGGGGGTGACGGCACATGGCAGTCCTTTGCGACCAACTGGACTGATGCAACTGGCAGTGCCAATACCGGCTGGGGCGGTTCGGTTGGTGTGTTTGCAGGCACTGCCGGAACGGTCAATGTTCAGGCCACACAGGTCTTCGATACACTACACTTCTCAACCGATGGCTACCAGATCGAAGGCGATGGTCTTGCCATCGGTGTTGCCGCAGGCGGCTCATTCAATATCGACAGTGGCGTCACGACAAGCATTTCTTCAGTTATCGAAGATGGCGCTGGTAATCATGTCCGCAAGGCTGGCGGTGGCAATCTGATCCTCTCGGGCAATAACACCTATACAGGTGGCACTCATCTTCTAGCTGGCATCCTCTCGGTGGCTTCCGATCAAAACCTCGGCGCTGCATCGGGCGACTTGACCTTTGCCGGCGGTACATTGGCAACGATGTCGAACTTCAACAGTGCTCGTCTTATTGATCTGCATAGCGAAGGCGGCCGGTTTGATGTCGCTGATGCAACAACTCTTGGCTTGTCGGGTGCAATCACCGGTGATGGCAACCTTATCAAGCAGGGGGAGGGTACGCTTGTCCTGACGGGGACCAATGCTTACGGCAATACACTCGTTGAAGCCGGTAAGCTGACCGGCAGCGCCGGTTCGATCTCGGGCGACATCGCCAATGCCGACACGGTCGTCTTCGATCAGGCAGGTGACGCCAGCTTTGCGGGGGATATCTCCGGACTTGGCATGACCGACGGACATATGATCAAGGACGGCGGAGGTAGGCTGATTTTGGGAGGCCGCTCGCTTCTCGACTGGACGGTTGCCGATGGCGTCCTTGTGACCGAAGCCGTTCGCTTTGGCGGCGATGTTGGAATCGACGGCATAGGTGCGGCGTTCAGCTTCACTGATAGCGGCAATGCCGTCTACAGCGGCTTGATCTCTGGCACAGGAAACTTCTCTCTTGATGGAGTTGGTACGGTTCTCCTGACTGGTGACAGTTCAGGCTTTACGGGCCTGACCAGCATCAATGCCGGAACCCTGCTGGTGGGTGATGCTTCAGGCAATGGTATTCTCGGCGGCTCGCTCGATGTGCGCGCTGGCGGTACACTTGGGGGGGCAGGAGCGGTCGGATCAGGGGCGGGCTCGGTGGTCAGGGTTGCCTCTGATGGTACACTCTCGCCCGGCAATTCAATTGGTACATTGACGGTTGATGGCGACCTCGTCTTCGAGGCTGGCTCGCATTTCGTCGTCGAAGTTAATCCGCAAGGCGGCGACAGCGATCTTGTATCGGTTGCCGGAAATGCCACGCTCAATGGCGGCGCGGTTGCTCACATAGGTGCCAATGGCGCATACGATATCCGATCGACCTATACGATCCTTTCTGCCAACGGCAGCCTCTCGGGTGCATTTGACGATGTCACCTCCGACTTCGCCTTCTTAAATCCCAGGCTGCTCTATGGTTATGGAGCGGGAACTGTTGCCCTCGACCTGGTACGTAATGATCGCGACTTCGCATCCGTTGCATCAACGCGTAATCAGATCGCAACCGCAATCGGGATCGAGAGTATTGGTTTTGGTGCGGTTCATACAGTCTTTGACGCGATCGCCCAATTGCCGGACGATGGCGACGTGATCCGCGCCAGCTTCGACACCTTGTCAGGGGAGATCCACGCCTCAACCAAGGCGGCCCTGATCGAGGACAGTCGCTTCATCCGCAATGCCGCGAACGAACGTCTGCGTGCAGCGTTCGGTGAGGCTGGCGCCTCTGTTACTCCAGTTCTGGCCTATGGCTCGGGTGATACGCCGGTTCAGGTTGCTGCTGATCATGGCGGTCCGGTCTTCTGGAGCCATGGTTTCGCCTCTTGGGGTTCGACCGACGGCGATGACAATGCGGCCTCAAAAAATCGCAATACCCGTGGTCTGTTAATCGGTGCTGACACCATGGTCAGTGACTGGCGTTTTGGCCTGCTGGCCGGTTACAGTCATTCCAGTTTCAAGGTGAGGGATCGCTCATCGTCAGGATCAAGCGAGAACTATCACCTTGGTCTTTATGGTGCCACCCGTTGGGGCAATATCGCTTTGCGTACAGGCGCGGCCTATAGCTGGCATGATATCGACACCAGCCGCGGCATAAGCATTCCAGGGTTCACCGACAATCTGAGCGCCGACTACCGGGGTCGAACCTTCCAGGCTTTCGGGGAACTAGGTTATGGCATGGAAATGGGAGATGGTCTGCGGTTCGAGCCGTTTGCCAATCTTGCTCATGTCAGCCTGCATACCGATGGCTTTCATGAAACCGGTGGCGAGGCAGCGCTGAGCGGACGCAGCGCCACGACAGACGTAACCTTCACCACGCTTGGCCTTCGGGGCGAGCAGGCGGTCAAGCTTGGCCCAATGGATACAACTTTCAAGGGCACGATAGCCTGGCGCCATGCCTATCGTGATACGCCGCCGGAAAGCACGCACGCCTTGTCTGTGGGCAATGCCTTCACTATCGCTGGCGTTCCGATCGCAGGTGAAAGTGCTATCATTGAAGCGGGGCTTGATCTCAACCTCACGCCAAACGCTACCTTTGGCTTCTCCTATGCTGGACAGTTCGCAGGTTCAACACGCGATCATGGGGTCAAAGCAAACTTCAACATGAGGTTTTGAAATTACCGCAACAGAAAACTGAATTTCTTCGAAGAATTCGGTGGGATCGTGTTGCGCAAAATTTATCGTAGTAGCTAATCACAGTGGATAGAAGATGCGAGACCAATCTAATTGTAGCTCGTGCAGGAACGTATCGTTCCTGCACGAGCTTGCCAACCTGATCGGCCGATACTGCGAAAATTACTTTGATATCGAGATTAAAAGCGTTGCAGGCACGGCGCGCGAAGCTATCTCGCAACTTCGCGCTGACCCACCCAATACCCTTTCTCGCGCAAACCGGACCCAACAACTTGCTGTGGCCCTGCCAGAGAGTCGTCCAGGTGCAGAGCAAGAATGCATGGTATGGGCCAGCCTTGCAGAGGAACATTCCTTTTATGCCTAAGCGGCCTCGTACGCCAGGTTCACGATTATATTCTTCTATGGCTGACAGTCGATCGTCGAGTTAGGGCTCGGCCTCACGTTGCTCGGAGCTATATTGAGCCTCCCACCCGT
The DNA here is from genome assembly GCF_039545455.1 of Brucella sp. BE17. Taxonomy (NCBI): domain Bacteria; kingdom Pseudomonadati; phylum Pseudomonadota; class Alphaproteobacteria; order Hyphomicrobiales; family Brucellaceae; genus Brucella; species Brucella sp. BE17. The sequence goes on along the minus strand of NZ_CP154468.1, from coordinate 1,193,585 downwards.
CAAAGGCCTACGGTTTATGCCAATTGGCGACGAGCCTTGATCCGCCTGTCGATCTGTTCGTTGGACAAGACGTCTACGCGGGTGAAACGGACAGGATAAGCAGGACCAAAGCCGATATTGTTCGAACAGAATCTGACCTGGATATCTGAAAACTGAAAGCAGTGAAGCTTATTGGGGGCAGAGCGCAAAAAACAAATCCAATGGCGAGTCAGAAACTCCCGCGACATCGTTGGATGGCATGTTTTCCTACTTGAGCAATCTGCGAATATTGTGTGGCGCTCAGCGGATGGGTGTCTCCGCGAAACGGTAGCGGCTTGCTGAGGGCCCTGCTGCCCGTCGTAATGAACGGGATCGACCGCGACGTCCTCATATCAATCATAACGGCCTGCCTAGGGTCAGGACTCGTTAAATCCAAGCCAGAAGATCACGGCTGCAGCGAAGCATATGCTTGAGAAGAATGCGTGGGCGCATGGGTCGTATCGTGTATGAATTCTCCTCCAGTCCTTAAGCTTGCCGAACATGTTTTCGATTTTGTGGCGCTTTTTATAGAGCACCGGGTCATACGGGATGGCGAGTTTGCGGTTTGCCCGAGATGGAATGCACGCGGTAATCTTACGGGCTGCCAAGGCGTCTCGAAACCAGTCGGCGTCATACCCCTTGTCAGCCAACAAGGATTTGGCCTTGGGAAACGCGGGAAGCATCTTTGCCGCTCCTTTATAATCGCTCATCTGCCCTTCGCTCAGAAGCAGGATGAGTGGTCGACCGTGATCATCGCAGACGGCATGCAGCTTAGAGTTCAGCCCGCCTTTGGTCCGCCCAATACGTCTGGGAACATCCCCTTTTTTAGCAGACTGGCTGCGGTACGGTGGGCTTTCAAGTGGGTGGCGTCGATCATCAGTTGTTCGAGCTTACCGCGTTTGGCGGTCAGTTCGGCAAGAATGCGGTTGAACACGCCCAGCCTACTCCACCGGATGAAACGGTTATAGATCGTCTTGTGTGGACCGTATTCTCTCGGTGCGTCACGCCAACGCAGCCCATTGCGCAAAACAAAGATGATGCCACTCAAAATTAGACGGTCATCAACGCGCGGAATGCCGTGCGACAGCGGAAAATACGGTTCGATGCCGCGCATCTGCACCTCTGAAAACAACAGTAACTCACTCATCGCGGAACTCCTTTCGATCCAAATGAATCAAAGCCTCCGCAGAGGTGCAAGTTATTTAATAGGTCCTGACCCTAGTAGGCTGAATACTAGTCGAGGGAATTTACGGTTGACGTAAGACATGAAGAACCTCATATGGTACGATTAGTACCTATTTTATAGGTACGATATGTACTTATTGTCAATCAAGAGGAATTACGTGGCGATATGACTACGCGAAGCTTCAGCCGCCGTTCGATCGGTCCGCGTCGAAATCCCGATACAGCGGCCGCTATCCTTGATGCTGCAGCCGACCTGTTGCGCCGTGATGGTCTGAAGGGCCTAACCACTGATGCCGTTGCCCGCGAGGCACGCGCCAGCAAAGCCACCCTCTACAGGTGGTGGCCGAACAGAGGAACTCTTTTGCTGGCCGTCTATCAACGATTGAAGGATGGGCATCTCGACGCAGACACGGGCAGCTTGACGGGGGACTTGCGTCAGACACTCCGCAATCTCTTTGCCTTCTGGCGAGGAGAAGGGCACGTGTTCGCGCTTATCATTGCCGAAGCGCAGCATGATTCGGCAGTTGCAGAAGTGTTGGCTGACTACCGGCAAGAACGGATCACTGCATGGGAGCAGGTATTGCACCGGGCATCGGGCCGGGGTGAGATCATACTGGCTACAAATCTGAATGCGTTGGCCGAATCCATTCTTGCCCATGCTTGGCTTTATCTGATGACAGGGCGTCTCGATGCCGATCCAGATATGCTTGCCGATCGGATCCTGAAACCTTTTCAGCTAGACTAGGCTATAGCGACGATTTAACTATTTGAGCCATATGGCGATAGCTGCAAGCTTGACGAAGCCCATGAAGTTTGTGAGCAGCTTGTCATACGGTGTCGCGACACGCTTGAACTGTTTGGGTTTGTTGAAGAAGCGCTCGACGTGATTGCGCTCTTGGTAAAGTATTGCGTCGTAGAGACGCTGGACTTTGCGATTGTGTTTCGGCGGGATGACGACTTTAGTTCCTGTATTGGCGATCCTTTCGCACAGATGCTCGGCATCATAGCCCTTGTCGGCAAGGACAGCCTCGACTTGAAAACCGTCGACAAGATCATGGGCAAAGGCGATGTCATTGCGCTGTCCCGGACTGACAATCAGGCGGATCGAAAGGCCAAGCGCCTCCGTCGCGGCATGGATTTTCGTTGTCAGTCCGCCACGAAACCGACCTAGGCCTTAGGCATCCGCCCCTTTTAACTGGCGCGCGCCAGCGGCATGATGATGTGCCCGCACGATGGTGCTGTCGATCATCAGCCATTCCAGACCGGCTGCTCTGGCAAGTACCGATAGCATCTCGTCGACTACGCCAATCTCGATCCAGCGGTAATAGCGCCGCTTCACCGAACGATAGTCGCCCAGCCGTTCAGGCAAATCACGCCAGCGACCGCCTGAATGGGCCATCCACAACAGTGCATCCAGAAACAAACGGTTGTTGGTCTGCGGACCGCGTTTGACCTTCGCGCCAACCGGCACGAAACTCCTGGTCCGTTCCCACTGATCTTCACAAAGTGCATCACAATCCATCACCGAACTCCAAAAGCCAGTGTTGGATCTAATTTGACACGCGTTGGGAATCCTAATTCGTTAAATCGTCACTAAACTCTAGATGCTTGAGCGGGTGCCCCCTCGTCCAGTGTGGAGTAGAATATAAAACTCCGGGCTTAAGCACTACGTATGCTGCTGCCTTGGCTCGTAGAGGATGCCGATCACAGGTCGGTAAATTAAAGAAGCCTCAATAAGCGGCAATGTTGCGAATGTTCCGGTTGGCCGCTATGAGATTGCAGTAATTGGCAAAGGTTGGATAGTCTATGCCCGCAAAGCTCCCTGTCACGCAAGCCGCTGATCGAGATGACGAAGGCACTGATTTTGGCCGCTACCGGATTTTTCCGCGTCTGCGTATTCTCATGCGTGACGGAATCAAGATTGAGATTAGCCCGCGGGCGATCGACATTTTATGGCTTCTGGTGAAGGCAAAAGGGGAGTTGGTCACAAAGGACTATCTCCTCGAAACTGTCTGGTCTGGAGTGGTCGTTGAAGAAAATAACCTGCAAGCGCAAATGTCGGCCATAAGGCGTGCGCTTGGTTCCGATAGGGACATGGTAAGAACCGAGTTTGGTCTCGGATATAGGCTCGCCTCGAAACAGAACCAAGAGGCCGTCTCAGAGCCGGTTCTGGGTAAGGTGACCGCCAGAGCGTTTCCTATACCGCTAACGCCTCTGCTCGGCCGAGAAGCGGAATTGTTAGAAATAGAAGAATTATTCGGTGCGTCTCGCCTTCTAACCATTGTTGGCTCTGGGGGCGTTGGAAAGACCAGATCTGCCATCGAGTTTGCTGAGCGCCTGGCTGAAAGAGATAGTATTGATGTGCGCGTGGTGGAGATGGCCAAAGTCTCAGATGCTCAACTCGTCGAGCCGTCGCTTGCAAACGCGTTGATGATCCCGAGTTTGGGGATGCAACACATTAGGCAGGTTTTTGGTGGTAGCCGGTCAGCGCAGCTCACACTGATTATCGACAATTGTGAACATTTGTCAGATGTGATCGCACAAGCGATAGAGACACTTCTAACAAATTCTTCACAGATCAAGGTTTTGACAACGAGCCAAGAGCCATTGGGAATCAGTGGGGAGCAAGTGTATCGACTTGGTCCGCTGGCGGTGCCGCCCAAAAATATAATGGATATCAAGACGGCTCTGAAATATCCGGCCTTCGAGCTTTTTGTGGAACGGGCATCAGCCAAGACCCAGACAAACGAAATCAATGTCGCATTGGTCAACGAAATCTGTCATCGGCTCGACGGATTGCCGTTGGCCTTGGAGTTGGCAGCGGCGCGCGTCTCAACAATTGGCCTGAGCGGTGTTCTGGCAGCGCTGAATGATCGCTTCAACCTGCTAACGGCGGGCCGAAAAACAGCTCTTGCCAAGCACAGAACGCTACGGGCGACCGTTGATTGGAGCTACCATCTGCTTGATCCAGATGAGCAGTTGATGCTTAGACGCATATCGGTGTTCTCCTCTCCATTTGATGTGGGAGCCGTCCGTGCGGTGGCAATCCCTGAGAAGAGTGATCCCTGGTATGCGGTTGATATTTTGGGGCGTCTCGTAAGCAAATCCCTTTTGCTGCTGGATCTAAGCCACACCAGACCCCAGTATCGATTTCTAGAATCCATTCGATTCTATGCGTTGGAGAAGCTTGCGGACGACCCAGATTTAAATTGCGTCATGCAACGATATGCGTTTCACATCTTGACTGCGGCTCGCCATGCAACTCACGACTGGAAAACGCTTTCCACGGATGAGTGGCAAGCCACCCACGCTGGTATTATCGACGACATCCGCGGCGTCCTTGACTGGTCATTTTCTACGAATGGTGACATGCAGGTTGGGATCAGTATTCTGGCCTGTGCGACACCGTACTGGGTGCAGCTATCGCTTCATGATGAATGTCGAAATCGTATTTCGGACGCACTGGAGCGTTTTGCGAACTCGATGGCAGCTAGTGACGAAATGTCTTTGCAAGCTGCATTGGGTACCGCACTTAGCTGGGCTGTTGGTCCCGTCGCAGAGGCGGATAGTGCGTGGCAAAGGGCACTTTTTCTCGCGCAGCTCCATGGAGTTTCTGAGATCGAACTTCAGGCAAGATATGGCCTATGGCTCGTAAGTCTTAGATCCGGTCGTTTTCATGACTCATTAAATCATGCAACCGAAATGTTGCGGTGTTCTCTACGCGCTGGTGATGCTGAAGCGGCGGCAGTAGCCGAACGAATTGCCGGTGTGTCGCAACATTTCTCAGGCAATCACGATCTTGCACGTGAGCTTATCGAGCGAAGCATTCACTGGTTTCAGGTGAACTTGCCGCAACAGAGGTTTCGGTTCGGGCTCGACCAAAGTGTTGCCGGAAAATCGTTTCTCGCTCGTACGCTATGGGTTTTGGGTCGCGTCAACGAAGCAAAAGACCTTGCAGGTCTTGCGGTATCCGAAGCGATAATGCTCGACCACGCCAATACGCTATGCTGTGCGCTTGCAGAAGGAGAGAGTACCGTTTTCGGCCTTGAGGGCGACGTCGAAGCAGTGCGAGGCGCAGTCACCCGCCTACGGCATGCCGCACGTCAACACGGCTTGGGATTCTGGGATACCTACGCGAGTGTTTTTGATGCCTGGGCGACCATGGAAAGCGGAAAAGTCGTTTCCTCGTCTGAACTATCATCGGTTGTCGAAGCGGTATTCAATGCCGGTTTTCATCCCAAGTACACCATTCTGTTTAGCGACATGCTTGTCGCCACACAACGGAATATGTGCGATAGCACTCCACTTTTGCCGGTATTGCATATTCTCGTGGAAGAAAGAGATAGCGAACCGTGCTGGGCCGATGTCGAGTTCCGCCGTGCTACGATCCTGCTTGCTAATGTACGAGGGGAAAAAAATGTAGACCTCTGGGGCGCGCTGGAGAAAGCCCGTGCGGAGAATGCTTTGTCATGGGCACTTAAGATCGGCATCGACCTTGCATTTAGTAAGGGCTCCGACGGGTTGCTTCAGAAGACGGTCGGTGTGCTTGCCGATCTGATCGAAGTAATTCCTGAACACTCCGGCGGCAGAAACCTCAAAATTGCACGTTCGATCTGTACCCCCCACACACTGCGGCAATCCGATAAAGTTTGATCGATACGAGGAAAGCGCAAATCCTTGCATCGTTCATATTTTCAGACGTCTGAAAATCCTCACCAAAGTCTCTGACGATCCCGTGTATTACGGTTCTACGTCACAGAAGCGGTTTAAGCGGCCAACCCTGGTGCGCTAAGGAGGAGGAGTAAGGCTTTGGCTGAACTTGTCGCGGTGTATGCCGTCCCACACACACCGAGCTTTGTCGCCGACGCGCAGCTCAACGGTGAGAAGTCGGAGGCCGTGCGTTATTTTTCGGAAATACGCGCTCATTTTGAGGCTTCGAAACCGGATGTGATTGTTACGGTCAACAACGATCACTTCAACACGTTTTTCTTCGACAACTGGCCGACATTTGCCATCGGTACTGCTGAGGCGACGGCTGGACCAAACGATCAGACTCCTGGCATGCCTTGGTACGATGTTCGCGTGGAAGCTGCGGCTGGGAAACATCTTTTGTCGAGCATGGTTGCTGCTGGCTTCGATTTCTCTTCTACAGTCGATTTCCAAATCGATCACGGTGCGCTCGTGCCGCTCCACTTCTTAACCCCAGATATGCATCTGCCGATCGTACCCATCTTCATAAACTGCGTCGTTCCACCATTGCCAGTCGCGTCAAGATGCCTTGCTCTGGGTCGTTCGATTGGAGAGGCGATACGGTCTTGGGATAGCGATGCCCGCGTTGCAGTCGTCACTAGCGGATCTCTAAGCCTGGAAATCGGGGGGCCAAGAGTCATGGTTGACAAGACTTTTGGTGTTCCCGATCCCTCTTGGGCTGCGTGGATTCTTCAGGAAATCAAGACCGGCCTTTATGATGATCTTGTCTCACAGGCGACTGAGGACCGTATGCTCGAAGCGGGCAATGTCGCTGGCGAACTTCTCAATTGGATTATCGCTTTAGGTCTCGTCGGGAATCAAACCCCGGCAATACTGATAGATCAGCCGCAATTGGGCAACGCCTTCGCCGCCTGGGACGTAAGGAGTGCTCAATGAATATTTACCTCATTCACACCCTTTGTCGCCGCGTTCTACACGACAAGGAGTTTCGCAAGCTTATCCTGACGTCACCAGAGTCTGCCGTGCAGACTATGCCTTTCACCGAGGCAGAACGGGAAGCGCTGCTGTCTGGCGATGTCGGCCGTTTGAACCGGGCGGGCGCATCTGGCTTCCTGCTGCTGATCCTGTCCCGGTTCGAGGTGTTCGGTTTGGCGTTGCCGATTTTCAACCGACGAATGCGCACAGGAAAACCGGAATAGCTGTTTCGATTGGGTTAAGGAATTCTCAAACATAGACGGGGTGGGGCAGCTTCTCATTGAGGGGAGCTGGAGCGAGACCTGTCGTCTGTAAGGTCATTAGGGAGGACGCAATGAGTGAAGATACAGTTCAAGAGATAGGTCCAATTCAACGACGAACACTCGGCAGCAGTTTTATCGGCTGGATGTTCGACGGATTTGAAACCAGCACCTTGATCTTGGTTGGCGGTATTGCAGCGATGTCGCTGCTCAACAATCCGACACCCGACGAAGTCAGGGTTGCCGTTGGATATGCGATCGGTGCGACCCTACTGGGGTGGGCCGTCGGCGGCACGATCGGCAGTATTATGGCAGATCGGGTCGGCCGCAAGCTTATGCTCATGATTTCAATTGCTGGATACTCTGTGCTGACGGCGCTGACTGCATTCAGCCCCACCTGGACAATTCTCATCATACTGCGCTTCCTTACGGGCGTCTTTTTGGGATCAGAGTGGAGTACCGGAACTGCGCTGGTGGCTGAAACCTGGCCAGACCGGGCACGTGCTAAAGCCCTTGGCATCATGCAGTCCGGCTATGGTTTTGGTTTTTTTCTCGCTGCCGGTCTATGGCTGTTTATCCAGCCAAGCTTTGGGGCGGACGGATGGCGTTTGATGTTCCTCATTGGCGTGCTGCCTGCATTCGTCCTTTTATATATCCGCCGGAAGGTTCCGGAATCGAAGGTTTGGCTGGACGCGGTCAAAGAACCTGCGCCTGATGATACGATTAAAGTTCAAAAGGGATCCCGCTTGGCGATGCTGTTCGGCGATCCGGAAGGACTGAAACGTGCGATCGCCACCTTGGTGATGGCAGGTGTAACAGTGTCTGTATTCTACGGAATATCCGCACTCATCGGCCCCCACATTGGCGGTCTTGCGGTAAAAGAGGGGCTGAATGCAAGTTCCTGGGCGGCCATTAGCGCGCTCGTGTACAATGGTGGTGCTATTGTCGGCTACATCAGTGCAGGCTTCATCGCTGATCGCATCGGTCGTAAGCCCTACATGTTCGCTATGTTTGGCGGTGCGATTTGTGCAGGTATAATCCAGGCCTATGTGCCTGAGACTCTGACGTGGTCGCTGGTGTCGGTCTTCATTCTGGGCATGTTTACGCTCGGTGTTTTCTCCTGGATGCCGATCTATCTGCCCGAACTTTTCAAGACGAAGGTCCGGTCAACCGCATCAGGCATCGTCTTCAATCTCGCCCGATTGGTCTCATTCCCTCTTCCGATCATGACCGCCTTCCTGTTTTCGACTTTGGGAGGCTTTCATATGACAGTTCTCTCAATGGTCTTTCTTTATGTCGTGGCGATTTTTGCACTCTGGTTCCTGCCGGAAACCCGCGGCAAACCTCTTCCCAAATGACAATCGAAAATTCCAAAAAGGAGACGTGAAATGAACCTCGAAATAGAAGGCAAGGTAGCTATCGTAACGGGAGCAAGCGCCGGTATCGGCTTTGCCGTTGCGGAAGAGCTTCTCACCAATGGCGCGCGCGTACTTGTTGTCGCGCGAGATGAGGGGCGGCTGGCCAATGCTGTCAACAAGCTCGCAATAGCGGCCGCTGGTCGTTCCGGCGACGTCGTGGCCCTGGCTGCAGATGTCTCAAAGCCGGAATCAGCTCAGTTAATTGTCGAGCGTGCTATCGAAACATTTGGCGGTATCGATATTCTGGTCAATAATGCTGGACGCGCCCATGCTGGTGGCCTGATGGCGTCTACGGATCAGGATTGGGAGGAGATGACCGCGGTAAAGCTGACCTCCATGCGGCGGCTTTGCAAGGCGGCAATCCCACACATGCAGAAAAGCAGATGGGGTCGCATCGTCAATATGTCTTCAATCGGAGGCATTCATCCCAATCCTAAGCTGTTCGTCTCACATGTTCTAAGCGCAGCGATCAACAACTTGACGAAGTCGCTTGCTCTGGAAGTTGCGAAAGACGGCATCCTCGTTAACGCAATCGGCATTGGCGCAGTGGCAACCGACAACTGGGCGAATAATATGGTGCCGGCGGTTCGCCGTTCGCGGGCGGAGTTTGCGGATCTGTCGGATGACGATGTGATCGCTCGCATCTCTGCTGAATGCACACCGATCGGACGCGCGGGTTCGGCCCGCGAAATCGCCGCGATCGCGGCCTTCCTGAGTTCCAACAGGAATGGCTTCGTGACCGGCGATACGATCGAGGCGTCCGGCGGCGCTGATCGGTTCATGTAATTCGATAGGCTATGGGTGCCACCGTCCGGAGCTCAAAATCGCAAAGGGATAGGTGACCTTGTCGACGTGCCCGGCCATTAGCCGGGCACCATTGACGCCGTTTCTGATCAATAATCAAATCTTCGGAGTGCTGCGATGATCAAGATTAATGTCACCGCGGATGAGGCGCTTGCCTACCATCTCGAACCCAGTCCTGGAAAATACCAGATTGTTGCATCAAAGCCTTTGCGGACGCCACGTGACTTATCGTTGGCTTACAGCCCGGGTGTGGCGCACCCTGTTCAGGCCATCGGGAAATGTGCTGACGCTGCCTACGACTATACTGTTAAAGGCAATATGGTTGCCGTAATCTCCAACGGTACGGCAATTTTGGGGCTAGGCAATCTTGGTGCCCTCGCGTCCAAGCCCGTGATGGAGGGCAAAGCAGCTCTCTTCAAACTTTTCGCGGATATTAATGCCGTCGATATCGAGTTGGACTCGGAGGATGTGGACGAATTGGTCAAGGCGATCCACATGATGCAGCCGACATTTGGCGGCATCAATTTGGAGGATATCAAAGCCCCTGAATGCTTCCTGATCGAAGAGAAGCTCAAGGAAATGATGAATATTCCTGTGTTTCATGACGACCAGCACGGAACAGCCGTCATCGTGGCGGCCGGTTTGATGAATGCGCTGATGCTTGCAGACAAGACGATCGACAAAGCCAAAATCGTACTCAATGGTGCGGGTGCGGCCGGAATTGCATGCTTGAAGCTCTTGCACGCGATCGGTGCTCGTCCGGAAAATACTATCCTGTGCGACTCGCAGGGGACCGTATGGTCTGGGCGCGAGAAAGGGATGAACCGCTGGAAGTCCGAACTGGCAGTCGACACCCCTGCGAGAACATTAGCCGAAGCACTTGTCGGTGCGGACGTGTTTATTGGAGTGTCGGTCAAGGGGGCCCTGACAGGCCAAATGCTCCGGTCCATGGCTAATGACCCGATTATCTTCGCCTTGTCTAATCCAGACCCTGAAATAACCCCGGAGGAAGCCTTTGAAACCCGTAGCGATGCGATTATTGCGACCGGGAGGTCCGATTATCCCAATCAGGTGAACAATGTACTTTGCTTCCCATATATCTTCCGCGGAGCGCTCGACGCGCGAGCGAGAGAAATCAATGATGAGATGAAAATTGCCTGTGCATTCGCTCTTGCTGAGTTAGCTCGTTCGGCGGTGCCTGAAAGTGTAAAGCGTATTCACGATAAAGATATTTCTTTCGGTCGAGACTATATCATTCCTTCGCCATTCGATCCCCGGCTATTGAGTGAGGTTGCGCCTGCCGTTGTGTGGGCAGCCGTTCAATCGGGCACCTCGAGGCATACAATAGACCTCACCGACTACCAGAAAACTTTAAAGCTTCGCTTGGCTTGAAGGACGATCTGCCAAAGGTGGCGGGCTGATTGTTATATAGAGTACCATGAAAGGGCAGTCCGGGCTTCGAATGGATACGACGGCGGAGGCTTTTAGTTAAAGTGATAGACGGTCTCCGTCCGCCAGTGCGTGGTGGACGCCTTCCTATTATGTCGCTAATTGTACACTCTCGGGGCGGCGCAACATCTTAGCTTCTATCGCGCTATTCAAACGCTCGGCCCGCCCGCTTGTTGTCGCTCGCTTCTAAGATTGAAGACCGGATACATGTCCTCCATATAGAAAACGCAGATACACGACACGGCGGGCGCAGATATCGGGCGTTGATGAGATTTCCTCCTTTAGACCATATCCGATATGGTCTAAACTGCAGTAATATCACACAGGTGTTTTGCCACGAGAAATTCATCCTGTAAAACGCATTAATAAAGCTTTTAATGTGGCAGCAAAGTGGTTAGAAGTTGACGAAATCACACAACTTTAAAACCGTCGAGATAGCAAATGTTCGTAAACTCCCCAAAAAGGAAAATTTATCCATTAGCCGCCCTTATGACCACGGCTATCGTCAACCCGCTTTATGCGCAGGATGCGGTGCAACTGCAAACCATCGTCGTTGACGGCAGCGGCAAAGGGGTAAAGGATAAGGCGCTTCAGGCGACTGGTCCTGTTGACGGATATGTTGCGACCGTAACTGCCACAGGGTCCAAGACAGCGACCCCTCTGATCGAGCTTCCACAATCGGTTTCGGTTGTGACGTCAAAGCAGATGGAGGATCGTAATGTCCAGAATCTCGGTCAGGCACTGAATTACACTTCCGGCCTCGCGACCCAGCCTTTCGGTAACGATGTTCGCTATTTCAGCCCGATCATCCGTGGCTTCGAGGGCAATCAGAGTGTCTATCTGAATTCGTTCCGTTTCATTCGTGATTTTGGCGTCATTGCCCTTGAACCTTACGGTTTGGAACGCATTGATGTCGTGCGTGGTCCCGCGTCGGTCCTCTACGGGCAGGGCGAGCCGGGCGGCATCATCAACCTGATATCCAAGCGCCCGACTTTTCAGGAGTTCGGCAATGTCGGACTGGAATGGGGCACGAACAAGCGCTACGTCGCCAAGGCTGACATCGGTGGCAATTTCCGTGACGACATTTCCTACCGTCTGACGGCTTTGGGCCGACTGGCCGACGGCGAGCAGGATTACACCAATGACGACCGTTTTTACATCGCGCCAGCAGTCACATGGGCACCCGACGAAGATACATCGCTGACCATTCTCGCCAGTCTGCAACGCGACAAGGGTACTTCACAAATAGGATTGCCGCAGCAAGGAACGCTTGATTTCAACCCCAATGGAAGCATCCCCATCAGTCGCTATCTGGGTGAACCTGATTTCAATGACAACAAAAGCACACTTGCAACCATAGGCTATGAGTTGCGCCATCGTTTCAACGAAACTTTCGAATTCCGTCAGAATTTCCAGTATCTGTCTTTCAAGAACGATTATAACAATCTGTATTATTCAAAGCTCGATGCGGATATGAGAACGGTGACCCGTGGAGCGAGCGTGCAATCGGAAGAGATCGACAGCTTTGGCGTCGATAACCAACTCGAAGCAAACTTCGTTACCGGTCCTCTCGATCATACTGCCATTTTCGGGCTTGATTACCGAAACAATAAGCAATGGCGCTCCTCGAATTTTTCTGCTGCTCAGACAACGATTGATCTGTTCAATCCAGTCTATGGCACTCCAATCATTTATGATCCGGCAAAGGGGAATATATCCGAGGTGCGTTTGCAGCAGACCGGATTGTATGTTCAGGACCAGATAAAATATGACAGGCTGTCAGTGTCACTGGGGCTGCGTCAGGATTGGACCAGCACGCGTGACCTGGTAAACGATGAAAGCGTTGACGAACATGCGCTGACCGGTCGCGCCGGAGCGATTTACCGTTTTGATAATGGCATTGCCCCCTATCTGAGCTATGCAACATCGTTCAACCCGGTCTCCGGTGTAAACGATGTCACAGGGGATATGCTAAAGCCATCAGAGGGCAAGCAATATGAAGCGGGCGTCAAGTTCCAGCCAGACGGCTGGGACGGTTTCCTTACGGCAAGCGTTTATCACCTGACCAAGACCAATGTAACCAACAAAGAGGCGGACAGTTCAGGCAAGAACCTGACAGTTCAAAACGGTGAGGTGCGCTCACGCGGTTTCGAACTCGAAGGAACGACAAGTCTCGGTAATGGCCTGTCGATGGTTGGCAATTATACCTATACAGATGCAAAAATCGTAGAGGGCGATGCAACCGCTACCTCGAATACAAGCGGCAATCGTCCGGCAAATGTTCCTGAACATAGTGCCTCTTTATGGGCCGATTACAGCTTCGATGAAAACACGGCTCTTGCGGGTGTTTCGCTGGGCGCAGGCGTTCGTTATCTCGGTAGCCGTTATGGCAATGTTGCCAACACGATCCGCATGCCTTCCGCCGTTGTGTTCGACGCGGCCATCCGTTACCAGAAGGATAATTTCAACGCTGCACTCAACTTCACCAATCTCGGTGATGAACGCTATGTCGCAAGCTGTAACTTCGGCTGTTTCTATGGCGAAGGTCGTTCCATTATCGCTAATGTCGGTTACTCATGGTAATAACTGTGTAAGGAGCGCCGGTCTGATTAAAGTCAGGTCGGCGCTCTAAACATGTTCGTTATATGCATTGTCTACCGTTTTTCGACTTCTTTTCGGCCGGATTAAGCAGCGAATAGAACCGATGCCTGTCATATATGAAAGGCATAAGGGCAACAGGCTCCATAATGAAACATTGTGATGTAATGATCAATCGCCGGGACTTTATGTGTTGTGCCGGCGCAACGTTCGCAATGCCGCTTTTGGCCGCAGATATTGAGTCCGCAGAGGCTGCGGCTCTTGAAACCTTCCTTAAAAAGCCTGTTGCTATTGTCGATTGGGCGCTGGTTGAAACCAGCCTCGCTTTAGGTGTGGCGCCAATAGCGGCGGTTGAGCTTATAAACTACCGCAAGTTGGTGATTGAGCCACCCCTGCCTGACGGGATCGTTGATCTTGGTTTGCGTGGCTCGATCAATTTCGAGCTGCTTGCATCTCTCCAGCCAGAGAAAATCTACGGCTCAAATTATACTGCATGGGCCAATGATCTGATGCGACCGATCGCGCCCGTTGTTTCGCTGCCCATATATATGACCGGTAAGTCGCCTTACGCCGAGGCCGAGGTCGCCACACGTGCAATGGCAGACGATTACGATCTTTCACACAAAGCTGATTCCTATATTGGACAGACCGCAGATTTTATCCGGCAGAGCGGTGAGCGGATAGCCAGGCATAGACAACACCCCTTATTGATCATCAACATAGGCGATGCGAAACATATCCGTGTCTTCGGTGGCGATTCCATATTCGGGGTGGTGGCTGAAATGATGGGGTTTAGCTCTGCCTGGGCCAGCACCAGCTATTCGGCAACAGCTCCCATCAGTATCGAAACTCTGGTCGATTATCCCGATGCGATCGTGATTATAATTTCCCCCATTCCTCCGGATGCACGTCGCGCCTTGCCGCAAAGTACTTTGTGGAAGGCAATGCCGGCGGTACGCGACGGACGCGTTTTCACACTTGATCCGATCAATCCATTTGGTGGTCTACCCACCGCGCGGCGGTTTGCAAGATTACTAGAAGAGGCGCTGCGGGAATGGCCATGAGGCTTGAAACTCTACCGCGCGCCATGGTTGGGCGAGGGATGGTCCTAATCGCGCTGCTCATGGTTGCTTTAATGCTGACGGCTATGCGGATATATTTAAATCTGCCGGCAAAAGGCGCGGTTTTGCAGCAGATCATTTTCGCCCATAGTGTCCTGCCGCGTCTTGCAATCGCATTGATCTGCGGTGCTGCGCTGGGGCTTTCGGGTGCATTGATACAAAGAGTATTGCGCAATGCCATTGCTGACCCCTCAACATTGGGAATAATGGCAGGCGCACAGCTCGCCATGACCGTGGCGACGATCTATGCGCCGGTTCTTATGGAAGTCGCGCGCTCGCCGGTTGCTTTCACCGGCGGCGTTCTATCGCTGCTGATTGTGCTCGGGCTCTCCTGGCGGCAGAATCTGGAGCCTGTCAGCGTTATCATCAGTGGCATGATGTTCTCTCTGATCGCGGCGTCATTGAGCGCGACCATCATTTTGAGCAATGGCGATTATCTTATGTCACTCTTCATCTGGGGGAGCGGTTCTCTCGACCAGACAGGCTGGGGGCCGGCGCTTTCGCTAATTGCAAGAACACTCATCACGTTGATCCTTGCCGTCCTTTTGCTGCGTCCGCTTGATTTGCTCAGCCTTGGTGACAGCACCGCAAAAGCGCTTGGAATGGGGGTGACCTTAATTCGTGCGGCGGTGTTGATTCTTGCCGTCTTTCTGGCGACCAGTATTTCGGCGGAAGTTGGTATTATCGGGTTCATTGGGTTCGTTGCCCCCAATGTGGCACGGATGGCCGGAGCAAGAACGGCGCGACAAATACTGTTCTCATCCATGGCCATAGGCGCGCTTCTGTTGCTTCTGACGGATGGATTGGTTGATTTTGTATCCATTTTCTACGGTACGTTCGTACCGACAGGTGCCGTAACCGCAATATTGGGCGGACCGTTGCTGCTTTGGCTTCTCCCAAATATCAAAAGCACGCTTCAGGCAACCGCAGCACTCAACCCTCGTCGTGTCAGCCGTCCGGGTTTGATCATCTTGTCCATTGCCTTTCTTGCTCTGCTGCTGATACCGCTTGCATTGTTTGTCTCGAGGAGCCCCGATGGTTGGGCCATCACACAAGGACCGCTTCTGGACACCATCATGCCCTGGCGCTGGCCCCGCCTTATGGCAGCCATAAGCACTGGAGCCATGCTGGCAACGGCTGGATGTATTTTGCAAAGAACACTCGGCAATCCGATGGCCAGCCCTGAAGTGCTTGGTATCTCATCGGGTGCGGGGGTCGGATTGGCAGCCGTTCTGCTCTTGATGACAGCGCCGGGAAAAGAGGCGCAGTTCAACGGCGCATTGGCCGGTTCATTGATTGCGGCGGCAATCATTCTCACTCTCGCCGCGCGCTATCGCTTCAATACAGAACGTCTGTTGCTTGCCGGCATTGCAACTGGTTCAATCTCCGGCGCATTCTTAACGTTGATTATGGCGCGCGGCGGTGCTGAAACAATGGCACTGTTAAGCTGGATGAGTGGTTCTACGCAAAGGGTTACGCCACAGGACGCCTTATTGCTGGCCTTCACGGCGATTTTTGCGATGGTCCCGATCGTGTTCATGATAAGATGGCTTGATATCATGCCGCTTGGCAATGCGCGTGCCCGTGCCATCGGACTGAATGTGAGGTTTTCATCCTTATTGCTGATCCTGATTGCTTCTGCTCTTTCGGCAGCTTCAACACTTTTTATCGGCCCTCTTTCCTTCATCGGGCTGATGGCCCCGCATCTTGCGCGGCAGGCGGGCTTCATGCGAGCCGGGTGGCACCTTTCAGGTTCCATTGCCATTGGGATATGTATTATGATCTTTGCTGACTGGATGGCGCGTTCTGTGGCATTTCCTTATCAGCTTCCGCTAGGCTTGTTCGCGTCTATGATCGGTGGGCCTTATCTCATCTGGAGCCTGAACAGGTCGGCTTAACGACGGCTGGCAACTGGCGTCAAAAATCTTTAAATGGCGACAAAATGCCGATCTGATACTTCGCGATACTCCCGAACGGATGAAATGTAATCAATCGCGCGAATCGGAGTTTTCAATTCGCCTGCTTGGCTTGCCTCATAGCTTCGCCGCCGGTCGGGGTCGGGTATTGGCACCGCGGACACCAGTTTTTCGTATACTCTTGCTGCGGATTTCCAAATACCGATGCTCGCCACGGCGGAAGGAAGGCGCCCGTCTTTTTCTTTTGAAAAGATAGATGAGTTCCAAACCTGAAATGACAGACTCTTCCATGCGATTCGCACGTACTCAATCTCCGATCAAGCATCGAAGATTCTAATTTAATCAGTAAGTTATAACGAAGGTAATGGCGGAGAGGGTGGGATTCGAACCCACGGTGGAGTTACCCCCACGCCGCATTTCGAGTGCGGTACTTTCGACCACTCAGCCACCTCTCCGCATTATGGGCGCTATCAAATGGTCTTGAATGGACCATATGAGCGCAAACATTTAAAGCGAACGCCAAGCGTGCGTCGGCTCAATAGCGGCCAGGACGCGATTAGACAAGAGCTATTTTGCATTTTGAGCCTAAAATTCTTGACTTTCTCATTTGTTCAACCCTATAAGCGGCGGACCTTAGGTGGGCCGTAGGGCAAGCCTGTTGTTCTGGATGGTGTTTCCGGTAGTTTCCGGCATCAGCCTGTAAGTCGCAAGACTTTGAATATATACAGATAATTTAACGACTGATAAAAAGACGACCCATATCTTCGGCGCCAATGCCGTCGTGCATGAGAGTCGGACCGAACACCGAAAGGATAACAAATGTTCGCAGTCATCAAGACTGGTGGCAAGCAGTATCGCGTTGCCGCAAATGACCTGATCAAGGTCGAAAAAGTTGCCGGCGAAGCTGGTGATATTGTAGAATTCGCAGAAGTTATGATGGTCGGCTCGACCATCGGTGTTCCAACTGTCGAAGGCGCGCTGGTCACAGCGGAAGTCGTCGAGCAGGGTCGTGCCCGTAAGGTCATCGCGTTCAAGAAGCGCCGCCGTCAGAATTCGAAGCGCACCCGCGGCCATCGTCAGGAACTGACGACCATCCGCATCTCGGAAATCCTCACAGAAGGCGCCAAGCCTTCCAAGAAGGCCGCCGAGAAGAAGGCTCCGAAGGTTGCCGCTGCCAAAGCAGAAGGCGAAACCGCAAAGCCTAAGAAGGCAGCGCCTAAGAAGGCTGCAGCCAAGGCTGAAACGGCCGAGTAAATCAACGCATTTCGGAGGGGACTGCTGAGCAGTTCGTTCTAGGAAAATGCGATTAACAAATAGATAGAGCAATTACGGAAATTCGACTTTAACGTAAGCGCTCTGGAAAGATTAAGGAGAATACCAATGGCACATAAAAAAGCTGGTGGTTCCTCGCGTAACGGTCGCGATTCAGAATCCAAACGCCTGGGCGTGAAGAAGTTTGGCGGCGAAGCTGTGCTTGCCGGCAATATCATCGTGCGTCAGCGCGGCACCAAGTGGCATCCGGGTGCCAATGTCGGCCTCGGCAAGGACCATACCATTTTTGCAACCACGAACGGTTCCGTGTCTTTCCGTACGAAAGCCAAGGGCCGCACCTACGTGTCGGTAGACCCGATCGCGGAAGCAGCAGAGTAAGCCGGGCACTCATAAATACCGGCGTCCATCGGACCCGGTAAATATGGCGACCAGCCAAAAGATCGAAGGGAAGATGGGCCACCATCTTCCCTTTTTGCATCTGGAGGACAGAAAAATGGTTGTCGAAGTTTTAGAAGAAGAATGTAGGGATTGCTGTAGCGCGCTGGAGACCAGCTTCGCTCCTCTTTCGCCCGATACGATACCGGGCCTGGA
The DNA here is from genome assembly GCF_039545455.1 of Brucella sp. BE17. Taxonomy (NCBI): domain Bacteria; kingdom Pseudomonadati; phylum Pseudomonadota; class Alphaproteobacteria; order Hyphomicrobiales; family Brucellaceae; genus Brucella; species Brucella sp. BE17. The sequence goes on along the minus strand of NZ_CP154468.1, from coordinate 1,175,268 downwards.
TTGCCCCGTCCTCGTTACTGAACGGTTGGTTCTGCGTCCACCGCATGACGAAGACGTGGATGCCATTTCCTATCTTGCCAATAGTCCTCGCGTCTCGGTCATGCTCGCCCGCATGCCGCATCCTTATACGCGTGAGAACGCGACCGACTTTGTCGAACGCGTACGAAAAGGCGAGATGGGAAATTGCATTTACGCGATCACGCAGTCCGATACCGGCATCTTTATGGGGTGTTGCGGCATCCATCCACATAAACACGGCGATGGTCTGGAGATCGGCTATTGGCTGGGTGAACCTTATTGGGGTTATGGCTATGCGACTGAAGCCGCACATGCACTGATCGATCTTGCATTTCGTGCAACGCTGATCGAACGGCTGCATGTCTCTTGCCGCGCCAGTAATAGTGGATCGCGCCGGGTGATTCACAAGTGCGGCTTCCAGTTCTTCGGTCTCGGCATGGCGGATTCGCTCGCTGCAGGAAACGTACCGATCGAGCGTTACGTTCTCGATCGGCGCACCTGGATCGGTTTGAGAGACTGGCAGTCATAGCCAGCATGTCTGGAGCCTGAGATGATCCTGCAAAATATCCCAGGATCATCTCGTCGCAAGAGGCTCTTCGAAGAGCAATATCTGGATGATTTGCGGCTTTATATCAATTGGACCGCATATAGCGGAAAGTCCGTTCCATAAAAACCTTGACGTGATCTGTTTGCAGAAAAGGGGTTTTGCTGTAATTGCGTGGGATCGTGTGGATATGTTCTGCGCTAAATGAATTCTGGAGCATTAAAACCGTGACTGCCATGCAGTTTCCGGTACACGGTGTTCAAGACTTATCTAAAGTGGCTGATGCCGCAAAGCCCGCCGGAAAGCGGGTATCCAAGAGGTTAGGTTCAATGAAATTTCTCGATCAGGCCAAGATCTATATCCGCTCCGGCGCGGGCGGGGCAGGGGCCGTGTCGTTCCGGCGCGAGAAGTTTCTTGAGTTCGGTGGCCCCGATGGTGGTGATGGCGGGCGCGGCGGCGATGTCTGGGTTGAGGCGGTTGATGGTCTCAACACGCTGATTGATTATCGTTATCAGCAGCACTTCCGTGCCAAGACCGGCATGCACGGCATGGGCCGCAACATGACCGGCGGCAAGGGCGACGATGTCGTGCTCAAGGTGCCGGTCGGCACGCAGATTTTTGAAGAAGACAACGAAACGCTGATTTGTGACATCACCGAAATCGGCCAGCGCTATCGTCTGGCCAAAGGCGGTAATGGCGGCTTCGGTAACCTGCATTTCACCACTTCGACCAATCGCGCGCCACGCCGCGCCAATCCGGGGCTGGAAGGCATCGAACGCACGATCTGGCTGCGACTGAAACTCATCGCCGATGCCGGGCTTGTCGGTCTGCCCAATGCTGGAAAATCGACGTTTCTGGCAAGTGTGACGGCGGCAAAGCCGAAGATTGCCGATTATCCCTTCACGACACTGCATCCCAACCTTGGGGTTGCGCGCGTTGACGGCCGCGAATTTGTTATCGCGGATATTCCGGGCCTCATCGAAGGGGCGAGCGAGGGCGTGGGGCTTGGCGACAGGTTTCTCGGTCATGTCGAGCGCACGCGTGTGCTGCTACATCTGGTTTCCGCGCAGGAAGACGATGTCGGTCAGGCCTACAAGGTCATTCGCGGCGAACTTGAAGCCTATGCGCATGGCCTTGCCGACAAACCCGAGATCGTGGCGCTTTCGCAGGTCGATACACTTGATCCCGATGCACGAAAGGCGAAGGTCAAGGCGCTGAAAAAGGCTTGCGGGCATGAGCCGCTTTTGCTGTCTGCGGTCAGCCACGAAGGATTGAACGATACGTTGCGTAGGCTTGCCAGTATCATCGATCAGAGCCGTGCGGCGGAAGCTGGAACGAGCGAGGATGACGACGCTTCGCAGACAGTCGGGAATTAGTTTACGATGCGGCGAGGAATGACAACATGTTGAGACAACTCAGGGATTATCGCCGCATCATCATCAAGATCGGTTCCGCTCTTTTGGTGGACCGCACGTCCGGCCTTAAGCAGAATTGGCTGGAAAGCCTTGGGCAGGATATAGCAGCGCTGCACCATGCCGGCGTTGAGGTGCTGGTGGTTTCATCGGGCGCGATTGCTCTGGGCCGTACGGTTCTGGGTCTGCCGAAGAAAACACTCAAGCTTGAGGAAAGTCAGGCGGCTGCGGCGGCAGGACAGATCGCACTCGCCAAGGCTTATGCAGATGTGCTCGGAGGTCATGGCATCAAGTCCGGCCAGATTCTGGTGACACTCGCCGATACCGAGGAGCGCCGCCGCTATCTTAATGCCCGTGCTACCATTGAGACGCTTTTGAAGCTCAGCGCAGTGCCGATTATCAACGAGAATGACACGGTCGCTACGACCGAAATCCGCTATGGGGACAATGACCGGTTGGCCGCACGTGTCGCGACCATGATGGGGGCTGATCTTCTGATCCTGCTTTCCGACATTGACGGGCTCTACACCGCTCCCCCGCACAAGAACCCGGATGCGCAATTCCTGCCGCTGGTCGAAAGTATCACGCCGCAGATCGAGGCCATGGCGGGTGCTGCCGCATCTGAATTATCGCGCGGTGGCATGAAGACCAAACTTGATGCAGGCAAAATAGCCAATGCGGCCGGCACTGCAATGATCATCACGTCAGGCGTGCGCATGGGGCCGCTTTCGGCTATCGATAGGGGCGAAAGAGCGACCTTGTTCGAGCCGTCGCACATGCCGGTGAATGCGTGGAAGACCTGGATTTCCGGTAATCTGGAACCTGCTGGCCGCTTGACGGTCGATGCGGGTGCCGCAAAGGCGCTCAAATCCGGCAAGTCGCTTCTGCCTGCCGGAGTGCGCGATATCGAAGGGCATTTCGAGCGGGGTGATACGGTCGCAGTGCTTGGTGAGGACCGACGGGAAATCGCGCGCGGACTGATCGCATATGATGCCCAGGACGCGCGCAAAATTGCCGGGCATAAAAGCGATGAGATCGGAGCGATTCTTGGTTATGATGCTCGTGCTGCCATGATCCATCGTAACGATCTGGTGGTGCGTACCGCCAGTGAAGTTAAAGCCGCATAAGAGGACAGAATGCTCGATAAAGTGGATGCCGGAACCGATATTGCAGACATCATGGCAGAGGTTGGCCGCAAGGCCAAAGCCGCTGCCGGTCCGCTTTCCATTGCGTCGCCTCAACAAAAGAACGAAGCGTTGGAAGCAGCAGCCAGCGCAATTCTTGCAAGCCGAGATGCCGTCCTTGCCGCCAACAGACTTGATCTTGACCAAGCGGAAAAAAGCGGCATGGCCGCATCCTTCATCGACCGCTTGCGGCTTGATGATGCCCGTATTCAGGGCATCGCCGATGGTATCCGCACCATTGCCGCCTTGCCGGATCCCGTTGGTGCTGTGATCGCCGAATGGGATCGTCCGAATGGGCTGCATATAGAGCGGGTGCGCACACCGCTCGGCGTCATCGGTGTTATTTACGAAAGCCGCCCAAATGTAACTGCCGACGCCGGCGCGCTTTGCCTCAAGGCAGGAAATGCGGTGATCCTGCGTGGTGGATCGGATTCCGCGCATTCGTCAGCGGCTATTCACAAGGCTTTGGTGAGCGGTCTTCGCTCTTCTGGTCTTCCAGAGGATGCAATCCAGATCGTTCCGGTCACGGATCGTACGGCCGTGGGTGAAATGCTTAAAGGCTTGCACGGTGCAATCGATGTGATCGTGCCGCGTGGGGGCAAGAGCCTTGTCGCGCGCGTCCAGTCGGAAGCGCGCGTGCCTGTTTTCGCGCATCTTGAAGGTATCTGTCATCTTTACATCGACGGTTCCGCCGACTGCGACATGGCGCGTGCCATTGCTGTCAACGCCAAGATGCGGCGTACCGGCATTTGCGGTGCCGCCGAGACACTGCTGGTTGACCGCGCCGTGGCTCAGACGCACCTCAAACCAGTTTTGCGCGATCTTGCCGCAAAGGGCTGCGAAATTCGCGGTAGCGATGAGGTGAGGGCGCTTTATCCAGACGCAAAGCCCGCAAATGAAGAAGACTGGTCAACGGAATATCTCGACGCAATCATATCGGTTGCGCTGGTCGATGGCGTTTCAGGCGCAATCGACCACATCAACCGCTATTCCTCGCATCATACCGAGGCAGTCGTGGCGGAAGATGGCGGTGTTGTCGCGCGCTTCTTCAACGAGATCGATTCGGCCATCCTCCTGCACAATGCTTCGACGCAGTTTGCCGATGGCGGCGAGTTCGGCATGGGGGCTGAAATCGGCATTGCAACCGGCAAGATGCATGCGCGCGGGCCGGTCGGTGTCGAACAACTGACCTCGTTCAAATATCGCGTGCGCGGCAATGGTCAGGTGCGAGGTTAGCCCCGTCATGGTTCTGTCTGAAAGCTGCTTCCATTCAAGGATCAAGTCCTGATGCGGTTCGGCTTCGGGTTATGCGCATTGAAAGCACGTTACCCAGGCGTAGATGCGCAATATCTGCGCATGCCGCATGTCGAAAAGGGAATGACGGTCGGGTTGTTCGGCGGATCGTTCAACCCCCCCCATCAGGGCCATGCGTTGGTTGCTGAAATTGCTGTCCGGCGGTTGAGGCTCGACCAGCTCTGGTGGATGGTCACGCCCGGCAATCCGTTGAAGGATCGTCGCGAACTGGCCACGCTTGCCGAGCGGATCAAGCTCAGTGAGCAAGTGGCCTCCGATCCACGTATAAAGGTTACTGCGCTGGAGGCTGCATTCAACGTGCGTTATACAGCCGATACACTGGCGCTGATTGCCCATGCCAATCCGGGTGTGCATTTCGTCTGGGTTATGGGCGCGGATAATCTCGCTTCATTTCACCGCTGGCAGCGCTGGCGTGAAATCGCGCAGAACTTCCCGATTGCGGTTATAGACCGCCCCGGTTCGACGCTTGCTTATTTATCATCGCATATGGCGCAGACCTTCTCCGATAGTCGGCTCGATGAATATTACGCGCCAATGCTGGCACGTCGTCAGCCGCCAGTCTGGACTTTTATCCACGGACCACGCTCGCAACTGTCTTCTACGGCCTTACGCGGGCAGAAACTTAAAAAGTGAACGCTTGCAGATTCGTCTGCACTTGAAACAATACACAGACTCTGCCTATCTTAGATGCGTGCGGTGCTTATAACTGCCGTACTGCGTTGTTCTTGTCTGAAAGGAAATCCACTGAGAACAGCAATTGAGAAGAAGGCTCACCACGCGCCTTCCACGGTCGGGATGGACGAAGCAGCTTTCGTGTCCCAGACTTTCGACGCGGCCTTGGCCAGTCTTGAAAACTCCAAGGCAGAATCCATCATTCCCATCGACATTCGCGGAAAATCTTCGCTCGGCGATTATATGATCGTTGCGTCGGGACGCTCGCATCGTCATGTTGCGGCAGTCGCCGATCATATCCTGCAGGCGCTGCGCGATGTCGGCTGCAAGGATATGCGGGTCGAAGGGCTCGAGGGTGGCGATTGGGTGCTCATCGATACCGGTGATATTGTCGTTCATGTCTTCCGACCGGAAGTGCGCGAATTCTACAATATCGAGAAAATCTGGCTCGATGATAAATTCGACGACGAGTGGGCACTGGAAACAGTGCATTGATCAAGTCGGATTTGAGCGGGGCGTAAAGCGTCATGCGCGTGAGTGTTTTTGCCGTGGGTCGGATGAAGGCCGGCCCCGAGCAGCAATTGGTGGAGCGTTATTTCGACCGTTTTTCCAAGGCAGGACCTCCGCTGGGGCTTGAATTTTCAGGTGTCAGCGAAATTCCCGAGAGCCGCGGACAGACAGCCGATTTGCGCAAGGCCGAGGAAGCACAGCGCGTTCATGAAGCGCTCGACAATGGTGCGGCCCTCATTCTGCTGGACGAGCGCGGCAAGGCGCTGAATTCAGAAAGCTTTGCCAAGCGGATTGGGCAAATTCGTGACGACGGCAAACGCCAGCTTATTGTCGCTATCGGTGGGCCCGATGGGCACGATGCGGCCTTACGGTCGCGCGCAGATATTGTTCTTGCGCTTGGTGAGTTGACATGGCCGCACCAAATTGCCCGTATTCTGGTTGCCGAACAGCTTTATCGCGCCGCGACCATTCTGGCCGGACATCCTTATCATCGCTCGTAACAATTGATGTTTATGATTGGCTGTAAACCCAGTTGCGGCGATAGATCGTACCGCGCAGCGTAAAACTGTTTCCCGTATCGGGGTCGAGAATCGTGATATCATCAGCCGTCTGTCTAAGGATGGCCAATCCTGCCTCTTTGAGCGCCTTTACGATCAGAGCGCGGTTACAAAATTGTGCTGCGGCGATGCGATCACAGACAAAGCTATGGACATAGCCGCGCCCTTGACGCCAATCGGTTAAAGCCTGTGGTTTGTTTTTGCTCATTGTGATGCGCAATTGATCGAAAGAAAGCCGCATATAGCCTGTATTTTCGCAGCTTCCAATATGGTCGATGTTTCGTTAACGCTCTATCGCTAATGTCTTCGATTATTCGTCCCGTCTTACCCGAATAGAACACGCATGGTCCCTTTTTGTCTTTTCAGCCGCCAACAATTGTCCGCTTTTGTTCGGACAAGTCTTGTCGCGATGGGCATTGGATTCGTCATGTTGCCGGCGCAGGCGCAGGACGCTTTGCAAACCAAACGCGACGAGGCGGCGAGTGAGTTTGAAAAACTCAGCAGCGAACTTAACCTCACCGGCGACAAGCTGAAACAGCTTGAAGACGAAGTTTCGGGTTTGAAAAAAGATCAGGACACGATAACGGCAGCACTGATCCAGTCTGCCAAAACTGACAAGAAGTTACAGCAGGATATATCGGATATCGCCGACAAGCTGGCAGCGTTGCGCGAACAGGAGAACGGCATCCGTGCCTCGCTGCGTTCACGGCGCGGAGTTTTGGCGGAAGTGCTGGCAGCGCTCCAGCGCATGGGATTAAACCCGCCGCCTGCCATTCTGGTGCGTCCCGACGATGCGCTCGCATCGGTCAGGAGTGCTGTGTTGCTCGGAGCAGTCGTGCCCGAAATGCGCCAGCAGGTGGAAGAGCTGACGGGCGACCTCAAGGACATGCAGCGTGTTACCGCCTCCATCGCCCAGGAACAGCAAAAGCTGCAACAGGCGCGCCTGGAACAGGCGGAAGAGCACAAGCGGCAATCACTTCTTCTTGAAGAGAAGAAAAAATTGCACGCCATCTCTGAGCAGGAATTGATGGCACAGCGTAAACAGTCCGAAGCGCTCGCGGCGAAAGCCGGAAGCCTCAAGGAGCTGATCAGCTCGCTTGATGAGCAGATGGCAAGCGTGCGGGGGGCTGCGGATGCAGCGCGAAAGGCAGAAGCCGACAGGCTTGCTGCGGCGCGCGAAAGGGCGGGAGAAGCGGTGCCCGACAACAGCCATTTGCGTGCGCAGACCGATTTTGCGTCATTGCAGGGACGGCTCGTTCTACCGGCAGCAGGTAAGACGGCGCGCAATTTCGGACAGAAGGATGGCGCCGGAGGCACGATGATGGGGCAGGTGGTTGAAACCCAGCCTTCCGCCACGATTACGTCACCTTCCGATGGCGTTATACTCTATGCGGGGACTTTCCGTTCTTACGGTCAACTCTTGATACTTGATGCAGGCAACGGATATCATATCGTCATGGCAGGTATGGGGCGAATCGACGTATCGCAGGGTCAGTTCGTGCTTGCTGGAGAGCCGGTTGGCGCAATGGGAGAAAAACTTCTCGCAAGTGTTGCACCGATAGAGGTGGGCAATGGCGCGCCGTTGCTTTACATTGAGTTTCGAAAGGATGGAAAACCCGTTGATCCGGCCCCATGGTGGTCCGAACGGCTTTCTGGAAGGACGTGAAAATGATACGTAAACTGTCACTGCTGTTCGCCGGGGCCCTTATGGGAGCATCAGCCATTGTGATGGTCCAGGGCGCACCGGCTTCCAGTGCCTTTGCCGCCGCCAAAGACAGCGATGTCTATAAGGATCTGGCGTTGTTTGGCGACATCTTCGAACGTGTGCGCGCGCAATATGTGACGCCGCCCGATGACAAGAAGCTGACAGAAAACGCAATCAACGGCATGTTGACCTCACTGGATCCGCATTCTTCCTATCTCAACCCGGAAGCCGCGCAGGATATGCGCGTGCAGACAAAGGGTGAGTTCGGGGGCTTGGGCATCGAAGTGACCATGGACAATGACCTTGTCAAGGTTATCGCGCCTATCGATGATACGCCTGCATCCAAGGCCGGCGTTCTGGCTGGCGACCTTATCACCAAGATAGACGGTCAGGAAGTGCGGGGCTTAAGTCTTGCCGATGCGGTCGAAAAGATGCGTGGTGCTGTCGGGGAGCCCATCGAGCTGACGATCCTGCGCAAGGAAGCCGACAAGCCGATAACGCTGAAGATCGAGCGTGCGGTCATCAAGGTCAAGGCGGTTCGATATCGCGTCGAGAACGATGTCGGTTATCTTCGCGTCATTTCTTTTACCGAACAGACTGCTGAAGATCTCAAGAAGGCCATCAAGGATATTCAGGAAAAGCTGCCGGGCGAAAGGCTAAAGGGTTATGTGCTTGATCTGCGGCTCAATCCGGGCGGCTTGCTTGATCAGGCAGTCGCTGTTTCCGATGCCTTCCTTGACAAGGGTGAAGTCGTGTCGACCCGTGGTCGTGACCCACAGGACGTGACCCGGTTTGATGCCCGCAAGGGCGACCTTACGAGCGGCAAACCGGTGATCGTGCTTATTAACGGCGGTTCGGCCAGTGCCTCGGAAATCGTCGCCGGCGCATTGCAGGATCATCGCCGCGCTACGGTTTTGGGCACGCAATCCTTCGGCAAGGGGTCGGTGCAGACGATCATCCCACTTGGCGAGAATGGCTCGTTGCGTCTGACCACAGCACTTTATTATACGCCGTCGGGCAAGTCGATCCAGGGCAAGGGCATAACGCCGGACATCAAGGTCGAGCAACCGCTGCCGCCTGAGCTGAAGGGAGAGGATGTCGTTCGCGGCGAGTCCGAACTCAAGGGCCATATCAAGGGCAACGCCGAAGACGATAATGGGTCCGGTTCTTCGGCCTATGTTCCGGCTGAGGCAAAAGACGATATTCAGCTCAATGAAGCGCTGAAACTTCTGCGTGGTGAAGTAGCCAACGCCGCTTTCCCGCCGGATCCGAAAAAAGGCGTTCTGAACTGATTTCAGAAGATGTCAGAAAATATCGAAAACGCGGGAGCTTTGCTTCCGCGTTTTTCTTTCTGATACAGATATCATCTATTCTACAATAACCAGGCGATAGAGAATTGCCTATAGTGCGAAGAATGCAGCACCTTGGAGTATGCAATGTCAAAACGTAAAATCCCGGTCGATCCCGAAAGCCTGCCTTACCGGCCCTGCGTCGGGTTGATGGTTCTCAACAGGCAAGGGCTGGTCTGGGCCGGACGGCGCATCGTCATGCCCGAGGGTGAGATGGATGGGGCCACGCAGCTCTGGCAGATGCCGCAGGGTGGTATCGACAAAGGTGAAGATCCGGCAGCGGCCGCCTTGCGCGAGCTTTACGAGGAAACAGGTATGCAGTCGGTCACTCTGCTGGAAGAAGCGCCCGACTGGATCAACTACGATCTGCCAGCGCATCTTATGGGGTTGGCACTTAAGGGAAAATATCGCGGTCAGACTCAGAAATGGTTCGCCTATCGCTTTGAGGGCGATGAGAGTGAGATCGCAATCAATCCGCCGCCGGGTGGGCATACGGCTGAGTTCGATCAGTGGCAATGGAGGCCGATGGCGGAACTGCCGCAACTGATCGTACCGTTCAAGCGTAAGCTTTACGATCAGGTTGTCGCGACTTTCCAGCATCTTGCGGGATGATTTTTGCCAGATAGAGCGTTGCCCTCTTGTGCGGTGCGGCGACATGTTGTCAAACTGTCGCATCGGCTGTGCTGGATAAAACAGCCCGAAAAGGAGATTGAGGGATGGAAGTAGGAAGTCTCATCGCGTTTCTGTTCGTCGGCCTTATCGCAGGCTGGCTTGCTGGCAAGATCGTACAAGGCGGCGGTTTCGGACTGTTCGGCAATATCATTGTTGGTGTCATTGGCGCATTTTTCGCCGGCTGGCTTTTGCCGCGCCTGGGTTTCTCGGTCGGTGGCGGCCTTATTCAGGACATCGTCAACGCCTTTATCGGTGCGGCAATCCTGCTGATTATTCTGCGCATTATCAAACGCGCCTGAACTTATATGAGGCGTCCGCTCTCCGGCTTGACGCAATAGACGCCTCACCCCCATTGAGCTGTGCGTCACTCCTGAATTAACCCGGCTGCACAAGGTCGGGTTGTTTTCGTAAGATTCTTGACATGACCCCGAATTCCAAACTGACCCTTGGTCTTGCGCTTACCGCAGCGGCTGGCTTTGTCGATGCTATCGCCTTTCTGCAGCTGGGCGGCTTTTACGCGTCCTTCATGAGTGGCAACACCACGCAGCTTGGGGCCGCCATTGCCGGTCAACCCGGTCCGCAAGGCGACGTGTTGATCTGGTTTCCCGCAGCCCTCATCGTGCTGTTCTTCGGCGGCGCATTTTTTGGCACCCTGACGGTCCGTACCTATGGCCGCTGGGGCAGTCTCTACGTCATGGCAAGCGTGGTGGCGATCCTGCTGTTTGTAAGCCTGTTGCGGCGCGATGGCGCGCTGATCGTTCAGCCGGTGCTGCTGCTTGCCGCCGCCATGGGCGCACAGAACGCTGCCGTGCAACCCATTGGGGCTGCGCGTTTGGGCGTTACTTATGTGACAGGAACTCTGTTTAATGCGGCTGCGGATTTTGCCTGTTCATTGCGCGGTGAAACACCGCGATGGCGCTGGCTACAGCATATGGCTGTCTGGTTGTCCCTCATGATGGGTGCGGTATTAGGCGGCTTCGGCCATTATTTCATCGGGCTTGATGCGCTGTTCGTGCCGATCATCATGATTGTTCTGGTCATGATCATTTATATGCGGTTGAAATGATCAACTGAAAAGGGATTTTTCCTTTTCGACCAGTTCTGAAATCAGTGCGGCCACAGCCGTTACCCGGCGCAAGGTGCGCGCTGTTTCATGATAGGAAAGCCAGTAGGAGCGCTTTATCGACCGCTCTGGAAGAACTGCGACCAGATCGGGATCGGCGCGGGCGATGAAGGCATGTAAAATGCCAATACCGCCGCCCGCTCGTACCGCTTCGGTCTGACCAAGCGCACTTGATACCTCAAAACCCGGTTTCCAGTCGCGACTGATTTCCAGGGCATAGGCGAGCGAAGGCGTAATCACCAGATCGTCGACATAACCGATCAGACGATGTTTCGACAGTGCATCCACAGTCTCCGGCACACCATATTCTGCCAGATAATCCTTATGCGCAAAAAGCCCAAGCGTATAATCCACAAGTCTGCGGGCGATGAGCCGCCCCTGCTCAGGACGCTCTACTGTAATGGCGATATCGGCCTCGCGTCGCGACAACGAAAAGGAGCGTGGAACCGGCACCAGTTGTATCGTTAGGTCGGGATATTGTCTGGCCAGTTGCGCCAGACGCGGGGCCAGAAAGCGCACGCCAAAACCATCGGGCGCACCAATACGCACCGTGCCGGATATGGCGATATCCGCGTCACCGACCTGTGCGCGTGCGGCCAGCATTTCCGCTTCCATACGCTCGGCTGCAAGCAGAAATTCTTCACCCGCCTGCGTCAAACTCGAGCCATTGGTGCGGCGCGTGAGCAATGTTGTCGAAAGCGATGTTTCAAGTGCCGTCAGGCGCCTTGCAACGGTGGTATGATTGAGGTCCAGCCTTTTGGCCGCGCCCAGTATTTGTCCTGCGCGGGCTACAGCCAGAAATATGCGAATATCATCCCAGTTCATGACTGGCATGATTACTATAAAAAATGCACAACGGATACGCTTTTGAAGGCCTTGCAATCATGTTTTTGCAAAGCCAAGATGGCCCGACGGATCATAACGGAGGTTTTGGGATGCGCACGATCGGACATTTCATCGGCGGCAAGCATGTGGCAGGCAAAAGCGGACGCGCGACAGACGTTTTTCAGCCGCTGGACGGCAGCGTTCAGGCAACAGTTGCGCTGGCTTCGAAGGAAGAGGTGCGTGCCGCCGTTGAAAACGCCAAAGTGGCACAGCCCGCATGGGCGGCAACCAATCCGCAGCGCCGGGTGCGAGTGTTGCGCCGCTTTCTTGAGCTGGTCGAAGCTGAATATGACAGCCTTGCTGAATTACTGGCTCGCGAGCACGGCAAGACCATTGCTGACGCCAAGGGCGATATCCAGCGCGGGTTGGAAGTGGTTGAAGTGTGCCTTGGTGCGCCGCACATGATGAAGGGCGAATATTCCGACAACGCCGGCCCAGGCATCGACACCTATTCCATGCGCCAGCCGCTTGGTGTGGTTGCTGGCATTACCCCCTTCAACTTCCCGGCGATGATTCCGCTCTGGAAGGCCGGTCCGGCCATCGCCTGCGGCAATGCGTTTGTTTTAAAGCCGTCCGAGCGCGATCCGGGTGTGCCGATGCGTCTGGCCGAACTGTTCCTTGAAGCCGGACTTCCGGCAGGCATTTTCAATGTCGTCAATGGTGACAAGGAAGCGGTCGATGCGCTGCTGGACGATCCCGATATTCAGGCCATCGGCTTTGTCGGCTCGACGCCGATTGCGCAATATATCTACGGTCGCGGCTGCTCGAACGGCAAGCGCGTACAATGCTTTGGCGGTGCAAAGAACCATCTTCTTATCATGCCGGATGCGGATATGGACCAGACGGTGGATGCGCTTATTGGTGCCGGTTACGGTTCGGCGGGTGAACGCTGCATGGCTATTTCGGTGGCCGTTCCGGTTGGTGAGGATACTGCCAACCGTCTCATGGAAAAGCTGATCCCGCGAGTGGAAGCGCTCAAGATCGGCACCTCGACCGATAACAGTGCCGATTATGGACCGCTGGTGACGCAGGCAGCCGTTGATCGCGTGCGTGGCTATGTCGACCTTGGCGTCAAGGAAGGCGCAAAGCTCGTTGTCGATGGCCGTGATTTCAAAATGCAGGGCTATGAGAACGGCTTTTACATGGGCGGTTGTCTGTTCGATCATGTCACGCCCGATATGCGCATCTATAAAGAAGAAATTTTCGGGCCTGTGCTTTCCGTCGTGCGCGCCAAAAATTATGAGGAAGCGCTGGCCCTGCCCAATGATCATGAATATGGCAATGGCGTTTCCATTTTCACCCGCGATGGCGATGCGGCACGTGACTTTGCCAATCGCGTACAGGTCGGCATGGTCGGCATCAATGTACCGATCCCGGTGCCAATCGCTTATTATACGTTCGGCGGCTGGAAAGCGTCCGGCTTTGGCGATCTCAACCAGCATGGCCCCGATGCCTTCCGCTTCTATACCAAGACCAAGACCGTCACCTCGCGCTGGCCGTCCGGTGTAAAAGATGGGGCTGAGTTCGTCATACCGACAATGAAATAGTCCCGCTTTCACAACGGGATTATATGAACCTTGGGATTTCATGGTCTTTTCGATAGGATTCTTTTTGCTGCTGTGTTAGGGCGACGCTGTCCCCTTTCCTGTAAGCAAAAGCTTCAGCAACGAAGAGACCATATCCTATGGCAGTCAGCTCAAAGCATATTCCCGCTCCCGATCTTCATCGGGTGCGCCGCGCCCTCCTTTCGGTTTCCGACAAGACCGGTCTGATCGATTTCGCCAAGGCGCTTCATGCGCATGGCGTCGAAATACTGTCGACCGGCGGCACCGCCAAGTCGATTGCAGCCGAAGGCATTCCGGTGCGCGACGTTTCAGAAGTCACTGGCTTTCCCGAAATCATGGACGGGCGCGTAAAGACACTGCATCCATCCGTGCATGGCGGATTGCTTGCCGTACGCAACGACCCCGAACATGTCGCTGCGATGGAAGAACATGGCATTGCTGGCATCGATCTGGCGGTCATCAATCTCTACCCTTTCGAGGATGTGCGCTTTAAGCGCGGCGATTACGACACCACCGTCGAAAATATCGACATTGGCGGTCCGGCGATGATCCGTGCATCGGCCAAAAACCACGCCTATGTGGCAACGGTTGTCGATCCGGCTGATTATGCGGAAGTGGTCACTGAGCTTGAAAAACATGCAGGCTCCCTGCCGCTTTCCTTCCGCAAAAAGCTCGCCGCCAAGGCTTTTTCGCGAACTTCTGCTTACGATACTGCCATTTCCAACTGGTTTGCCGAGGCAATTGAGGAAGAAACCCCGATCTGGCGTTCAGTTGCGGGCAAGTTGCATTCTGTCATGCGTTATGGCGAAAACCCGCATCAGACGGCTGGTTTTTATCTCAGCGGCGAAAAGCGTCCCGGTGTTGCAACCGCAACCCAGCTTCAGGGCAAGCAGCTTTCCTATAACAATATCAATGATACCGATGCGGCCTTTGAACTGGTGGCCGAGTTCGATCCGGCGCGTACCGCAGCCGTTGCGATCATCAAGCACGCCAATCCATGCGGTGTTGCCGAAGGCGCCTCCATCAAGGACGCCTACCTCAAGGCGCTGGCCTGCGATCCGGTTTCAGCCTTTGGCGGCATTGTCGCGCTCAACAAGACGCTTGATGAGGAAGCAGCCGAGGAAATCGTCAAGATTTTCACGGAAGTCATCATTGCACCCGACGCCACAGAAGGCGCACAGGCGATCGTAGCGGCCAAGAAGAACCTGCGCTTGCTGGTGACCGGAGGTCTGCCCGATCCGCGTGCCAAGGGCATTGCAGCTAAAACGGTTGCGGGCGGTGTGCTGGTGCAGTCGCGCGACAATGGTGTCGTGGACGATCTCGATCTGAAAGTCGTGACCAAGCGGAAACCGAGTGATGCCGAACTCAACGATATGAAATTCGCCTTCCGCATCGCCAAGCACGTCAAATCCAACGCTATCGTCTATGTGAAGGATGGGGCAACGGTCGGCATTGGCGCAGGTCAGATGAGCCGCGTGGATTCCGCGCGTATTGCTGCGCGCAAGGCGGAAGATGCAGCAGAAGCCGCAGGACTGACCGAACCGTTGACAAAGGGCTGCGTGGTGGCGTCTGACGCCTTCTTCCCGTTTGCGGATGGTCTGCTTTCCGCCGTTCAGGCGGGTGCGACGGCGGTTATCCAGCCGGGCGGGTCCATGCGTGACGAAGAAGTGATCGCGGCTGCCGACGAGCATGGCATCGCCATGGTAATGACCGGCATGCGCCATTTCCGGCATTGAATGATTTCGTTTTAAAGAGCGTTGATTAAGTGCAAAGCCCCGGAACCTCAGGTTCCGGGGCTTTTTTGTAAGATGCAGGTTTAATTTTTCACTCGAAGATTTTCGAGAACGAAAATTATTTTCTTTTCGTCGGCTTAGTATTATCATTATTAGCTATAGCGAATGTAAAAGAATCGATATTGCTTTCGTTTATAATTCATATTATTTCGTATGCACTCGTTTTGCGTGTGAGCGTGAATGGTAAGAGTGACGTCGAGGTTTTGGGTGCTCCGTTAAAGTCACCCGCCTGCTACGCTGGATGGCGGAGTAACCGATCAGGGAGGAGAATTGCAGATGACGCAATATATAGGTTCCATCGATCAGGGAACTACGAGTTCCCGTTTCATCATTTTTGACAAGCAGGGCGATATCATCGCCATGGAGCAGCGTGAGCATGAGCAGATTTATCCCAAGGCGGGTTGGGTCGAGCACAATCCCACGGAAATATGGCGCAATACCCAGCTTGTCATTGCTGAAACACTTAAAAAGGCGAAATTGAAGGCCTCGGATATCGCTTCCGTCGGCATCACCAACCAGCGCGAGACCACGCTGCTGTGGGACCGTAAGACTGGCGCTCCGCTCCATAACGCGCTTGTCTGGATGGATACGCGTACAGACCAACTGGTCGCGCGTTATGCCAAAGACGGCGGCGCGGATCGTCTGCGCGACAAGACAGGTCTGCCGATCTCGACTTATTTTTCCGGCTTGAAGCTACGCTGGCTACTCGATCATGTTCCCGGCGCGCGTGAAAAGGCTGAAGCCGGCGATGCGTTGTTCGGCACGATTGATTCATGGCTGGTCTGGAACCTCACCGGCGGACCAAAAGGCGGCATTCACATCACCGATGTCACCAATGCCTCGCGCACTCAATTGATTGATCTTGCCACACTGCGATGGGACGAGGAAATTCTCCGTCTTTTCGAGATACCGGCCGCATGTCTTCCGGAAATCCGCTCGTCCAGTGAAGTCTATGGCGAGGTTGTCATTCCCTCGCTCGGAGGCGTGAAGCTTGCCGGCATTCTCGGCGATCAACAGGCAGCACTTTTCGGACAGGCGTGTCTTGAGCCAGGCGAAGCCAAGAACACCTACGGCACCGGCTGTTTCATGTTGATGAGTACCGGCGAGAAACTGGTTCCGTCCTCTTATGGTCTCCTCACCACACTCGCCTATCAGTTGGGTGATTCAAAGCCGGTTTATGCGCTGGAGGGGTCTATCGCCATCACCGGCGCGCTGGTGCAATGGCTACGCGACAATCTGGGCATTATAAAAACCAGTGGCGATATCGAAACCCTTGCCCGTACTGTGGATGATAATGGTGATGTCTATTTTGTGCCGGCCTTTTCGGGCCTTTATGCGCCGCATTGGGAAGATTCTGCGCGCGGCGTGATTGCAGGTCTCACCCGCTTTGCAAATAAGGGGCATATCGCCCGCGCGGCCCTTGAGGCAAGCTGCTATCAGGTACGTGAAGTGCTGGACGCCATGGTAAAGGACTCCGGCGTTAAAATCACTGAACTACGCGCTGATGGCGGCATGACAGTCAATGAACTGATGATGCAGTTTCAGTCCGATATCTTGAACGTACCGGTGGTACGTCCCAAGATCATCGAGACGACTGCACTCGGCGCTGCCTATGCCGCGGGTCTTGCCGTCGGCTACTGGAAATCGACCGCCGACATGGTTGAGAACTGGCAGGTCGGGCACCGGTGGCATCCCCGGATGCCGGAAAAAGAGCGTACCAGCCTGTTCCGCTCATGGGAAAAGGCTGTCCAGAGATCCCTCGGCTGGGTCGAACAAGGCTAAGCCTATTTGAGTTCCAGCCCCGCTCGGCGGGGCCGGATATTTCAGGACAATCTTTTTGAACCGGCGGCTAATGACAGGTCAGCCGAGGGCGATGCTTTGCGCTCTTTTTCTGGAGGACACAATGAACAGCGGTTTGATTGGTGAATTTCTCGGTACGATGATCCTGATCCTCTTGGGTGATGGGGTCGTCGCCAATGTGCTTCTGGCAAAATCCAAGGGTCAGAACTCGGGCTGGATCGTCATTACTGCAGGATGGGGTTTTGCGGTTCTGTGCGGTGTTCTTGTCGCAGTGGCGGCGGGCGCTCCCGGACATCTCAATCCGGCGGTGACACTGGCTTTCTTCGCGGCGGGCAGCTTTCCTGCAAGCCAGGTCGTACCCTTTATCGGGGTGCAGATGCTCGGCGCTTTTGCCGGCGCGGTGCTTGTCTATCTCGCATATCTGCCGCACTGGAAGCCGACTGAAGACAAGGGGCTAAAACTTGGTGTCTTTTGCACCGGTCCGGCAATCCGTAACATCCCTGCCAATTTCATAACGGAAGTCATCGGAACTTTCGTGCTTGTGTTTGTGGTGATTGCCATTGGCACGAAAGCGGTCGGGGCGGTCGGTGTACTCGGACCTTTGATGGTTGGGCTGCTCGTCTGGGCGCTTGGTGTTTCGCTTGGCGGACCCACCGGATATGCCATCAATCCCGCACGTGATCTGGGACCGCGTATCGCCCATGCACTTCTGCCCATTCCCGGCAAGGGTAGCTCGGATTGGTCTTATGCCTGGGTGCCCGTGGCGGCCCCTATCGTCGGCGGGTTGCTGGCCATTGCCTGCGCCAAGGCAGCGGATATGATGTAGGTGTCGTGCGAACGGCAGCAACCATGAAAAGGCTGCTGCCTTTATATCGAAATGTGTTCCTTAGCCGGATAGGGTGTGACAAGGGCAAGCAAGGCTCCGGCCAGAAAGAAGATCGGCAGAACCGCCATGCCGAGCGCTGCTGATCCGCTCAATGTGGTGATTGTTGCGATCAGAAAGGGCGCAAGAAAACTGGTCGCGCGACCCGATAGGGCGTAAATGCCGAAATAGCGCCCGGATTCCTGCGGTGTGACGCTGCGCGCAAGCCACGAGCGCGACGAAGCTTGCACCGGCCCGAAGGCCGCACCGATCATAAGACCATAAATCAGATAAGCATGTTCGGCAGGGGTTGAGAACAAACCTTCGGTTTCAACGCCTTCAAGCGGAATGAGTCCAAAAAAAGTGTACTCCCGGCCGGTTGATACAATGCCGAGCGACGCCAGCAGCAGAAGTACAAGCGCTGCCATGACGACCGCCTTTGAGCCAAACCGTGTATCGATGAAACTTGCCGCGATACAGCTGAAGATTGCCATGACGTTGAGAATGATACCGAACAGACCGATTTCGGTGATTGACCAGTTGAACATAGCGGCGGCATAGCCCGCGCCCAGCGCCAGAAGCGCATTGATCCCATCCTGATAGATCATGCGGGCGATCAGAAACCGCAGGATTCCCGCTCTTTGTTTCACATCGCCCAAGGTGGCTTTGAGTTCGGAAAGACCGGAGCGCAGCGCTGTGCGCAAGGGATCGCTGCGTGCTGCATCCGGAGTGAAGAAAAACATCGGCAAAACGAAAATGAGATACCACAGGGCGGCAAGGGGGCCGGTGATGCGTGCATCTTCGCCAGTCAGCGGATCAAGGCCGAAGAGCGGTTCTCTGCCGATGATAGTCTTGCCCGTTTCCGGCGATGCGGCAAGAAAAACCACTACGAAAACGAGCACGATCATGCCACCGAGATAGCCTAGACCCCAGGCGATGTTTGAGACCTTGCCGATATCTCCGGGGCGGACAAGGCGCGGCATCATTGAATCGTTGAAAACAATGGAAAATTCTGCGGCAACCGTGGCGATTGTGAAGGCGAACAGAACCCAGAAAAGGCTCGCGCCGGGTACGGCCAGCCAGAGCGCCAGCAGGCCCGTTATCTTCAGTACTGCGAAAGTGGCAATCCAGGGTTTACGCGCTCCGGTTCGGTCTGAAACTGCGCCCAGGAAAGGGGACAAAATAGCGATCACGAAACCGGCTGCGGCAATGCCATATCCCCACGCAGCTTGACCGGCTTCCGGATTATCCGCCATGCGGGAAATGAAATAAGGTCCGAAAATAAAAGTCGTGACGACGGTGAAAAATGGCTGTGCCGCCCAGTCGAAAAGCATCCAACCCCATATTCCGCGCTTTGTGGCGCCCCGGGGCTCTTTTGTGGTGGAAAGGCTCAATCGGTTCTCCTCGTCGCGATCATCAAGTCTATAGAGCGTCTTTGCACATCTCAAGAAACGAAAGGGCAGCATCAAGCTGCCCCTTTCGTTTTCGATTTTAAAAAGCTTACTGGGCCAGGTCCGACATCAGTCCAGCCGCAACCGAAAGCCGTGAGACGGTCAGATCACCACCTTCTGTGAGTGCCACCATGCGGCTTCTGACCTGCTGGATGCGCGCGCCGTCGGCCACAAGCCATGCGGCTGATGGATCGCTTTCCTTGGCAAACCGCTTGAGGGCGGCAATCGTGATGCCACGCGCGGCCTGTGTGATCGTGTCGTTTGCCCGTGATAGCGCCAGACCATCATAATAATCGGTGACGGGGATACTCCGAGCTGCCTCTTCGATGCGTCCGATGCGGAAAGCTTCCGACACACCGAAATAGGTTCTCGCAGTTGCCACCAGATTTGCCGAGGCCAGATGTGCTATCAGCGCGATATCAGGCATGACGCCGGCCAGTTGCAGATTGGCAAGCTGTCGCGCAAGCGGTGCCGGAGCACCCTTCTCGATAAAGGCTGCCTTGTCCGCCTGTACGGACTGAATAAGCTGAACCGGCAGCAATTCGCCAAGATGCGGTTCCAGCTCGGCACGCGCATTGGTGATAGTCCGTACCAGCTCCGTCAGGTCCGCTCGTGTCGTATCGTTGCGTAGAACCCAGGCGGTGGTTGATTGCAGCATTTCACCGACCAGATGATAGAACTGGTTCTGCACATCGCCAAAAACCCTGTTATCGAGCGCGTCGATGGCACGGTAGATCGCATCGATCTCGAAGCCGTCGCGCACCGCCACATAAGCACGCACGATATCGGCAGGAGCCTTGCCGGTCGTATCGGCAAGGCGGCTGATAAAGGTGATGCCACCGCGGTTGACAACGTCATTTGCAAGCAGCGTGGCGATGATTTCGCGCTTCAGGCGATGGCCTGTAATCTCCTGCGCATAGGTTTTTGCCATGCGATTGGGGAAATAGCCGAACAGCAGCGACTGCAAATATGGTTCGTCCGGCAGCCTGCTTGCCAGCAAGTCATCCGATAGCGATAGTTTGGCATAGGCGAGCAAGACTGCGAGTTCCGGCCGGGTCAGCGGCTGGCCCGCCTTCTGGCGCTCGGTCAAGACGAGGTCAGAGGGAAGATATTCAACTTTGCGGTCAAGAAGCTTGCGGTTTTCAAGTTCCGCCATGAAGCGCGCCTGATAGGGCAGTTCCGTCAGTCCCTGACGCTCGCTTAAGGAAAGCGCCAAGGGCTGCAGATAATTGTTGCGCAGCACCAGCTCTGACACGTCATCCGTCATGCTAACCAGAAGCTTGTTGCGGGCGGCACGTTTCAGCTTGCCCGAGCGCATGGCTGCGGCAAGCGCGACCTTGATGTTGACCTCGACGTCGGAGCAATTGACGCCTGCCGAATTGTCGATGGCATCGGTATTGCTGCGCCCACCGGTAAGCGCATATTCGATACGCCCGCGCTGGGTCATGCCAAGATTGGCACCTTCGCCGATTACCCGCGCGCGTACTTCGGCACCGGTAATGCGGATGGCATCATTGGCGCGGTCGCCGACCTGTGCGTCGGTTTCAGCCGAAGAGCGGATATAGGTGCCGATGCCACCAAACCACAAAAGATCGACCGGCGCTTTCAGAATCGCCATCATGATTTCCTGCGGCGAAGCCGTGGTCTTGGCAAGTCCAATGACACGGGCTGCTTCGGCTGAAAGCGTAATGGTTTTCTGGCTGCGGCTATAGATGCCGCCGCCTGCTGAAAGTTTCGCCTGATCATAATCCTGCCAGCTTGAGCGCGGCAGGTCGAACAGGCGCTTGCGCTCGACAAAGCCATCTGCCGGTACAGGATCGGGATCAATGAATATGTCGCGATGGTCGAAGGCAGCAACCAGCCTGATCTGTTCGGACAAAAGCATGCCGTTGCCGAACACGTCACCCGACATGTCACCGACACCTACCACAGTGAAGGGTTCGCTTTGAATGTCGGTGTCGAATTCACGGAAATGACGCTTCACGGCTTCCCATGCGCCGCGGGCGGTAATTCCCATTCCCTTGTGATCGTAGCCGGCTGAGCCGCCTGAAGCAAAGGCATCGTCGAGCCAGAAATCATGGTCCTGGCTGATGCCGTTAGCCGTATCGGAAAAGGTAGCCGTGCCCTTGTCGGCAGCGACCACGAAATAGGGGTCGTCATCATCATGGCGTACCACATCGGCAGGCGGTACGACATGACTGTCCTGAATATTGTCGGTTACCGACAAAAGCGTAGATATAAAGGTCTTGTAGGCATCGCGTCCGGCTTCGAAAACCGCATTGCGATCACCGCCGGTGGGCAAGCGTTTGGGATAAAAGCCACCCTTGGCACCGACCGGTACGATGACCGCATTCTTGACCTGCTGCGCCTTGACGAGCCCCAGCACTTCGGTGCGGTAATCCTGAGCTCGATCCGACCAGCGCAACCCGCCGCGGGCCACCGAGCCAAAGCGCAGGTGTACGCCCTCCACTTCCGGTCCATAGACGAAGATTTCGCGATAGGGGCGCGGATCGGGCAGGCCGTCAACCAGATGCGGATCGAGCTTGAAGGCAAAGGTCACACGCGGTTTGCCGTTGTCATCGGCTGCGTAGGCGTTGGTGCGCAAGGTCGCCTCGATGAGATTGCGGAAGCGGCGCAATATCTGGTCGTCATCGATGCTTGGCACATCGAGAAGCGCGGTTTCTATGGCTTCGACAAGCTTTGCTTCTGCCTTCTCCCGCTTTTTGGAAGCGGGATTGAAACGAAGTTCGAACAGCGCATAGAGATCATTGGCGATTTCGGGATAGTGGTTGAGCGCAGCGGCGATCAGCCCCTGCGAATAGGCAATACCTGCCTGTTGCAGATAGCGGCCGTAAGAACGCAGGATCATGATCTGGCGTGCGTTAAGGCGCGCGGTCTGGACCAGCGCGTTGTAGCCGTCATTGTCAGCGAAGCCATCCCAGACCGTGCGGAAGACTTCTTCGAGCATCTCGCCTTCGTCGGAAAGCTCGACGGGTACGCCATATGCATTTATCAGTTGCATGTCATGGAGATAAACTGGCGCGCCGTCCTGACCGATGCCGGGCAGTTCGATGGTCTGCTCGCTGACGACGCGAAAGCCCATATTCTCCAGAAGCGGCACGCGCTGCGAGAGTACAACCGGTGCGCCGTGATGATAAAGCTTGAGCGAAACTGCGTTCGGACCATCCGTGCGGTAGCGGTAGAAATCGACGAAAAGCGGTGCCTGTATATTCAGGCTCGCGAAACGTTCGGCATCAATGAGCGCTTCGGGGGCCGTGAAGATTTCGCGATAGGAGGGAGGGAAACCGGAGGCCAGCGCAACGGATTTAGCCTCCGCATTTTCCGAGCTTTCCCGCACTTCGTCTTCCCAGGTACGAACCATGGCGCGTACCTGCGCTTCCAGTGTTTCGCGATCGATATGTGGTGTTGAGCGCTCATTGCGGCGAATGACGAATTGAACGCGCGTCAGCCCGTTTTGCAGGAAAACGGGGTGGAACTCGAAGCTGTCGCCACCATAAATTTCGACGAGGTAACGGCCGATCTTCTCGCGCACAACAGAATCGTAGCGATCGCGGGGAATGTAGACCAATACGGTTGCAAAACGACCAAACCGGTCAAGGCGCGGCACGGCGCGCACGCGGGGGCGTTCGCCGAGTGCAAGGATCATTTCGGCATTGGCGGTGAGACTTTCCGTGTCGATCTGGAACAACTCGTCACGCGGATATTCTTCCAGCACATTGATCAAAGCCTTGCCCGAGTGATCCTCGCGATTGAAACCAAGATGCTTGATAACCGTATCGGCTTTTGAGCGGATGAACGGAATGCCAGAAACCGAACTTGTATAGGCGACGGAGGTAAACAGACCGACGAGGCGCAATTCGCCAATGGCTTCGCCTTTTTCCCCAAAAATCTTGACACCGATATAATCGAGATAGGAACGCCTGTGCACAAGCGAAAGTGAATTTGCCTTGGTAACCAGCAACGGCTCGGCGCTATCGAGAAATTCGGTTATCTCTTGTGGTGTCTTGGTGTCATCGTCATCACTACGCAACACGCGCACGCTGTTGTCGTTTAGGATTCCAAGCGTTTCCTTGGCCGGAACAAGTTCGCGCTTCTTGCCGGAATTCTTGAAAATGAGCTCCCGCATGCCAAGGAAAATGAAGCGGTCGTCGCGCAGCCACTCGAGAAAGGCGATTGCCTCCGGCATGGCTGGGTGGGCTGTCAGTTCATGGACACGCTTATAATCCGCAATGGCTTCGTTGAGGCGCGTCAGCATCGGCTTCCAGTCGCTGACGGCGGAGCGTACCTGTTGCAATACGCGCTTTAACGCTGCAGTCAGCTCGGATGCCGCCTGCTTGTCCAAGGCTGGCAGGTGAATCTGCACGAGACTCACGCGCTCAATGTTTTTGGCAGGCGCGAGCCGTGAAGCCTCGCCGCGAATGGTCAGTGCATTCTTTTCGCGTTCTATATCGAGAACCGGATGCAGCACCATGAAAATCTGGCTGGCGTGATCGTTCAACTCGCCCATGATTGAGTCTAGCAGAAACGGCATATTGTCGTTGACGATGGAAATGACACTGACCGGGCGGCCATGACGTTCAATATCCGTATCGACGCTGATGATGCTTTTACCCTTGCGCCAGGCTTCTAGTCCGGCATAGCCATGGCGGGCAGATTGAGCGAGTGCTTCGCTCGAGTAGGCCGCGAGATCTTCGGGCGGCGCCCATTCGAAGAGGAGCTTTGAAAATGCGGAAAAAGCCTTCTGCTCGCCCCCCTTTTGTTCCTCCTTGCTTGCCTTGGAATTCTTGACCTTGCTCGACCGGTCCTGCTTTGCAGTCACGCCGGATACTCCCTGTCTTGATGGCAATGCGCGTCAACCTAGCAGATAGGATAATTCTTACGATGACAAAACTTTGAAAAGCCGCGAAAAAATCGGTGAAAGCCAAAAGCTCGACATTTAATCCATTTAATTTGCTATAAAACGAAGGGAACAATGCTTGGCATTTTTTAATATGCTGCGCGGCACTTATCCGTGCGTCGTATAAGATTTACGTAAACGTCACATCAGCCTTCAAAGTTCGACCAGATGATCGTCAAGTTCGTTGAGATTATGCGCTCCCGCAGGAAAGTGATTTTCCAGCAGTGACCCAGCCTGAGCGATAGCCAGTACGAACCCTTCTGCGATTTGCTGGCGTGAAGCATGGTGTGTCAGCATGGCGACAATGCCGTTCCATTCGTCCTGTTCGACGCGCGCATGAATGCCCGCATCGGCGATCACCTCGGCATAATGCTCGGCCATGGAGACGAAAAGCAGAATGCCGGTGCGATGTTCAGTTATGTGGACATTGCGTGCCAGAAACTGCTGCACCGCGTTGAGGTGTGCACGTTTGTAGCGAATACGATGCGGCACCAGAAGAAGGCGAATAGACGGAAATAGCCAGAGCACCAGCATGGCTGTGAGGAATGCTGCCAGAACCGCAAGACCAAACATCGCCAGGCGAATATCGAACCAGAACCAATGTGCCAGAAACGCTGCCATCACTGAAGCAATCAGAACGCCGCAGGTTGCAACGAAACCGGCGGCAAAGAAGTAATCATCGCTGGAACGTGCCAGTACGGCATAAATTTCGCCGCTCGTATTGGCTTCCGCCTGACGGATCGCCTCCGCGATGCGTTGGTGATCTTCGGGGCCGATAAGATTATTCTCTGTCAAGATTGTCTCCTTACCAACTGCCCGAAGCGCCGCCGCCGCCCGATGAGCCGCCGCCACCTGAAAAACCGCCGCCACCCCCGCCAGACGACCATCCACCGCCGCCGGACGACGAGCCGCCACCGCCACCGCCTGAGCCGCCGCGGTTGTTGTAGTCGACGATCGTCCCCAGCCATTCATATTTACCAGGGCCGATCTTGCGGCCAAAGATCGGCGTCAGAATCGCCATACCAAAACCGCCAAAGAAAATCAGGCACCAGAAGGTGATGAAGATGACGAAAACCCAGTCGGTGCCGCCAGAACTGGAGGTGACGCTGGTCTGGGCGTTGCGCTTGGCACGCGCCTCCAGCTCGGCACCGTCGCCTGAGAGGACCGACAGGATGGCGTTCACCCCCTGCACAACGCCATTGGAATAATCACCCTTGCGAAATTCGGGAATAATTGTGCCGTTGATGATGACGCTTGAAAGCGCATCCGTCATGGTGCCTTCCAGCCCGTAGCCTACTTCGATGCGCACCTTACGATCATTGGGTGCGACCAGCAGAAGAATGCCGTTATCTTCTTGGCGCTGGCCGAGCGCCCATGCGCGAAACAGCCTGTTAGCATAGGTTTCGATATCTTCGCCACCAAGGCTTGGAACAGTGACAACCACCACTTGATCGGATGATTTTGCTTCAAAATCGGCAAGCTTTTGCGTGAGCTTCTGTCGCTCTGCAACATCAATGATGCCAGCATCGTCCACGACGCGACCGCTTAAGACCTGCGTGGTTTTTGATGCGTCCTGTGCGTGAACATGGCTCGCGAGAAAGGCTGCAAACACAAACAGGAAGAGTGCCACGAGCGTCCGCGGCCCAAAAGAGCCACGAACCGTTCTACGTTGGAAAAGCATTGCAGCCACGAAAAGCCCGATCAGTTGTTAAAATTGACCTGAGGCGCGCTCTGGCTTGTCGCATCGGCGCTGAATGTCTGCATCGGCTCAGCGTCGCGGAACCAGATCCATGTCCAGATCATTGTCGGCATGGTCTTGATAGCCGTATTATAGACGCGCACGGCCTCGATATAATCACGACGTGCGACTGCGATACGATTTTCTGTGCCTTCAAGCTGCGATTGTAGCGCGAGGAAGTTCTGGTTGGCTTTGAGGTCGGGATAGCGCTCGACCACCACCATCAGGCGGGAAAGCGCGCTGGTCAGATTGGCCTGATTGTCCTGGAATTGCTTGAAGAGTTCGGGATTATTGAGCGTTTCCGGTGTAATCTGCACCTGTGTCGCCTTGGCGCGGGCATCAATCACCGCCTGAAGCGTCTCCCTTTCATGCGCAGCGTAGCCCTTCACTGTTTCCACCAGATTGGGCACCAGATCGGCGCGGCGTTGATACTGGTTCTGCACTTCACTCCATGCAGCCTTGGCCCGCTCTTCATTGGTCGGGATCGTGTTGAAACCGCAGGCTGACAGCAGAGGAACCAGAATGGTCAGGCCGAGAACAGCGAGAATGCGGTTGAACGCGAAAGAACGGATAGCGGTCGATGCCCTTGTGGGCGTCATCGTGGGGGCCGTCATAGGGTTCTCCGTAGAAACGACGCCACATTGAGCGCCTGAATACGACCTAGCTCGCATTATTATCTTCGCGACAATGCGTGCCGTTAAATCAACAAGATAGTTAGTTTTTCTGTGAGGTCTAGTCGATTCACAATTGATAACGTGTGTACATGAAAAAAAGCGGCGGATTGCTCCGCCGCTTTTTTTATTACAAAACGTGTAAATATTACTCGCTTGCGGCTTCTTCAACTGGCGCTTCAGCGGCAGCAGCCGCTTCCGCAGCCTTGGCAGCAGCTTCTTCTTCAGCCTGCTTGGCCATGGCAATACGCTCCTGCGCCTTCTTGCCCGGTTCACCCTTGGTTGGGTTGGCACGAGCCGGACGCTTTGCAAGACCAGCCTGGTCGAGGAAACGCAGAACGCGATCGGTCGGCTGCGCACCTTGCGAAATCCAATGCTGGATACGATCAGCGTCGAGCTTCACGCGCTCGGCATCCTTGGGCAGAACTGGGTTCCACGAACCCACAGCCTCGATGAAGCGGCCGTCACGCGGTGCGCGAACGTCTGCAACGACGATGTGGTAGTAAGGGCGCTTCTTGGAGCCAGCGCGGGCAAGGCGAATTTTCAGAGCCATTGTTTTCTTCCTTTAATCAAAATGTTTTGCCTTGATGGCAACTTAGGTTCCACTGTGATTGGCAGCGGTATGCTCATGATGCCGAATGACTTCCTTCACGATGAAGTTCAGGAATTTTTCGGCAAAATCGGGATCGAGATGGGCATCGGTCGCAAGGGCGCGCAGACGCTCCACCTGACGTTTTTCGCGCGCCGGATCCGCGGCAGAAAGGCCGCGCTCGGCTTTCAGGACACCCACAGCCTTCGTGCAGCGAAAGCGCTCGGCGAGCATGTGAATGAGTGCGGCATCGATATTGTCGATGGAGGCACGCAGAGCGAGCAATTCAGCAGGGACAGTGTTGTGTTCGTCAGCCATGGTGTTCACTTCTTCTTCGGCAAACCAGGCAGGCCGCCACCTAAGCCACCGCCGAGACCGGGAAGCTTGGGTCCACCCAAGCCGGGCAATCCACCGGGCAGCCCACCCTTGCCAAGGCCGGAAGCCTCGGCTTGCTTGGCAAGCGCTTCAAGTTGTTTTGGGTCCATCTTGGACAGATCAGGCATGCCGCCCATTCCTCCACCAAGGCCCATTTTGCCAGCAAGCCCCCCCATCATCTGCTTCATCATTCCGCCTTTGCCCTTGCCCATGGCTTTCATCATGTCGGCCATCTGGCGGTGCATCTTGAGCAGCTTGTTGATATCGGCAGCATTGGTTCCCGAACCCTTGGCAATGCGCTGTTTGCGGCTGTGCTTGAGGAGATCGGGATTGGCGCGTTCGGTCTTGGTCATGGAACCGATGATCGCAAGCTGGCGGTCAAAAATCTTGTCATCAAGACCGGCTGCTGCCACTTGATCCTTCATCTTGCCCATGCCGGGCATCATACCCATGATGCCACCCATGCCGCCGAGCTTTTTCATCTGACCCAGTTGGTCGGCAAGATCATTGAGATCGAACTTGCCCGACTGCATCTTCTTGGCCATCGCAGCGGCTTTTTCCGCATCGATGTTTTCGGCTGCTTTTTCGACGAGCGAAACAATATCGCCCATCCCGAGAATCCGGTCGGCAATACGCTTGGGGTAGAATTCCTCAAGCGCATCCATCTTTTCGCCGGTAGCGATAAGCTTGATTGGCTTGCCGGTGATGGCACGCATCGAAAGGGCGGCACCGCCACGACCGTCACCATCCATACGGGTAAGAACAATACCGGTGATGCCAACGCGTTCGTCAAAATTGCGGGCCAGATTGACGGCGTCCTGACCCGTCAGGCTATCAGCCACCAACAGGATTTCATGCGGATTGGCGGCCTTGCGGATATCCGCCATCTCCACCATCAGCGGCTCGTCTATATGCGTGCGGCCTGCGGTATCGAGAATGACCACATCGTGACCGCCGAGTTTCGCGGCCTGCACGGCGCGTGCAGCAATCTCGACCGGCGACTGCCCGGCAATGATCGGCAATGTATCGACGGACGTCTGGGTTCCGAGCTGGCGAAGCTGTTCCTGTGCTGCCGGGCGACGCGTATCAAGCGACGCCATCAGCACCTTTTTGCGCTGGCGTTCGGTCAGACGCTTGGCGATTTTGCCGGTGGTTGTGGTCTTGCCCGAGCCTTGCAGGCCCACCATCATGATGACGACCGGAGCAGGCGCATTGAGATCAAGCGTGACGCCTTCGGTGCCCAGCATCTCGACAAGCTCGTCATGAACGAGCTTGACGACCATCTGTCCGGGCTTGATGCTTTTGAGGATTTCGGCGCCTACGGCTTTTTCGCGCACCTTATCGGTGAAGGAGCGAACCACTTCCAGCGAAACATCGGCTTCGATTAGAGCACGACGCACTTCGCGCAGCGCTGCCGTAACGTCGCTTTCGGAGAGCGCGCCGCGTCCGGTCAGGCCGTTCAGAATGGAGCCAAGGCGCTCCTGAAGTGATTCAAACATCAACTTTTCCTTTTATCCGGGAATGGGCGGAAAACTTCATCCGGGATAGATCGTTCCGCATGATTGCAAGTTCAATAAGCGACCAAAGCGATACAGCACCCGAGGGCGCATCGCGCTGTCGGGTGTGGACCTCCGGGATCGTTTTATACCATAATGGGTCCCGGTCGGTGGCTCGCGTTCTTGTAAAGCGCGGACAGATTGGAGGCTGGATACGGGCTGATGTATATAATGTCAAGTAAATTGCCGCAATTTCACCTGCCTAATATCAGAACGTCGATGACAACATAGGCGTGTAATGGCAGATTTCCCGCTAGGCGAATCAGTTTCGCGGAACAGTTTACAAGGAGAAACGAATGGCGTTGACTGCTAAGGGCCGCATTTGGACGGCGACAGTTCTTGCGGCCGGCATGTTTGCGGGCATTCATGCGGCCGAAGCTGCGCAATGCGGCAACAATGCCACCGGCTACAATGCATGGCTGCAACAGACGCTCAAGGAAGCGCCCGGCCGCGGTATCGGCAATCGTGGGATCAATGCACTGAGCAATACCAAATATGCTCAGGCCACCATCAATGCCGACCGTAATCAGAAAAGCTTCAAGCTTACCTTTGAGCAGTTCATGCAGAAACGTGGTGCCAATACCATTATCCAGCGCGGTCGTGCGATGAAGAAGCAAAATGCTGCTCTCTTTGCCAATATTGAAAAGCGCTATGGCGTGCCTGCCGGTCCGCTGATCGCCATTTGGGGTATGGAAACCGGCTTTGGTGCTTATCTCGGCAAGCAGCACACGCTTTCGGCGGTCGCGACACTCGCCTATGATTGCCGCCGCAGCGACTTTTTCACCACCCAGCTATATGCGGCGCTCAAGCTCATCGACCGTCAGGATCTCGCCCCCAATGCTGTTGGTGCGATGCATGGTGAAATAGGCCAGACCCAGTTCCTACCGGCAAATGTACTCAAATACGGTGTAGATGGCGATGGCAGCGGTCATATTGATATGGTCCGCTCGAAAGCCGATGCGCTTTATTCAACCGCCAACTTCTTGGTTGGCCACGGCTGGCGTCGTGGGGCGGGCTACCAGCCTGGTGAAGCCAATTATGGCGCAATTCAGGGATGGAACGCTGCACAGGTTTATCAGCGCGCTATTGCCGTCATGGGCAAGGCGATTGACGGAAACTGATCAGCACCTTTTTCCACAATAGATAAAAAACCCGGCTTCAGCCGGGTTTTTTAATGTTGGAACCTGTGTTTAAAAAGATGGTCAGGCATCAGCTTGCCTGTGCGGGTTCCTGGCCGATTTCCGGGCGGTTGAAATCTCCGCTCTGGTGATCCATCACCCATAGTTCGCCGCTGGAAATGTCGAACCATGCGCCATGTAGCGACAGCTTTCCCTTTTTCTCCATAGCATCGACAAAAGGAAAGGTGCGCAGATTGTTGATGGAGTAGCGGATAGAAATACGCTCAAGCGCCGTCTGCCGCTCACCGGACGTCATCAGTGCATTACCGCCGATGGTCTCCGCCGCAGGTGCAATCAGGCTCATCCATTTGCCGATGAAGTCGCTGGATGAGAGCGGATTACTTTCGGTGTCGAGAGCCGCTTTGATGCCGCCGCAACGCCCATGGCCCATGACGACGATATGCTTGACCTTGAGGCTCTGTACGGCAAATTCGATTGCAGCGGAGGCCGCATGATATTCACCATCCGGCTCAAAGGGCGGAATAAGGTTTGCAACGTTGCGCAAGACGAAAATCTCGCCCGGCGCGGCGTTGAATATGGTTTCAGGCGCCGCACGCGAATCGCAGCAGGCGATCACCAGCGTCTGAGGAGATTGCCCCTTGTCAGCGAGCTCGCGATACCGCCTGGTTTCGTGGCTGTAATGCTCGCCCATGAAGGAGCGATAGCCGTTTAAAAGTGTTTCTGGAAGATCTACCATAGCGCCTAAATATCCTGATCGGAAATTGGGGGCAATCGAAAAACTACGCCGATTGTTATCTTGGCGCGCTGGCTATCAAAGGCGGGTAAAGCCAACACTCTCAGCCTTTCCGACCTGTGCAGCGGGAATGGAAAAGATGCCTGTACGACCGTCGGGTGCACCACAAACGCTAATATGGCTTTTACCGTCGTGCCCCTGTTTTTTTGAGAGAACCTTCACGCCTGCCTGCGTAAGCGCATCGCTGAGCTTTTCAAGCGCGTCGCCCTGGCCTTGCTCGCACTGGCGTGTTCCGAGCGTTTTGGAGACCGCGACATTTTCTTGCATCATTGTGCCGTTGCAACCGGAAGCGACTGTAATCACGCATAAAAGGGAGGCCAAACCCGCCCGCTGTTTCAGATGCATGCGTGCCTCCGGATGTTTGTATAACGTGTTGGGGTGTGAAGGTGCTATGCGCGCAACCCCTTGGTCGGATGCACCAGCCGCCGTGTCTGCACCATCGCCATTGGTGTCGCAAGGCTTGAGGCGTCGGCCTCAAGCATCAATTCGTCCGCGCCACGCTTGGCGGTTCGGGCAAGAATTTCAAATACAGCCGCAGTTGTGCCCTGGAGTATCTTTTCTTCTGAAAGACCAGAAAGGCGGCGGGCGAGAAACACGGCTGAGGTGAGATCTCCAAGCCCGTTGGTTGGTCCGTCCACACGGCGATGCTCGGCCATCAGTGCCGTTGTCGGCGTCAGCAATATATTGCCAATGCTGCCCGCCATCATCGGGTAGGCGGATGTGATCAGCATGGTTGCAGGTCCCGTGCCAAGGGCCGCTTCCATCAAGGCGTTATTGTCTTCAAGGGGCACACCCGTGAGCCAGGCAAGCTCGAAACGGTTGGGTGCTGCAATATCGGCGAGTGGGAGAAGCGTATCCCGGATACCCGTCGCAATCGCTTCAGATACATAGAGGCCGCCTTCATCGCCGATCACCGGATCGCAGAAATAGGTCACGTCCGGATGTTTTTCCTTCACTGCCTTAACAAAACTTGCGACAGAGGAAACCTGTGCGGGGTCGCCGAAATAGCCGGAGATGATCGCACCGATCTCACCAAGCCATGGTGCGCGCAACAGGTCCTGCATCAGCTGTTCGAATTCTTCAGCCGGAGCAACAATGCGTCCCGCCGGTCCGTGGCCCGGATGCCAGGGCAAAACAATTGTCGGCACAGCCCAAACTGGAAAACCGAGGCTTTCCAGTGCGAACACGACAGCGCGGTTTCCGACCGAACCGCGTACGACATGGCTGGAAATAACGATGACGGTGGTTTTGTCGGAAGGCATGGAATTTGTCATGAATGCAGCCGATTTGACAGGAGATAGAGAAGAAGCCAGCCGATGATTGCCAGCGTGATGAGAAGGCCGATAAATCGCCCAATGCGAGTGGCCCAGACTTCGATATGGTCATTTTCCGGAGCGTCGTCAGCCGCAAAATGGCTGGCTGTGCGCGTAAGGCCGCGCCGTACCATGCTGTCGGCACCACTTTGTTCAAGGCGCTCCAGAATGCGCCGTGATTCAGTCGCACGTTCCAGCTCGCTCTTGTTCTTATCCGGTTCTGCCTCTCGGCGTTCAGCCATCGACACCATGCCTTGCAAAACGACTCGTCACCTTAAGACCAACTTATAGATCATTTCCGACGTAAACACGTAGCGGTTTCGTACGATGGGGGCTTAATCGGCAAGCACCAGAATATCATGGGCAGCAAAATGAACTTTAACCTTGTCGCCGCGCTGGGGCGGTGGGTGTGTTGGATCATTGAAGGTGTCGAATGACAGCCGATTTTGCCCGAGCAACACGCGGGTGCGGATGACGGAACCCAGAAAATGCACATCTTCGATTGTTGCATCAAGTGCTGTATCGTGGCTCTTGCGCGCTTCCAGGCTGATGGCTTCGGGACGCAGCGCCAGAGTCACGGTCTGGTCTTTGGAGTGGTTGCCGAGCGCGTCTTTCACGACAATGCTGTGTCCGTCGAGGTCGATGCGGTTTTCATCCGGTGCGCTGACGGTTGCTTCGAGCATATTGAGCGTGCCGACAAAAGAGGCCACGAAGCGGGATGCGGGTCGATTGTAAACTTCGAATGGGGAGCCAATCTGATCGGCGCGGCCTTCATGCATGACGACGATGCGGTCCGAGATCGACAGCGCCTCTTCCTGATCATGGGTCACGAAGACGGTGGTGATGCCGAGCTTCTGCTGGATGGCACGGATCTCCTCACGCAGCGAAATGCGGATTTTGGCATCGAGTGCTGAAAGCGGTTCATCGAGCAGCAGGACCTGTGGCTTGGTGGCGAGTGCGCGCGCCAGCGCCACGCGCTGCTGTTGGCCACCCGACATCTGGTAGGGGTAGCGGTCGGCGAGATGATCAAGCCGGATGAGATCCAGCATTTCGTTGACCGTAGCGTCGATTTCCGCCTTAGGTTTTCCCGCTACACGCAGACCGAACGAGACGTTCTGCGCGACCGTCATATTGGGAAAAAGCGCGTAGGCCTGAAATACCATGCCGATATTGCGCTGGTTGGGCTTGAGGTCGACGACGTCCTTGCCGTCGATCTCGATCGAACCAAAATCGGCACTTTCAAAACCTGCAATCATGCGCAGCACGGTGGTCTTACCGCAGCCCGAAGGGCCGAGAAAGGAGACGAATTCACCTTTGTTTACGGCAAGACTGAAATCATGGACAACCGTGCTGGTGCCAAAGCTTTTTTTGAGGTGCTTGAGATTAAGAAAAGCCATGCATGTTACCCGGCGTTTGTCTTGAATTTATTGAAGCGCGAGACGAGTTGCAGCATGATGATGGCAAACCATGTAATGCCGAACGAAATGATCGCAAGCGCCGAGGGCTCATAAGCGCGGTTGGCGCCCACGAGTTGCAGATACGGCCCGAAGGCGGGACGGTTTAAAAGCGAGGCCAGCGTGAACTCGCCGATCACGATTGCAAACGTGATGAAGGCCCCACTCATCACACCTGAAATCACATTGGGGAAGATGATCCGAAACAGGATGCGGCCCCAGCCAGCGCCGAGGCTTTGGGCGGCCTCGGTCAAGGTGTTGACGTCGATTGTGCGCATGGCGGTGTCGACGGCGCGATACATGTAAGGCAGCGACAGCGTCATATAGCCGAACATCAGTAGCAGGTCTGTGGCCCGCGTCGAGGATGTGAACGGCAGCCACGACGATGAGTTATAGATGCGCAAATAGCCGAACACGATAACGATCGCTGGAATGACCAGCGGCATCAGCGTGATGAATTCCATTACTGGTCTCAATTGCGGCAGACGCAGGCGTACCCAATAGGCGGTGGGCACCACCAGCAGCACACCGAAAACGATGGTAAATAGCCCAAGCAGGATGGAATAGCCAAAGGTTGCCTGAAAATTCGGATCAGAAAAGACGACGCGATAGGCGTCGAAGGAATATTCACCGCGGCGCATGCGAAGCGAAAATTCAAATGTGCCGATCAGTGGCACAAGGAAATAGACTGCACCGATGACAAACGCGATCCAGGCACCGATTTTCTGCGTTGCTGAGCCTTTCATCGCTGCCACCTTTCGGCGCGCATGCGCAGCCAGATATAGATGAGGTTCGATACGCCGGTGATCACGATCATGCCGAGCGCAAGCGCATAGCCAAGATTTTGATTATGCAGTACATCGCCGCGGATCTGCGCATAAAGCAGGATCGGTACAATATTGAGCGATGAACCGGTCAGCGCATACGCGGTTGCAATAGCCCCAAAAGCGTTGGCGAAAAGCAGCAGTGTCGTGCCGAGCAGGCTTGGCCACAGAATCGGAAAAGCCACCATGCGCCAATATTGAAAGCTGCTTGCGCCCAGAATGGAGGATGCCTCGCGCCATTCTTTTTTCAGGCCATCAAGTGCGGGCGTGAGGATAAGCACCATCAGTGGGATCTGGAAGAAGAGATAGGTCAGCGTCAGGCCGAAAAAGCTTAACAGGTTGAAGCCTGTTCCATAAAGATTAAAGCCGAACCATTCGCGCAGCAGGATGGTGACGAAGCCCGTGCGTCCGAGTGTTGCGAGAAAGGCGAAGGCAAGTGGGACACCGGCAAAGTTGGATGCGACGCCTGAAAAGGTCAGCACGGTTGGGCGCAAGACACGCGGCAGATTGCCGAGTACCACGGCCCAGGCAAGGAAAAAACCGATGATTGCACCGCCAATAGCCGATGCAAGGCTGACCTTTATCGAAACCCAGTAGGCGCTGAGAATTTGCGGCTGGAACAGGTCCTTAATATTCTGAAATGTGAAATTCCCTGCCGGGTCCTGAAAAGCACCAACGACGAGATACATTGTCGGCCAGAGCAGAAAGAGAATGGCAAACAGGAAAAAAGGTGCAACGCCAACCCAAGCCAACGGCAATTGACGCTTGCGCTTTTGTTTGGGGCGGCCCTGATCGGCACTCCCGTCATCGAGAGTTACGGCTGTATCGGCTGTGGAGCTCATGCGTTCCTTCTTTAAAGCACCGTCCACACGATGCCACCCGTTTTTGTGCACAATCAGCTTCGAAATGAAACGAAAAGACGGCTTTGGAAAGCTGCGGCGGCCCCGATGGATCGCCGCAGATCATTGGTCGGAGAGAAAATCCGTTACTGGACGTTTGCGCCGACGACGCTATCCCAGTTCTTGGTGATTTCTTCCTGCGCTGTTTCAATCTGTTCGATTGTCGGGAAGATGGCCTTTTCATAGGCGTCTGCGGGCGGCAGTTTGTCCAGTAGTTCCTGCGGTATTTTGCCAGCCTTGGCCATTGCGTTAAAGCGAATCGGGTGGCAATAGCCCTTCAGGTAGGCAAGCTGGCCTTCATCGGAATAGATGTGTTCCATCCAGAGCTTGGCCGCGTTGGGGTGCGGTGCATAGGCGCTGATCGCCTGAACATACACACCTGCAACAACGCCTGATTTTGGAATGACGGTCTCGATTTCCGGGTTGCCTTTCAGCGTATCACGGTCGGCGAGTGCGTTGTAATCCCAGCGAATGACGATCGGGGTTGACCCCTGTGCCAGCGAAGCCGCCTTGCCGATAACCGGAACGAAATTGCCGTTGGCGTTCAGTTCCTTGTAGAACTCAAGGCCCTTCTTGCCGGCTTCGGCACCAGGTTGACCGCCACGGGCGATACCGGCTGCGTGAACACCGAGAATGGCTTGTGCGGAAACGCGTGGATCACCAGCGAGGGCTACCGAATTGGCGTAATCGCTTTTCAGAAGATCTTCCCAGTCCTGCGGCACGTCCTTGACGATGTCCGTGTTCACTTCAAAGCCCAGCACACCGTAATAATCGCCGTACCAGTGGCCTTCAGGGTCCTTGGCGCTGTCGGGAATTTCGTCCCATGTCGCGACCTTGTAAGCCTGAGTGAGGCCGTCTTTCTTGGCAGAGGTGCCGAAAGCAAAGCCGACATCGATCACGTCAGGCGCTTGCGGGCCCTTGTTGTTCTTGTTGGCCTTGATGGCTTCAATTTCATCGCCCGAACCCGCATCGGGATTGAGTTCATTGACCTTGAGGCCGTATTTATCCTTGAAGCTCTGGATAATCGTGCCATAGCCACACCAGTCATGCGGAAGGGCGATGGTGGTCAACTGACCTTCCGCTTTTGCAGCGGCGATCAGTTCGGCTGACGGCTCGGCGGCAGCAATAGAAACTCCGGCAACGGCGATAGCCGTCGAAAGTGACAGCAAACGTGCTGTATGGCTTAGCATTGGTTGACTCCCTGTTAGACCCCACGGCAGCTCCGGGATTTTCC
This sequence comes from Brucella sp. BE17, assembly GCF_039545455.1. Taxonomy (NCBI): domain Bacteria; kingdom Pseudomonadati; phylum Pseudomonadota; class Alphaproteobacteria; order Hyphomicrobiales; family Brucellaceae; genus Brucella; species Brucella sp. BE17. The sequence goes on along the minus strand of NZ_CP154468.1, from coordinate 1,138,349 downwards.
TGAAGCTCCGCTCTCCGTTACTCGCCCCATATGACGGCTGGATGACAGCCCCGTGTCTGTCATAAATCGCCATTGATGAAAAGTGAACCACGTTTTCAGGGACTTAGCAATTCACCTTTGAAAAGGAGACGTATGTTTATGACAAAAAATATAAAACCGGGCGTGCGGTTGTCATGATTGGAAGAGGCTGTATCCTTAATGACCGCCTCCGCCGCCACCTGCAGTCTGCTTAGGCTTGCGTAAAAGAATTGCGCAAACGGCAAGCGAGCAGAACATCAATGTCAGGATAAAAAAGACGTCGATAAACGACATCAGTGTGGCCTGCTGGCGGACCATGCCCGCCATTTTCGAGATGGCAATTTTCGCACCGTCTAGGCCTGCAGCGTTGTATTTCGCCGTCAGATTAGCAAGCATATTCTCCGCCTCGCTATTGCCCCACCGCACATGTTCGGCCAGCCGGTCGTAATGCATGTCCGTGCGGCGCGTCAGAATGGTATTGATGACAGCAAGACCCACCGCGCCGCCCAGATTGCGCGTCAGGTTGAAGAGGCCTGACGCATTTTTCATCAACGCCGGAGGCAGCGTTCCAAGTGCCAGATTGTTGATTGGCACCATGCACAGCATCAGCGAACAGCCGCGCAGGATTTGTGGAAGCAGCAATTCATTGAAGTCCCAGTCGGCTGTAAGGCCCGTCACCATCCATGTGCCGGCGGCAAAGCCAAGAAAGCCGATCATCATCATGATGCGCGGATCCAATCTGTTGGACAGAAAGCCTGCGACCGGAGCGGTAAAGAACATGGCAAGCCCGCTGACAAACAGTGCTTCACCGATCATCAGCGCATCATAACCGCGAATGCTGCCAAGATAGAGCGGATAAAGGTAGGTCAGGCCATAAAGGCCGACGCCCATGACGAAGGAGAACAGCGAGCCAAAAGCGAAGTTGACGTTTTTGAAGGCGCGCAAATCCACGATGGGCTGCTCTGCGGTAAAGGCGCGGTAGAAGAACATGATGCCGCCAATCGTCATCAGGATGGAAAGGATAAGTATGGCCTCATCCTGTAGCCAGTCATTGCGCGGGCCTTCTTCAAGCACATATTCCATGGAACCAAGGAAGGCGGCCATGCCGATAAGACCCCACCAGTCGAACTTGCTTAAAAGCGAGCTGTCACCCTCGTCGAAATCAATGAGGTTCCATGCGGCGATACTCACCAAAATGCCGGGGCCAACGTTGACAAGAAATAGCCAGTGCCAGGAAAAAGCATGACTGAGATAGCCGCCAATAGTCGGTCCAATTGTCGGGGCAAGTGTTGCAACAAGCCCTATCATTGGCGAGACGATGGAGCGCTTTGAGGGCGGAAAAATAGTGAAAGCTGCCGCAAAGACGCTTGGGATCATGCCACCACCGATAAAACCCTGGATGGCGCGGTAGACGATCATCTGCTCGATATTGGTGGCGGTCGCGCACAATATGCTTGCAAGCGTGAAGCCCGCCGCAGAAAGGGTGAAAAGTACGCGCGTCGATAAAAGCCGCCCCAGAAAGCCGGAGAGGGGGATCATGATCACTTCAGCGATCAGATAGGAAGTCTGCACCCAAGATATTTCGTCGGAACTCGCACTGAGGCCTGCCTGAATTTCGGCAAGTGAGGCTGACACAATCTGGATGTCGAGGATGGCCATGAACATACCGAACACCATCGCCAGAAATGCGATAGCTTTCTTGGGGTCGATGCGTTCATCTGCCGGAGCGGTAGGCCCCATTGTCGTGTCTGCGGCCATGAAGGCGCACTCCGATAGCGATGGATGAAACGGCGCGGGAAAATGTCAAGCCGCGCCATTGTTCATTTTATTATGCTGCTTACTCTGCGGGTGCCTTGGGTGCCGTGCGTGTGTCGATATCGACGATAACGCTAAGGCCAGCCCTGATCTTGCCGGAATCGAGAGCCTCCTGTGGGATGGCGATGCGCACCGGAACACGCTGCACAACCTTTGTAAAATTACCCGTGGCGTTTTCCGGGGGAAGCAATGAGAAAACCGCGCCTGATGCAGGGGCAACGGATATCACCTTGCCTTCGAATTTTTCGCCATTGAGCGCATCGACATAGATATGTGCTGTCTCGCCAACCTTGATCGAGGCCAGCTGAGTTTCCTTGTAATTTGCATCAATATAGAGCTGGCTAACCGGCACGAGGGCTGCAATCTTCTGTCCGGGGGATACAAGGTCGCCTTTTTTGCCAGCAAGGTTGCCGATCACGCCGTCAAAGGGTGCACGCAAAGTGGTGAACGACAGGTCACGGGCAGCCTTGTCACGGGCAAGTTCGAGTGATCTGGTGGAACTGTCAGCTTCCTTATATTGCGCATCGAGAACGCCGATATTCGCCTTGGCCGAAGCAATCTGTGCTTCCGAACCTGCTAGATTGGCGCGAGCCTGATCGAGCGAGGATTGCGCGTTGTCGAGATCGGACTGCGCCACGAATTTTGTCTGATGCAGCTTCTGCACACGGCTGAGCGTCGACTGGGCATTGGTCAGAACCGCAGTGCTGGCCTGCTTCTGCGCTTCGGCCTGTCGCAGGGTAGCGCGCGCTGCCACTGTCTGTGCGACGATACGGTTCAGCGTTTCCTGTTGGGTCGCAAGTTTCGCCTCCGCCTCTTCAAGCGCAATGCGGTAGTCGCCAGAATCAAGTTGGAAGATCACGTCATTGGCCTTGACCGACTGGTTGGCGACAACCGGAATATTTTCGATATAACCCGTAACCTTTGGCGCGATGGAGGCGATGTCGCCCTGAACATAGGCGTCATCGGTCGATACCATGAAACGGCCAACCGTCCAGTAATGATAGCCATACCACAGTCCGGCTGCGACTGCCGCAATAATCAGTACCGGTAAAACGAAGCGCCTAACTGGTCCCTTCTTTTCACTTGCTTTGGATGGTTGTGCGGGCTGGGGTAGCTGTGGTTCTACCTCAGGAAGCGCCTCAGGCTGCTGACGCTCTGCCGATGGCACGTCCTGTGCCGTGACACTGCCCGTTGGGTCAGTCCTGACATTTGGGAAGGGACGGATATCGGCCTGGTCTACTGACTTCTTCACAGCCATAGAAAATTTCCTGCACACATGGGGATTGAACCGTTCGGTTCGATTTCGATGTTGACTTAGTGCAATAAGGTGAGCATATCAAGCATATATCGAACCGACCGGTTCGAAATATGTAAGAGTTTTTTGATATGAAACCAGAACGCAACATCTTTGAGCATGTCGATGCCAACAAGGGGCTTATGGACAAGCGTGCGAAGATAGTTGCCGCAAAGAACCCATCCGGGCCCTTGAAAGCCGGAGACGTTGCTGCAGAATGTGATTGCAGCCGTGCGCGACTTGGCGCCGGGCAGGACCCTGTCAAGAGGAATCAGATCCTCCAAGGCGCAGAAAATGTGTTCCTGCGTATGGGGTTTGACGCTGCGAGCATGAACGACATCACCCGAGAGGCGGGGGTCTCAAAGGGCACGATCTACGTTTATTTCAACAGCAAGGAAGATCTGTTCGTAGCACTTTGCGAACATTACCGCAAAACCATGTTCGGTGCGCTCATCGGAAAACTGGAGAAGGGATTTTCCAACCGTGAGGAACTGACAGAATTCGGCATTGCTCTGGTGACACTGATCACCTCCTCTACTGCCATCCGCGCGCAGCGCATCGTGCTGGGCGTCAGTGAACGCAAACCGGAATTGGCTGCAGCGTTTTATGCTCGTGGACCCCGGCGAAGCCTTGAGGCCATGGTGCAGCACCTCGACAAGATGGTGGAGGCCGGGGTTCTGGAGCCGATCGATTCCGCCCGGGCTGCTTCCCAGCTTGCCGACCTGTTTCTGGCCGGTCTTTATCGCCCACGTCTTTTCAGCGTGTTGCGCGACCCGCCATCCGAGTCAGTCATCCGGGCGAACGTCGATGCTGGCGTCGACTTCTTTTTCAAAGCCTATGGTAAAACCAGTCCAGAGCGTGGCTGAATATTTTTCTAAAACCGCCATATTTTGGCATTGTTCTTGTGTCTAATATCGTGTCGAATAGTTATCGCGAGTTGCCATACAGATTATTATTTTTTGAACTTATAAATGATTGTATAGCCTGTCAGTACGATTTTAAAGCTGTCGTCTGCAGGGTTTTAAGCGACAAGCAGGATTTTTAAAGGCTTGATTTGCAAGGATATTGCTATGACACTTGATCTCGTTCATTTCCCTAATTTTAAAAAAACCTTTTTTGGCGCTTCATTTCAAAGCGATACACTTAATTTGTTCACCCAGATGCGCGATGAGGTAAACTGCCGTTATATCGTTCATTCCTACCGTGGGCGGATCGGCGATTGTGCCAAGACAGGGTCCTCTGATTTGACGGTCGTTCTCACCGTTCCTACAGCCTGGTCGGCGCGTTATTCTGCAAAGAACTATTTTGCGATCGATCCGATTTTTCGGGACGATGCTCCCTATTTTTCGAATGACGGTGCCGGTATCGTGCATGATTTACAGGAGGATGCCGATGCGTGTCCTGCCGTTGCCGACTATCTTTGCGATGCGCAAAAGCATGGCATCGGTAATCTTTTCGTCGCCGTCTCTCCGCGCAGTCCGAAGGGCGCTTCAGGCTGTACGCTTTTTACTTTTGAAATCGATGAAAAGGTAGATCGTGTGCAATTTGTCGCCAAGCTGCGCCCGCGCCTGCTCAGCCTTTCAGCAAACCTGCACGACGCGCTTTGCGGCTCCGATGCCACCAAAGTGGCGGGTCTTTTAACGCCGCGTGAGGTTGATTGCCTGCGATGGGCTGCAAACGGAAAAACGGACGGTGAAATTGCCGAGATTCTCAGCATTGCCCGCTGGACCGTCGTCACCTATCTGCAAAATGCGAAAATCAAGTTGAATTGTTCCAACCGCACTTCGGCCGTTGCCATGGCGCTGTCTCTGGGCATCATAGAGATGCTGGGTACAAATCATCTGCTGTGACACGACCTGACGCCTGTCTGATCAGACAGGCGTCCATTCAATGGTCGCCGCAACGGTTACAAAGGCCACGCAGTTCCAATGTGGTCTTGCTCGGTCGAAACCCGTTTTGCAGGCTCCATGCACTGACGAGGTTTTCAATTGTCGCATCGGAAAATTCTGTTACCTGTCCGCATTTCTCGCAGATGGCAAAGGCGACAAGTCCTTGTTCGTGGCATTGCGGATGCGCACAGGCGACAAAGGCATTCAGGCTCTCAAGCCTGTGAATAAGCCCGTAATCCAGAAGCTTTTCCAATGCGCGATAGACCTGAAGCGGTGCACGAAATCCGTCATCTCGTAACTGGTCGAGAATCGTATAGGCGCTGAGTGGTCCTTCAGCCTTGGAAAGCACATCGAAAACCAGAGTCTGGTTGCGCGTGAGATCCTGTGGGGCGTGATGATGGTGATGAGTACTCATTGTTTAGCGGTCCGTTTCGATTAGGCCTTTGCGCGCTTCCCTATATTTAGGGGCAAAAGGCTGAAAATAAAAATGGCAAGTGCGGCGACCACGATGGAAGGGCCTGATGGCGTGTCGAATTGGATAGAGCCATAAAGCCCACCTACGACGCCAGATGCACCGATCAACGAAGCAAAAATTGCCATCTGCTCCGGTGTGGATGCGAAGCGGCGCGCTGTTGCAGCCGGGATGATAAGCAGCGCCGTGATTAGCAGAATACCCACAATCTTCATTGCAATGGCAATGACGATGGCAAGCAACAGCATGAAGATTATTCGCGAAAGGGCAGGGTTCATGCCCTCTGCGCGCGCAATATCTTCGCTGATCGTAGCGGCGAGAAAGGGGCGCCAGAGCCAAGCCAGCACGGCGAGCACGACTATGCCGCCGCCATAGACAAAAGCAATATCCATTCGCGACACAGCAAGGATGTCGCCGAATAGAAACGAGAGTAGATCGACGCGTACCCATGTCATGAAGGCAACAATGACGAGTCCCAGCGCCAGGGTTGCGTGTGAAAGAATACCGAGCAAAGCGTCGGACGACAGGGATTGGCGGCGCTGCAAAAGAAGAAGTATGGCGGAAATCGTCACCGCAACGGCGAACACACCGATCATCAAATTGATGTCGAAGATCAGGGCGAGGGCCACGCCGAGCAACGCGGAATGTGACATCGTATCCCCGAAATAAGCCATGCGGCGCCAGACGATGAAGCAGCCAAGGGGGCCGGTGGTGAGCGCCAGCCCGACACCGGCTATGAGCGCGCGGGTGAAGAAATCATCAAGCATGGGAGCCACCTCCGTCATGCTGGGCGACGTGCGTATGCCCGCTTTTATTTTCGCCATGATGATGGCCATCATCTTCATGGCAATGGTCGGTGACAGACCCATCGGCATGCAAAACGCGCCCGTCTGGTAGATGCGTGTGGTCGTGATGGTGCTCATAGACCGCGAGCGGGCCAACGGCGCGGCGGCCAAAGAGACGTGTATATTCAGCACTCGCGGTAACATCGCGTGGCGTGCCGCTACAGCAGACGTGGCCGTTGAGGCAGATGACGCGGTCGGTCGCGGCCATGACCAAATGCAAATCATGCGAAATTAGAAGTACACCGCAGCGCGTTTCATCGCGAAACTGCGCGATCAATTCGTAAAGAGCGGCTTCACCAGCGAAGTCGACGCCCTGAACGGGTTCGTCCAGCACGAGCAGATCGGGCTTTCGGGCGAGCGCACGCGCCATCAGTGCGCGTTGAAACTCACCGCCGGATAATTGAGTGGCTTCCGCTTTCAGAAGATGTGGAATACCAACCGCTTCAAGAGCGGATATAATATCTTTTTTGCCAAGCGCGCCGGTTAGTGTCAGAAGCCGCTCAACGGAAAGGGGCAGGGCGCGGTCGATCGTGATTTTCTGTGGTACGTAGCCAATGCGCAGGCCCGCTTGGTGGACCACTTTGCCTTCATCCGGTTTTAGTATGCGCAGCGCCATTCTGGCTGCCGTGCTCTTGCCGGCACCATTCGGCCCAATCAACGTTACGATTTCACCGCGCTCGACGCTCAGGTCTACGTTACGGACAAGCCAGCGGCCGTCGCGGAAAACGCCGGTGTTTTTCAACTCGATCAGTTTCTCCCCGGCCTGTTGAGTGGGGAGCGTGGTTTTTCTGGCCATCTGGTTTCAGGCTTTCATTACTCTATTGCTGAATAATCATCTGCCGATTCGGCTTTTTCCCCAGCGCTTTTTTTCACCACGCCGACATTTCACATGCCAATTTTGAAATCGTCTGTCTTGGCTGTCAGGTCGTAGGCCTTTGTCGAAGAATGATTTCCCGGCAAGTTTTGAGCGACTGGTTTCAAGACAATTTTCTCCACAAAGGGTCTTGTCTCATCTTATGGCAGACGTTATAGCATAACGCAATCTATGTAATAGAATAACATATCACTCCGATGTTTACGAAAAAGAGAGATCATGAAACCCTTACGTTGCCTTTTGCTTGCATCTGCCTTTCTTGCCGGTTTGAGTTCCGTCGCTTTTGCCGCTGATCGCGACGGTGTCGTCGTCTCGATCAAACCGCTTCATTCGATAGTCTCTGCGGTCATGCAGGGCGTAAGCGAGCCGAAACTGATCGTGCAGGGCGCGGGTTCGGAACATAGTTATAGCCTAAAGCCATCCGATGCCGAAGCGATAGAACATGCCAAGGTCATTTTCTGGGCGGGACCGTCGATGGAGACTTTCCTTGTTAAGCCTATCGATACGCTCGGCGAGGGCGCGAAGGTCGTAACACTGGGTGAGGTAGCAGGCCTTACCCGTTTGAAATTCCGCGAAGGCGGCCCGTTCGAGGCACATGATCACGGCCATGAAGGACACGATCATGCAAGCGAGGGCCACTCCCATGAAGCTCATTCCCACGAGGGGCATTCGCATGATGAGGACAAAAAGGGCGATAGCCAAAATCACGATCATGCAGCCCAAAATGGTAAGGAAGCGCATGAGCATCATCACCATCACGGCGAATATGATCTGCATTTCTGGCTGGATCCGGAAAACGGCAAGGTGCTGGTTGGTGATGTCGCCAAGATATTGAGCGAAAGCGACCCGGTTCACGCCGAACAATACGAGAAGAATGCAAAGGACTATGCCGCAAAGCTCGATCTTCTGACCAAGGATGTGGCCGCTGAACTCGCTCCGGTCAAGAACAAGCCTTTCATTGTATTCCATGACGCGTATCAATATTTCGAAAACCGTTTCGGCGTGAAGGCTGTCGGCTCCATTACGGTTAGCCCTGAAAAGGCACCAGGTGCTGCGCGCATCAAGCAAATTCACGACAAGGTCAAATCGCTCGGCGCGACCTGCGTTTTCTCCGAACCGCAATTCGAGCCGAAGCTCGTCAAAACTGTTATTGATGGGACGGATGCCAAAACCGGCGTTCTCGATCCGCTCGGTGCGGACTTGAAGGATGGCCCCGACCTTTATCCACAATTGATACGCAATCTCGCCAGTTCACTGAAAAACTGTCTTTCGAAAACATAAAGATGACCTGAATTGACCCGGCCTTGAGGCCGGGCTTTGACCTCAACAGGCTTGCCTGTTGAGGTGTATGGTCTTTTTATAGAATATATCTGAGCGCGAAACATCAGGCGGCTATTACCGCCTCTTTTTTCATCAAACGATGAAATGATATAACATAATAAAATGAAAAAACAAAAGGAGCGCCATCATGCAAAAGAGGCTTCCCGTTACCGTCCTTTCCGGCTTTCTCGGGGCCGGGAAAACGACGCTGCTCAATCATGTACTTAACAATCGCGATGACCGTCGCGTTGCGGTGATCGTCAATGATATGAGCGAAATCAATATAGATGCCTCGCTGGTGCGCGAAGGCGGAGCCAATCTCTCGCGGACCGAAGAACAACTGGTCGAAATGACCAACGGCTGCATCTGCTGCACCTTGCGCGACGATCTTTTACAGGAGGTCACGCAACTGGCGGCGCAGGGCCGGTTCGACCATCTGCTGATCGAATCGACGGGTATTTCCGAGCCGTTGCCGGTGGCTGCCACCTTCGAATTTCGTGACGAGCAGGGCCGAAGCCTGTCCGATGTCGCGAGGCTTGATACCATGGTGACTGTGGTCGACGCCGCCAATCTTCTCAAGGATTATGCGTCGAGCGATTTTCTGCGCGACCGCGGCGAATCGCTTGGTGAGGAAGATGAGCGAACACTTGTCGACCTTTTGGTCGAACAGATCGAATTCGCTGATGTCGTGGTTCTGAACAAGTTTTCAGCCGCCTCGCCGCAAGAGCGCGATCTGGCGCGCAAGGTCATCCGGTCACTTAATCCCGATGCCCGCATTGAAGAGGCGGATTTCGGACGGGTTCCGCTCGATGCAATTCTCGATACGCGGTTGTTCGACTTCACCAAGGCCCATGAGCATCCACTCTGGTACAAGGAGCTTTACGGCTTTGCCACCCATGTTCCTGAAACTGAGGAATATGGAGTTCGTTCTTTCGTATATCGTGCAAGGCGTCCTTTCGATCCGCAGCGCTTTAAGGTCTTCATTGACAAAAGCTGGCCGGGTGTCGTGCGTGCCAAAGGTTTTTTCTGGCTGGCAACCCGCCCGGATTTTGTTGGTGAAATCAGTCAGGCCGGCGCTTTAGTACGCACCAACAGGCGCGGACGCTGGTGGTCGGCAGTCCCCAAACATTATTGGCCGTCCGAGCGGGAATGGCACCAGGCGATGAACCCCTATTTTCATGACACGTGGGGGGACCGGCGGCAGGAAATCGTCTTTATCGGCGTCGATCCAATGCGGCAGGATAAACTTGTCGAGGAACTCGATGACTGTCTAGTCACGGAAGCAGTCTATGCGCCCGAACGCTGGTCGAAGCTCAGCGATCCATTCCCCGAATGGTCATTTGAGGCGGCCTGATCAGGAAAAGAAGTCTATTCCGACAGTGGGACCAGTCGCATGATATCCATCACCCTGCTGTCGGCAAGCGTGCGATGATCAAGTACATTGGCGATCGCCTCACGCACGTCCAGCATCATCAGGCGCACTTCGCATTCGTCTTCGTCGCAATCGTCGCAGGGGTGATAGTCCGTCTTGCTGGCACAGGCGATAGGCGCCAATGCCCCGTCGAGTGCACGAATGATATTGCCGACGGCGATTTCCGCAGCGGGGCGGGCGAGGCTAAAACCGCCGCCCTTGCCTTTTCGGCTCACAACAAAACCGGCATTGCGTAATTCGGTAAAGATATTGTCGAGAAATTTGCGCGGGATGTGATGTTTTTCGGCAATCTCGCCGGCCGAAACCAGTTGGCCTTGCGTTACACCTGCCAGATGCACCATGGCTTTCAGACCGTATTTGCCTTTCTTGGTCAGCATGCCACCCCTGTGCTGCATTTGACGGACAATGGTGTCCGTAACCCGGATAAATGCGAGCGCCAAACCAAAGGGCACCCGATTTGAAGAGGTTAGGAGTTAAAGAGCGTTCAGACAAGTCTCTCGCTGCGGTACGGTCGTTGTGTCGCGCAAGGCAAGACGAAGCGCCCCGTCAAGCGAGTTGCCAAGTGAGGGGGCATAAAGCGTGCGGTAGGGAAAACAGGGCAGGGCGGCATAGGAACTTGCGAGCCCGCCGGACAGACTGAAGCGACCAAGTTTCTCCACACCCATGCGTTCAAGGCCCATGGCTATAAAATGACAAGCGCGCTTGGTGAGCGCGAGCCCAAAAGCGTCACCTTGTGCTGCGTACTCGAAAATCAACGGTGCGAAAGCCGCGTAATCTCCAGGTTTGGCCTCGCGGGAGAACTGCGTTATCTTACGCGCATCTCCCTCAAATTGCGAAAGCACCACCTCGATAAGTCTGGTCCGGTCTGCCATGTCATCGAAAGCCAGCAA
>NZ_CP154468.1:900000-1122500 GCF_039545455.1 Brucella sp. BE17 | reverse complement strand
GGGAACCACGTTAATATTCGTGGGCCTGCAGGTAGTGACGGATTGCGTGTATTGTGAGGTCTTATTGGATTGATCTTGCAGTGAAGCGGTTCCAGGAAATAGCTCCTGCATATAGACCGTACCCTAAACCGACACTGGTGGACTGGTAGAGAATACCAAGGCGCTTGAGAGAACTGCGTTGAAGGAACTCGGCAAAATGCACGCGTAACTTCGGAAGAAGCGTGACCTCCATTTAGGCAACTAGGTGGGGGTGGCACAGACCAGGGGGTAGCGACTGTTTACCAAAAACACAGGGCTCTGCGAAGTCGCAAGACGACGTATAGGGTCTGACGCCTGCCCGGTGCCGGAAGGTTAAGAGGAGATGTGCAAGCATTGAATTGAAGCCCCGGTAAACGGCGGCCGTAACTATAACGGTCCTAAGGTAGCGAAATTCCTTGTCGGGTAAGTTCCGACCTGCACGAATGGCGTAACGACTTCCCCGCTGTCTCCAACGCAGACTCAGTGAAATTGAATTCCCCGTGAAGATGCGGGGTTCCTGCGGTTAGACGGAAAGACCCCGTGCACCTTTACTATAGCTTTACACTGGCATTCGTGTCGGCATGTGTAGGATAGGTGGTAGACTTTGAAGCAGTGGCGCCAGCCATTGTGGAGTCATCCTTGAAATACCACCCTTGCCTATATGGATGTCTAACTGCGACCCGTTATCCGGGTCCAGGACCGTGTATGGTGGGTAGTTTGACTGGGGCGGTCGCCTCCTAAAGAGTAACGGAGGCGCGCGATGGTAGGCTCAGAACGGTCGGAAATCGTTCGTCGAGTGCAATGGCATAAGCCTGCCTGACTGCAAGACTGACAAGTCGAGCAGAGACGAAAGTCGGTCATAGTGATCCGGTGGTCCCGCGTGGAAGGGCCATCGCTCAACGGATAAAAGGTACGCCGGGGATAACAGGCTGATGACCCCCAAGAGTCCATATCGACGGGGTTGTTTGGCACCTCGATGTCGACTCATCGCATCCTGGGGCTGGAGCAGGTCCCAAGGGTATGGCTGTTCGCCATTTAAAGCGGTACGTGAGTTGGGTTCAGAACGTCGTGAGACAGTTCGGTCCCTATCTGCCGTGGGTGTAGGAATATTGAAAGGATCTGTCCCTAGTACGAGAGGACCGGGATGGACGTATCTCTGGTGGACCTGTTGTGGCGCCAGCCGCATAGCAGGGTAGCTATATACGGACTAGATAACCGCTGAAGGCATCTAAGCGGGAAACTAACCTTAAAACGAGTATTCCCTATCAGAGCCGTGGAAGACGACCACGTTGATAGGCCGGGTGTGGAAGTGCGGCAACGCATGTAGCTTACCGGTACTAATAGCTCGATCGACTTGATCACTCCCATTTACAATATCCATCGAACGAAGTTCGATGATTGATAGCGCTCACGGATCGTACGCGGCTTCGCCGCTGATCCTCCGCGAGGGCGGCGCAAAAGCGCCGGCACACAGTCGTGTGCTTATTTTATCAGTGCATGAAAGACAAAAGAGCAGAGGACACGCTAAGGAAAACATAATCCCTTATTGCCCTGCTGCCCTAAACCAGCTTCTCATATTTGTGTTCTTCGCCGACCTGGTGGTTATGGCGGAGCGGCTGCACCCGATCCCATTCCGAACTCGGCCGTGAAACGCTCCAGCGCCAATGGTACTTCGTCTCAAGACGCGGGAGAGTAGGTCGCTGCCAGGTCTGCAAAGCACACAAAAACATCTTCTCAAAAAACATGCAAAACAGTCCAATCGCAAAAAAACAAAAAAATATCGCACAAATCAAACAATAACGCGGGGTGGAGCAGCCCGGTAGCTCGTCAGGCTCATAACCTGAAGGCCGCAGGTTCAAATCCTGCCCCCGCAACCACTGATAACGACAAACCCATAGCATCAGCTGCGGGTTTTGTTGTTTTTGCAGCCTTTCCAATGGCTTGGCGCTCCGTCCATTCGAGGATCGTGCCCAGTTCGCCGTGCAGCGTTGCGTAAATTTCTCCACGTTCCGGCCCCGGTGTGAGCGAAATCTTCTCGATCAGGCCGCGTAATGTCTCCGCCGCTTCCTGTCGCTCTTCCTTGCGATTGAGCGCTTTGGTCAGGGCAGAAACCTTCTTCGCATAAATCGCCGAGGCGCTCGGCAGAATGTCCGGTGTGTCCTCAGGCGCGTCGGCCAGCAGGCTGTTCAGTTCGGTTTTGCGCGCCTCCAGCGTGTCCATCTCTGCCTTCATGCTCTCGTGGAACATGCCGGCCTTGACAGCCTCGATGATGCCGCGGATCTGCTTCTCTATCTTTACCAGTTCTGCTTTCCAGGCATCACCGCTAGAGCGGCGTTCCCGGTTCAGGCGGTTGGTCTCCTCCGCATAAGCGCGCATCGCCTCCTCGACGATCTCAGGTGCCATCATGCGGTCCTTCAGCCCGGAGAGTACGCGTGCTTCCAGATCCTCACGCGGGATCGTGCGGCTGTTTGAACACGCGCCCTTGCTGATGTGGTTCGAGCAGGCAAAGCGATCAGCGCCGCGAAGCGAGTAGGGGCCGGCGCAGCAGCCGCATAACACCAAGCCGGACAGAAGGGACTTCGGCCGACGTGTGCCGTTCAGGCGGTTCTTTTTGTGGTGCTTGCGCACAGCTTCGGTGACGTTGGCAAACTTCTCGGCGATCTCGGCCTGTCGGACACGAACTGAATGCCAGAGTTCGTCATCGACAATGCGCAGCTCCGGCACATCCTTGATGATCCATTCCGATTCCGGGTTCAGGCGTGAGACGCGCTTTCCTGTTGAAGGGTCTTTGATGTAGCGGAGACGGTTCCAGATCAGACGGCCGATGTAGAGTTCATTGTTGACCAGTCCCGTGCCGCGCTTAACATGGCCCCGGATGGTGGTGTCGCTCCACAGCTTGCCACCCGGGCCGGGGACACCTGCCGCGTTCAAGGTACGAGCGATGGTGCGCGGGCCGATGCCGGCGGCAAACTCTCGGAAGATGCGCCGGACAACACTTGCCTCTACTTCGTTGATCTCCCGGTCGCCCCGAATGGGATCGCCCCGCGCGTCGAGCTGCTTGACGACACTGTAGCCGAAGCAGAGCCCTCCACCTGACTTGCCGTCCTCGACGCGGCCACGGATGCCACGATGCGTCTTTGCGGCGAGGTCTTTCAGGAACAACGCATTCATTGTGCCCTTGAGGCCGACATGCAACTCGCTGATCTCGCCCTCGGACAGCGTGACAATGGGAACGCCAGCGAATTTGAGGTGCTTGTAGAAGGTGGCGACATCGGCTTGATCACGGCTGATGCGGTCCAGTGCCTCTGCCATCACAATGTCAAACTGGCCAGCCTGCGCATCCTGCAGGAGTGCCTGAATGCCGGGGCGCAGGATCATGCTTGCGCCGGAGATGCCAGCATCCTTGTAGGTTCCCACGGTCTTCCACTTCTCGCGCTTCGCCTGCTCGCGGCAGATGCGCAACTGGTCCTCGATCGACGCCTCGCGCTGATTGTCGGAGGAATATCGGGCATATAGCGCAACGCGGGTCATTAGCTGTCTCTCCTAAGCTACCTTATCCATCCGGCTTGGCTGGATAAGCACCTCGGCCGAAATGCCGAGTCGGGCATGCAATTGCCGGATCATGTCGATCGATAGGCTGCGCTTGCGGTTGAGTATGTCGGCAACCCGATTGCGTGGGCCGATCATCGGTTCCAGATCCTTGCGGGTCAGTCCTTGTTGCTCCATGCGGAAGCGGATCGCTTCTACCGGATCAGGCGGGTCCATAGGATAGTGCTTCGCCTCATAGACGTCGATCAGTGTTGCCAGCACGTCCAAGCGGTCGCCTTCCGGCGTGCCGCTCTTGGCGCCCCACAGCCGTTCGACATCGGCTAGCGCTTCATCGTAATCCGATTCCGTGCGGATCGGTTTCAGGTCAGTTGCCATGGACGATCTCCTTCACGTCGATCCTGTCGTAAGCCTTGTGCGTGCCGAGCCACTTGATCCAGACGATACCCTTCTCGAAGTCCGCTGACACGATGAGGCGGTAGTCATTGCCTTTGATGTTGAAGACGATCCGCTCGGCGCTGACGATGCTCGCCGTCGCATAGAGTCGCTTCACATCGGCGGTGCTTGCCCACTCCGCCTTACTGACTTCGTCGAACCAAGCATCGAGCGCGGACTTTACGGCTGGCTGCTCTTTCTGCCCCGCGAGGCTTTCGACAAATTCGCGCAACGTACGACGGGCAATAATTCTCATTAGTCACCTATAGCATGAGACCAAAACGGTCTCAAGAAAAAACTTCGTCAGCCCGGCGCAGAGAGCAGGCAACGGGTGAAACTCGCGTACATGTCGCTTGCCAGCGAGGCCGGCTGTTGGACGATCAGGGCGAAGGAAGATATTGTTTCTGGGCCTTACGTTCTTGCGCAATTTTGCGTTCGAACTGCTCACGGGCGATCTGGCGGCCGATCAAGCGGGCGATAGAGCGGATCGCTGCGTCGGTGCGGGCAGGATCGTTCTCGCCCATTTTCTGTCCGGGCGAGGGCGAAAAAGCCTTGTTGCTGCTCCTGTACGGTTTAACCGCCATAGTCTAAATAATCCCATGCCCGGAAAGGGCCGTGAACATGGAAGCGTGGAATGCCAAGCTGGGGGAAGGCCTCGCGGCTCTCCGTGCGGTGAATAGGATGCCTTGGCGTAGAAAAGGGATGGGTCACACCGAGGCGGAGAGAGGGGGATTGAGGCCAATAGGCTGAATTCGTGCTCGGTCAATTGGTTATTATTGACCCTGCGTAGACCGTGGCTTATGGGGAATTAAACGACCACTATGCGCCCTCAATACAGACATCCATGTAACATACACACGCTTCACAAAGCGGTCGTTCCGCTTATCCTGCATTCAACGTCTGAGAAGGGGTGGGAAGCGGAATGGGTGCTTTTGGGCGGGCATAGCTAACAAGCGGACGTTCGATGAGCCAACACTATCCACTGCTCAGCGCATGATACGCATAGTCAGAAGGGGGCATGTCCTTCAGTCCAGCCGTGTCGGCCCAGAAACTCATAAATTGACCGCGGTTGCATAAGTGCTCAATCTCGCAAGGTTGGCATTGAAATGATCAATGCTGTCACCGAGACGCTGTGCGAGTTCCTTTTGCTGATCAATCGGAGCTTGGCCCGATTCCAGCAGATGTTGAATCTCTTTCCGTATAGTCGACTTGCCGAACGAACCGAATACAGCCTCGTGCATGATGTCGATGAATTCTCTGTTGCGCTCATCGTAGCGCATGGCGAGAATTGCAGCGTCCAATCCCTGCAGAAGATCATCGACGTCGGCCGCAGTCTGATCTAGCTTGGAGCGCAGCTCTGCTGCCAACTGGGCCGATAGTCCCTCTCTGCCAATAGCCTCTAAGGTGGTGATCATTCCGCCCCGTACAAACGACAATTTCTGCGCAGCGCCTGCTTGCTCGCTGTTGGCCTTGATCCGGAGAAATGCACTGACGACGCGCTTAAGCGTGTCGGCCTGCTCATTCGAGCGCTGAGTAATGTCCCACTCCCAACGCTGTCGCTCGAGTTCTTCGATCGGCGGGTGCGTCACGGCATAGATGTTCGTGAGAAGGCTGGCGCCGGGTATGATCTCCACCGCGCCTTCGGCGATACCGCGCACCAATGCACGTTTCGGATGGGGTTGTGGTGGGACGATCGGGTCATCTGACATGAGGATAATCTTTTCTGTTGGTGCGGAAATTGTCATCGCAATGGCGATCGGTGGAATATAGCGCCTGTCACCCGCGGCCTTGCAGCTAAATTCAGTTTAACTGACTGCAGGCTCCCACCCGGGTCCACAAGGCGGGCGTAGTGCAGAACATCTTTTTCGTCCGGCGATGTGCCACTCATCACTCGCTACAGATGATTGTCATATCGATCCCCACAGTTTCTTTCACGTAGGTCAGACCGGCCGCCAGAACGGTTGATTGCGCCTGGGTTCGTTTGGCTTTGGACAAGCCAGGCTGAGCAATTAGGATCTCAGTCTGGATCGGACGGAACCGATGGAGTTTGACGATCCGGTTGAGGTCAGTCGTATCACCCTTAAGGAACCGCGTAGGACGGCCACTGCGCTTCTCCGGCTCGTTTCGAGCTTTCAGATGCTGCAGGAGCAGCGGAAATTTGCCGATCCAGCGCGCAGAGCGCAAAGCCTGAGATGAAACTTCAATCACATCCTTCACACGCTCGCCAGGCGTTGAGCCTCCCGAAAACTTACAGTGTACGAGAGCCATGCGAATGGAGTCCTCGTTTACTTTTAAGCAGACAAGATCAGCCGCTTCGCCACTGTCATCGTCATCGAAAACAACGTCAAAATCCTCCTCTAGATATTGCTGCGCGACGTGCCATTGAATGGACTCCTTGCGAACTGCACCCTTCTTCCAAATCGACTCCTGCTTATGGTCGACATCCTTCCAAGGCCAGGCCTCGAACCGGTCGTCCTCAATCGTGAGATCATAAGGCGTTTGCGGGACGATGAGGAGGTTCGCGTCGAGCTCCGAGAGATCGACGAATCGAAAAAGGGGCGGATAGTCGGAGAAATAGCTCGGGAGCGACGCAGAGAGTTTGCCGATCGTTACTGTAAGCGGATTACCGGAAGTCTGCTCGACTTTGAATTCTGCGGCACCGCCTAGCGTGTATCTGAAAGATGCCCAGCTGCCCGTTGTGGCCTCGATCATCTCAAAATCAATTGTGTTGGCCAATATGTCCGATCCCGTAATCCGAAGCTCGAACATGGTTTGCGTTTGTTCGCGCATACCGTCGCTGAACCCGACACGTTCCTCAGCCTGACGGAGGATTTCGTAGGGCCATTCGATGCTGAGCAATTCAGTGTTCGGAAGCGTGGTGACCTCGGTCGGCAAAAGCACGTTGTCGATTAGCTTGGACGTATCAATTGAAATGTCGAGCAGCTTGTCGCCCACCGCTTCGCACCATTCGTTGAAACGCGGGATCGGCCCTTGTTCCCGCGACCATACCCGGCCTTTGGCCGAGCAACCGATGGTGATTTGCTTTCCGCCTTCCCAGCCGATACCGCTCAGCAGCGCCTTGAGCGAACCGCTTTTCTCAGCTTGGCTAAGGGCGGTGACGACTTCCGCGCCGGTGTAGCTGGCATAGGAGAGATTGCGGCGACCGTGCTTTTTAACACCTAAATTCTGGAAAATGAGCCGGGTGATCCTACCCATCGCTCTGAAAATCACATCCCCATTGATGATCTTGCCAGCGCCCACGGCCTTGGCTAAATCAGGGAATGCCGAAGATTTATCCGAGGAGGACAGGTAGAGCAGCTTCCGCGCCGCATCATAGTGCAGCACAAACAACGTCCATGCCCGATCCTTCACGGACTTCGACTGGCTCCATTTGACTGTCGGTTCGGAGCGAGTGACGAAGAACAACGTGTTGGAAGGTGAGTGTAGCCAGACACGATACGGCACCATCGAGGAGGGAAGTCCGTCGTAGAATGCCTTCGGAGTGAATTTGTCGGCCTGATAGAAGAGCGTGCTCATGCCAGGCTTAAGAAGCTTATGCGAAATGGGCACGTCCTCATCGTCCGGGCCACTATCGAGGCGTTTCGCCTCATTGAGGAATTTCACCAGCCGCGCATGTTCTTGAGCCGCAGCTGAGCTCAACTCGCTGAGCAACTCATTCCAGTCGGCGTCCTCACTATAGAGTCGCTCAAGAGCTTCTGAAACGTTGGGCTCGGCGGTGTTCGCGATGACCGTTGCGTTGCCGATATTCTCTGCAGCGGTGCGCGTGAACCGGCCGGTGAATTGCAGCAAAATCGCCAAACTCTTATGTAGGTCATGGATTGCCGCGACCTTGAGCTCCGGCAGGTCAAAACCTTCACCAAGCATGTTGACGCAGACGACGATCCGGCTGTCACCAGACTTCAGGGCATCAATCGCTGGCTGTGTATCGCCAATGTCTGAGTGAACGAGCAACGGTTTTAGGTCGGGCGCTATGGCCTTGTAGATTTGGAATACGGCACGTGCACGCTCGATACGCGCGCACCGGGCCATCATCAGATGATTGAGCCCATTACTCAAATCCTCGCGCAAACGGGCAACCGCCGTTTCAGCGATCGCCTGATCTGCGTTAGAAGCCAGCGTTTCATATACCGCCTCGAAGGTGATCGGCTTGAAATACTTGTCCTGCTGCGCCCGGTGCAGCGGGTACGAGTAAATCACGTGACCATCCACCAATTGCCCGTCGCGGCGGAACGGCGTCGCCGTGAACTGCAAGATCGGCTTGCCGGAAAATGCCTCGCGGAAACTCATCCAACGTTTAGCGCTGATATGGTGGGCTTCGTCGATAACTAGCGCACCGATCCTCCCGACAATTTCTGGCCATACACCTTCCGCAGCGCTGTCGGCCAGCGAATCCATCGTCCCCACTATGACGTTACAGCGCTCGAATATATCCAGATCTTCTGTCGTTTTTGGAACCTTGCGGACAAGTCCCACGATGGGGTTCGGCACATCGTCCGGTAGCACCTTCAGAAACCGAAGAAGACCGAAGGTAAGAAACTTTCTCGCGGTCTGAGAGCGCAAGGCGTCCGATGGCACCACAACCAGCAATGGCTTGCGAATGTAAGCTGCTTGCGCCGCCAGCATCGTTTCGGTTTTGCCGGTACCGGTCGGCATTACGATGGTCGCAGGTTGCGTATTTATGCTCCAGTGAGCGCCAATAGCGTGCAGAGCGCCTAGCTGCGGAGGACGAAGACCACGCTTATCCTCGTCGACGCTGCCATCTGCGTTTTGTAGCTCAGAGCGAAATGAGAATCTCCGGCCCCATTGCTCGGAGCGCCTGCGAACAACCTCTGGCCAGCCATGTTTCGCGGCTTCGCTCTCAAGTTCTTCTATCAGCCAGTGGTGTAACCAAGAGAGCTTGCCGCTCTCGCTTCGCATAAGGACACCGTCTGCTTCCTTGGGGCGAGCGATATTCTTGCGGGCAGTGACTATCAGCCGCTCGCCATCAGCTGTCCGGTAGAGCGGCTCCTTCAGGCGCGCCGACACAAAGACTTCGCCCTCGCGTTTCGCATCCACCGTCGAGGCTGACCGTAAAATCGCCTCAATGACCCCGACCGTCACCCGCACCGGCCCAAGGCGAAGTGCTGGAAGGTCCAGCGTCAAGTTCTCTGCAAATAAATCGTCCTGATCCATAAGATCGCCCCCCGGTCTTTTTCGAAAGCATAATCACGATCCAACAGATTCTTAAGTCAGAGACTGCTTTGCTCACAAAAAATCTTTGGCGATGAAATCATTACAGACCGGACAAGGGTGGAAAGCCAGTTGATCCAAAGTCGAAGTCGTCAACGAATGGCAAATTTCGGGCGACGGCGGACACCTCTGTAATGGCGATAAGGAGGGTCGAAAGTTGCCGGTCAGTAGCGCGCTCCAATTCCGGTCGTTGAGGCTGCCAAAAAGTTTGCTGAAAGCGGTCGTTTCGCTTTTCATACTAATAATGACTGCGAAGGGTTGGGATGCGGTCGGGCTGCTTCCGGGAGGCACATCCCATAAAGCGGCCACTTTCAGCAGGATCCGGTGTGCATTCTACTTCGTCATATACTCACAGACGGACATGCTTAACCCTGACAAGCTTCAACCAGGGACGCGTAGTGATGAATGGTTCTGGCGGCGTTGCATCCACAACATCCTTCTGCCCGGCGAACAGCACGTAGTTCGTTCCTTTTTCGCCTGTCGCGCTACGATAGCGAAGCCCCTCGATCTTGCCGTTCTCAAACTCGAAGTCTCGGATGAATTCTGTAAAAACTTGAGTAGGAATGTAGTCGACATTAACGCGGTCACTCCTATCGACGGGCTGGATGATAAGATTGGCAAAATCAGACAGAAAACTGAGAATGCGTTGCTCCATACGGTATGCAGTCGAAAAGAACCCGGGAACATCGGGCAAGTTTGCCAGATCGAGAATACGGATGGGACGATTGGTCGTAAAGGTGCCAACCGATGCCATCGAATTTCTGATTTCAGTGACCGCCAGCTTGCGTTTGTCCGCACCGTAGAACATCGAAATTCCGGGCGGGTTCATGCGGTTTGATTGAGTTGCTAAATGATCGGGCGGCGGCCCGAGTGCTGCAGGACTGGTGATTGGTTGGCGCGGTTTTCGTGCCCGTGCTCGATGGAACGTCTGCCCAGCAGCGATTTCGATGATCAATCCTGATCTCTCGGCATGCTGACAGACTGTTTCGAGAAACTCAAACGGAGAACGGGCATCGGGGGTGCGTCCGTCTGACTTGCCGATATCATGGAAGAAGAACCGACGTTGATGCTTAACTATGTCGCAGAAGCGCTCCCATGAGAACCTCAGGCTTTCGTCGGGCTCAAGAACGAGCCAGTCGTATTCACACCAGGTGTCGTCTCCAATGCCGTCAACAATCGCACGGAATAGGCTCTGGTCGTTGTCACGAGGCAAGTCGAGCCCGATCTGATCGCGGATCATATCGTAGCTGTCGATATGCCAACCTTGGTAGCCGCCTTCCCTAGACTCATAGGGCAGCTGGTCCCCGGCTTTGCCGTAGAAAGTTTGAATGCGTTCCAAAATAAAGTCCACGACCTCTTGGAAAGGCATCGTAGAAGCATCTTTGCGATGGCAAAAATAGCAGCCCCTCGGACCGCCGTTGCTTCGGATCATCGTTCGGAGATCATCATCACTAAAACATAGATAACACACATTCTTTTTATGATCATACATTCTCAATCCAAAGCCAAAGTAGCCGCTTGTCTGGTCATCGTTGATGGCACCGTCCCTCGTGTTGATCAAGAGCGATCCCTATTGCTGCTGCACTTTCCACTCTTTCGGTGGGCGACAATTCCTCTCGGGATCAAGGAACTCATCGTATCCACGAATGGTAACGAACAGGATGTTTCCTCGAGAACAGACGGCTTAAATAGGATTGGTTGTCTTAAACCGGCACCCCAAGAATTTGATTCCAGCCATTGCTGACGTTTTCGATGATCGCTCGCAGAGACCTATCGCCACCGGTCGCCACTACGACAACCTGTGGCGTACCGTTTTCACGGCCTTCATCGAAAACAGTTGGCTTATCGTGGGAAATCCGCACAACTACTCCGGTATGAGGAACCTCAATGATGTTTGGGTCCTTTAGCTCGGCGTGCTTCACCGCGTTTGAGAGGCCGCCTAGAATGCGATGGTCATCAGGACGAGCATCACCTGTAACTGATTGAGAACGGGTTTCTATGAGGGTTCGCATTTGAGCAATGTTTGCAGGGTGCGGGTTAACCGCCTTTCGTTCAAACGCAACCTCCGCGAAATGATAAAGAAAGATCGCAGCAGACATGCCGGTCCGAAGGGCCTCATATGCTGCGTCTTGAACATCGTAAGCATCTCCTTTGGCGTTCGCATTGATCAGCCGTTCTTCTGTTTCAATGAACAATTGATTGGAGCGACGAACCAACCTTTCCCAATGCGTTTGAATAACCAACTGACCCACGCCATGCTCCTAAATTTAACCTACTGTCTTTAGCATGACTGATTTGCTGAAGTCTTCCACGGTAAAACTCTAGATTTTCGCAAACTTACAGTCTTTTCGTAAATCTTTTAAAATCAAAGGTAGTCCGTCTGTATGCTGCCTCAGCTCTGCTGTCCTTCCTCCTTCAGACGAACGGCGGGTTTCGGCAACAAAGAATGCTCTTTAAACGACGACAAAGGGGTCGCAAGCGGTCGGACTGTTTAGCGCCTTCATTTCGGTCATTCAGATCTCAACGCCGAATTCCCAAAGGCAGACGTACGTTATACAGTTATATCAATGCTCAGAAGAAAGTTCGAATCCCGTGCGGTGCGCCAAATACCGCCGATTGCCCTCTATTACCGCCGGTAACCGCCAAGACTATGCCCAAGAGTAGAGCGGTAAATTACCTACGAGCGAAAAAACGCATATACGGCGGTGTTTGGCGGCAAAATAGTTCGTATCGTTTTCAGCCTGGTTGGTCGCCTTTTCCATAGTAGGCAACTCGCACGGGCTTGCTGAGCGCTATCCACCCGCCAGCCTTCCAGTTGCGCTCGGATAGAGCAAAAAGCCCGGGGATGTCCTCGCCCTATCCGCCGTCCCCATTCTGATGGGAGGCGACGATTCAGTGACGATCCGCTTCTCGACACTTTTTCAGACGCAGAGTACGTTTCTCCGATCCAAACCGAGCCGACTCTAATGCCAGCGAACAAACTGACCAAGAAGAAGACCGAGACCGATCTTGAAGCGGCAATCCGCGGCACTGTCATGCGGGTCTTCCCGTGGCTCGACCCCGCTCACGTGAGACACCAGGTCAAGTTCTCGTTCACCTTTGGACGCTCGAGAATCGATGTCGACAACACCGACAGCTACGACAAGCAGGCGCGATCAGACATCGTTCTTGAGAAGGGTGGCGTGCCCCTGGCCGTCCTCGAGCTAAAGCGGGAGGGCAACGCCTTGTCCGCCGAGGATGAAGCACAAGGTCTCTCCTACGCGCGGGTACTCGATCCGATGGCGCCCATCGTCATCGTGACCAATGGCGATGAAACCCGCATCTTCGACAGCTACACCGGACAGTGCCTCGAAGCCGACACGCTCACGAAAACCCAATTTGTCGCGACCGTAAATGCCGCCGCGCGGCTCGCTGCCGGGAACCTGAAGCAGGCGATCCAGACATTGATGGGGAACGAACCCACGATCTGGCGGCAGGCGGTAGAGCAGCTCAGCGATGCTACCATTGAGGATCTAACCGCCACTTCCGACAATCCCGGTCTCCCATTCACCAAAGACTTCCTAATCCAACGCGAGGCGACTGAAGAAGCGATCGATCTGCTTGAGGAAGGAAAGCGCCTGATCCTGATCGAAGGTCCGCCGCTCATCGGCAAAAGCAACATTCTGCGCGACCTAGCGGGCCGAACCCGGAAGGCAGACCGGTTCGCCACCCTTTTGATCGAAGTCGGACGTAGCGGCATTGTTCAGGCCGTCGCCGATCGGTTAGCCAATCAACTGAACTGGCCCGTGACAAAAGAGGAAGCCCGGGCGTGGTTAATGCAACTTTCGCGGGGCGACCAGAATCCGCATCTGGTTCTGGCACTGGACGGTATCGACCCTAGGGACAAGAAGGCCGTTGCCGAGATAGAGGATCTCAGCTCCAGCCGCTTCGGTGTTGGTCTGCGAGTGGTTGTGACGTTTGACGACTCCGCAGTCCATCGCATCCTCGAGAGCAAAGGCGGTCGCGATCAATCACAGATCGGGCGTCGTGCCACTCGGATTGCCGTGGATCGGATGAGCGACGCCGAGTTCCGCGCGGCGGTCGACATGTTGTCGGACATGCGCATATGGTTGATGCGCGGCGCGCAATCGGCCCGCGAATTGCGCTTTCCGTGGGCGTTGCGAATGCGCGTCTGGAGCGTCATGCAGAACGCCAAATTTGGTGATCCCAACTGGGGCGTGAGTCTCGCGCCCCTGATGGGCCTTGAGATAATCGCCCACGCTCGAGAAGCGTTTCTCGGTCAGGAACTGCGCCATCAGTTTCATGAAATAGCCCGGGCCGTGCTTGATGACGCCCGCAGTAGGAAGCGTCCAATCGCGCTTGTCCTGCAATCCATGGGCGTCTTCATGGTCCGTAAAAAGAAGCTGACCAAGAGGCTCACGGATGCCACAATCAAGCGCCTGGTCAAAGACGGCTACCTCAAGCCGGCGATGCAACCGTCGGGTGAGCCGGTCTTGATCGTGCGGCTCCCCGAATTGTTGGCCAGCGAACTGGCGGCCCTGATCGCTCATGAACTGACCCAATCGGAACTATCGGATCCGTCCACGGCGGCTAGATGGCTCACAGGCGCATCTTCTAATCTGCCGCTGGGCGATATTGTGACCGCCCAGGCGATTCTAGACGCCGCAAGTAGTGGGTTTGGGCTATCCCTAGATCTCGTGTTGGCGCTCGCGGAAACACGACCCACCCTGCAGACCGTGCAGCCCGGGGCCCGTTTCGCAACTTATCAACCGGGAATAGGCCTTGTCGACTTCACGGTAACCGAAGACGGTTCACTACTCGTCGAAGCGAACGGCAGACACGGCCGCATCGAATTAGACCCCGAAGAAACACCGGGCGAAATATACCACGACTTCCACAGCTGGATGATCCTGTCCCATCTTGCGATGGTGCCGTCGGTAGCCAGGATCGACGGCGTCGACGAGCGCATCGACACGGCTATTCTCTTGGAGGTCGCCTCAGCCCCCGTGGTCCTGCGATCAGTCGGCCCCGAAGTAGAATTCAATGCCGTGCGCGTCCATGATGTCCCGGGTGAAGGTTCGATCGTGTGCCACCTCGAAGGCATCGTCGAGCCCATTACTTTCGCTCTCTTTGAATTTTTCTATCGTGAGTTTCGGGTCGCAGCCGACTGGATCAATGAGGCCTGTCGACGGAACTCGTTGGCTCTAGTGGCCCGAGTACAAATCGCTCTGCAATACCTCGCGGATATCGAGGACGGTGACAGGTCCGACTTTGCTCGAGAAATGCTGGACGGCCCGGTCAAGGCATCTTTCAAAGCTCTGCCGGAGCTCCATCCTGAACGCGGATGATCTTCACATAGTACGTTGCTCCGCGCCGAGTTGCATCGGCAATCGTCCATTTGCAGGTGTGCCTCTGCTTCAGGGCACATCTTCGTGCACTTCGCCTTCGTCAGTGGACTATACGACCGCTTTCAACGCTTATCCGCTGAAAGCCGTCTGTCTGCTGTCCACGGCCTAAAACCGCCGATCATAAACCTACGGCCGTGGTAGCGCCGTCGTCGATAGATTGAGGCATTGGTCTCCATCAATATCAAAAGCTATGAGTCTTCCTATCGCGCCTTGGCGGCTGGCAAGGGCTCGAAATGTCCCTTACCCCGCTGACGAGGTAAAAACTCCTCTTACTCCACTCTGTTATCCGTAGAAATACTACTGGGATTTAGAGAGCTATAGCGTAGATGTAGCTGTCATCGTCACCCGGTGCGCGCTCACAAGAGCGTAGAAACGGCGGCGTTCGGCGGCAGAAATGTTTGAATCTCTTTCGGTCGAGTGATTCCCACAAGAATACGTCACGGCTTGATGACGAAGACCGATAAATGTGTGCTGTATTCTCTATGCTGTTGCAGTCACCACCGGCAGGCTTATCATTCGTGATTCATGATGCGTCTAAGGTATTTTAGTTAAAGCAGTAGTGGTTCATGCCTACAATTGATCATAGCGACGAATTAGATACCGTTCGAGCGTCGCGGGCGGGCCACACTTTTCACGAGCGTTGGGCAGCACGAAGAGCCCTTCAGCTCGTATTCCCCAAGGACAACCTCTTCGCGATTGCCGTCGAGGGTCTTTCCTCGACCGAGACCGCGAAGCCCGGCGACAAGGCCGAGGAGGTCGCGGACCTCGTGCTGTATTACGGCAATGGCAACAACTTCGCCGCAAGCGATCGGCTTGAAACGGTGCAGTTCAAATACAAGCTGCGCCCCGATGAGGTGACCGCCTCCTTTCTCCGAAAAACAATTGAGAAATTCTGCGCGACAATCGTCGGCTATGAGAAGGATTTCACGGCCGCAGAAGTCGATGCCAAAACTGCCTTTATCTTCGTGACAAACGCCTCGTTTGGCCCCGGTCTATGGGAGGCACTTGCCGCTCTTCAGAGCGGCGTTCCTGCGACAAGCCGCGGCGCTGGTCGGCAGGTAAGCTACCTGACTGCAATCTGTGCGAAGAGCGGCGTTCCCGATCCGAAGCGCCTATTCTCCCGCGTAGAGTTTCGTGCCGCCGAGAAGAACCTCCAGGGGCAAAGCAACGCGCTCCGCCGAACGCTCACGGATTGGTCGGCGGGTGCGGACTCTCAGGCCAAACTGCGCCTGCACGACTTGCAGGATCTCGTCCTGAAGAAGGCAGGTCCCAGTGGTCAAGGAAAGAACCTGATCAGGCGTGAGGATGTTCTCGACGCGCTTGATTGCGAGCCAGAAGATTTGTTCCCCGCAGACACGCGATTCGTTGATGTTGGGGCGATAGTCGAACGGACAGAGCTCGACATCGTCGGCGCAAAGGTCGCGCAGCTATCCATGCCAATCTTCGTGCATGCCGAAGGAGGGGTGGGGAAGACCGTCTTTGTGCAGAGCCTCGCCGCGCGCCTGAGCAACGAGTTCGAGGTCGTCGTCTTTGATTGCTTTGGCGGAGGCGCCTACCGGTCTGAAGAGCACTCTCGCCATCTGCCGAGCGTCGGCATCGTCCAGATCGTCAACGAGCTCGCATCTAGAGGGCTCTGCGATCTCCTCCTTCCGTCGGAGAATGACAACCGCCGGATTCTGAAAGCTGCTCGAAAGAGGTTTAGCCAAGCCGCCACTGCCATCGTCACCCAGTCGAAGAAGCGCGGACTACTTATCATCATTGATGCTGCCGACAATGCCCAGCTAGAGGCCGACTATCGCCGTGAGGACGCGTTTCCCAAACTGCTCTTGTCGATGCTCGACCACGAGCCGATTGATGGCGTGAAGTTGATGCTCACGGCCCGCACGCACCGCAAAGACACCGTCATCGCCCGCGCGAGGGTCGAGCCCTTCGAACTGGGGCCGTTCACCGAGCCCGAAGCGCGTCAGTTTCTGGAGGCGAGAAGGCCAACGATCTCCGAGGTAGAGGTTGCAACTGCACTCTCCCGGTCGGGCCGAAACGCCCGCGTGCTCGACTACTTGCTGACCACCTGGGACATAAACGTCTCCGGCACGGCGCCGTCCACTCCGATCACGGTCAAGGAGATTATCGCCCAGCGGTGCGCGAAGATCGTCAACGACCTTCACATCGCGGGTTGGCCCGAGAACGAGGTTCGCGAGTTCTTTGTGGCGCTCTCGCTTCTGCCGCCGCCCATTCCCCTTGACGACCTGGCGGGTGCTTTGGGCTGGCCGGCATCTCAGGTGAATACCGCCGCATCGGACTTGGCCCCCATGCTAGAACTCACACCTCATGGAGCCATATTCCGCGACGAGCCTACTGAGACATATGTCCGCGAGACCTACTCAAGCGAAGTAGACGCACAAAGAGTGATCGCCGACAGACTGTTGGCGAGCCAGGCATCATCGTCCTATGCCGCCGAGGCGCTACCCCACTTCCTCGTCGTCATCAATGACAGTGATCGCGCCTTCGCTCTGGCGGACTCCTCCAGCTTTCCCTCTGTTGTGCAGTCGGAGTTCGGCCGGCGACGTTTGTCGCTCGCGCGCCTGCGAGCAGCCTTCCGCCTTGCCGTGGCGGCAGGCGACTTCGACCGTGTCCTCAACCTCACGATGCGCCTTGCGCAAGTGGCGACCGCCAACATGCGGGGCGATGAGTTCATTCGCCGCTCGCCTGCTCTAGCGGTGACACTGGGTGACCCCGATGCGCAGCGCCGACTATTCGCAGATAGGTCGGGGTGGCGGGGAGCGCGAAGTGCGCGCCTCACCATATCGTACAGCTTTGCGGGCGATGCTGAAGAAGCAATGATTCAGCGCGAAAGTACGATCCGGTGGATCAACTGGCATTCGCAGCTCCCCGGGGAAGACCCGCCTCATGACCGTGCCGGGCCTGAGACAGCCGACTTTGCAGCAGTGTTGTTCGCCAGCGTCTTGCATGGCGACCTTGAGAACGTTGACCACAATCTCACCCGCTGGACTGCTCGTTTCTCACTTGCCGCGAGCGATGCTCTTCTCACGCTGCTCGACCAGCTGAAGTTGACGACCGGCGATGACGCGCTTGCCGAGTTCGTAGAGTTCGCCGCAGGCGATCAGTGCAAGTCCGCCGCGCTGAAGATCTGCTTGCTGACGCGGCCCCAATACATCACTCGGGCGCAAGCCAAGTCACTCTCGGCGTCACTCAAGGCCTTCTCGGAGCCAGATGATCAGGAAGATCGTGAGGACTATTCGTTCCGAGAGGATAGAAGCATCGCCGGAGACATCATCCAAGCTGCGCTCACCGTGCTGCTAACGGGCTCACGGTCGGTAGCGGCCTCGCTGATGCGCAATGTCCCAGAGATGCGGCCCTCAGGCTATGACTACAGCGAGCGCTATGGACATCCGAAGGTCTGGCAGCCTCTCATTTGTGCTTGCGTGCGCGCCTGGTCTGCCGGAAAGCCGCTCGCTTATCACGATCTCCTTCCCATAGAACTGAAGATTACGAAGCGCGCCAAGGCCATCAGCGATAAGAAAGAGCTGGCCAAGTTCATCGCGGAGCAGACCGTCAGCACCGCACCGGTGCGAGGCGTCAAGAAGCGAAAGTCCCCAAAGGAAAAGGCTCGATACAACTCTGTTGAGCGCAACGAGATCGTTGATGCCATCGAACTCGCGTTGACGTTGATGCAGCCCATTCAAGAGGCGATCCTTTCAAAGCAGCCGGTCAGTGTCGCCACCATGGATGCGTTCATTTCCATCTGGCAATCGACGACCCGCAGCAGCGTGCATTGGCGATCCGAGACCGCAGTAGATTTGCAATCGCGAACACTGGGCCTCGCGTGCGTGGAATTGCTTTTCTCCTACGCAGCTGATGTTACGTCGGAACAGGCTCGCGCCGTGGTCGATCTTGTTTCTGCCGGGCGGTTCGCGCCCTATCAGAAGCTCAGGGTCTTGGCCCATCTAGCTCGTAGGCCACCTTTGCACAGCCTGGCTGGAGAGTTTGCGCGCCACGTCTCGGAACAAATCCGAAAAGATGAGAACATTGGCTCTCGCGGCGAAGGATACGCCGATCTCGCCGCAACTCTGGTCGCTATGAGCGTCGACGAGGCACGCGAGTACTACCGCCAGGGTCTCTCACAGCTCGACCAGATGGGCGGCGAGGACTTCCAGCAAATTTACTCTCTGCTACACTATGGCGTCGTTCAGCCCGGCGGCGAACTCTCTCCCGTGGCCGCGCAGCGCCTCATGAACCTTTGCCAAGCAATCGCTCACTACGAACCCAGGAAGTTTGGCTGGACATTGTTCGGGCGTTCGGCGGCGAACTCAATTGGCTTTGCAGCCATCGCAAAACTCGTGCGATGGAAGGACCAGGATGTGGTTGAGCTTTCCTATGGCTTACCCCAGCTGGTTTGCTACTTAGCGAAAAAGGGGAAGCTCTCGCCAGTACGAGCCGCGCTGCTCCTCACATTGTGCAAGGATCACGGCTGGTGGGATTGGCAGGTCGGTGAAGGCATCTCCGACCTTTTAAGCGTTTGCGACCCTGCCGACCGTAAGGCCATCATGAATGTGATCCTTGGGAAACTGCGCGCCGAGCATATGGACGGCGCTTGGCCAACGCTATGGGAAAGTCTCCTAAAGGCTGGTGATAGCTATCCAGGGACGCTTACCGAAGAGGAAAAGACCGCGATCGAACAAGCGAGGGCATTTGCTAAGCAGAAGCAGGACGAATTCAACGACCGCAATCGCTCTTCAAGCCAATTCCTCGCTCATACGCCGCCGCGACCGACCAAAGAACAGGTCGACGAAACCATCGCGACGCTTGTCCAGCGCTGCGATCCGACATCGGCCGCTTCGATAGACGAGGCGATCAGGATGATCGATGAGGACAAGCGCCTTCCATTCGGAGCTCGTCTTCAGTTCGTGGCAGGTGTGCGAAACGCGTGCCCCTACGGCAAAAGGTTGCAGTTCCTGTTCGCCATTTGCGAGGCAACTGAGTTCGAGTTTGACCGAGCTATCGACCTAACAATTGAGTGCATTGCGGTATGGGCGAGTGAAGCCGCCCACTTGCGCTCACATTCGAAGGAGCTGATCGCCTCACTATTCGAGCACAAAGGAGCCCAGCTTTTTGATGATCGTTATTCCAATATGGCCCGGCGCATCCACCAGCTTTCGGAACTATGCGACGACAAGCGCTTCGTGCTCGAGCAGATACTGAAAAAGGTTGCGATCGACGAGATAGAGCTTGATGGAGATGAATGGCTCCAGCTGGCAATCTCGCTCTGTGACATTGCGTCCGGTGCTGCCGCGCTCGAAGCCTTCGAGCTACTCCTTTCCGGCACGGCCTCGCGTTTCGCGGATGAGATCGGTGAAGGCCCTTATCGAGCCGAGTTCGCGGCCGCGCGGCAAGAACCTGGTTTCTTGGCCGACATTCTCTGGCATCTCTTGGGCGATGACGACGCGTATGTCAGGTGGTCGGTGGCACGCTCTCTCTCTACCGCTGTCGAGCTGGGTTTGCACCAGGAGCTGGAATTGCTGCTCGATCGGTTCGACGTTCGCGAGGTGCCGGCGCTCGCTACGACTGACAGGTCGCTGCCCTTCCAGAACTCACAGGAGTGGCTTCTCATCGGTTTCGCCCGGGCCGCAAAAAGGCACGGCAGCACTCTCGCATTCTTGCGCCCCAAACTGCTGGCGCTCGCCCAGCGGGCTGATGTCCATGTGATGCACAAGGTGCATATCGCACGCTGCCTCGAGAATATCGGTAATGGGGGGCGTCCTGACAAAGCGCTTGCGATCTTGCGTGCGCAAATCGACACGCCTCCGAACGGCACGGTGAAGACAGATGAGTGGCCGGCGCCCGCGGAGGCCACATCCGGTTTTTCCTTTGACTATGAATTCAACAAATCCGAGCTCGATGACTTAGCGCGTCTTTTTGGCTTGCCTCATGGGACGGTAGCGGACCTTCTTGCGAGCGAGATTGTGGCGCGATGGCCCGAGGCAAAGGACATGAGCTATTTCCCCGGCCATGATCGTTACCGCCGTGATCGCAATGACCAGCACGAGTACTTCAGAGAGCATGTTCAAAAGCACGCACTGTTTAGCGCGGCCACCAAACTGTTCGCTTCCCACCCCGTCGTAGCGAGAACATATGATGACGAAAGTGATAAGTGGCGCGAGTGGCGTGACCGCTACGACATCACCTTCGATGACGGGTCTTGGCTTTCTGATCGCAAGGACGGCACCCCGCAACGGGCGTTTGAGAAACTTCTCGGACCGCGCGAGAAGCAGAAGGAGTCGCTTCAAGCTCCAGACGTTGTGCTAAAAAAGCTCAAGATCATCGACCGCGATCCCGCCGACCTTATCCCGCTCTATGGCAGGTGGACATCGCCGGACGGCGTTTCAGTGAATATCACGTCCGCACTGTCGGAGCGGAAAGGAGCGGTTCAACGGTGTACGTCTTTCTCCAAAAAGCCCAGCCACGACTTCTGGCTGCCGGAGTTTTGGGACGGCGGGTACTATGATCGGCACTATCGGCAGGCGAGCCCGTTCGAGCCACTAGTTTGGGCACCAGAACATTATGGTCTTGGCATCGATCAAGGCGAAGAACTCGCCGCTCACGGAGCGGCGTCAAGGCCGCGACTGGGAATAGATCTAACGAAGCAGCTGTCTTTGACCGAAGGGCCCATAGTCGGCGAGTGGCACGACGCCAGTGGCAGCCTCGCTCTGGAGAGCCAGGTCTGGGGAAAGTGGGAGCCGAACCCTGACCAGCACAAATATCGCCATCAGTCCGGAGGCGAGATCCTATGGGCAACGCCAGCGTGGCTAGAGGTGACGTTGTCGGGCTTGAAACGTCGTCTGGTCTCGACGATCACACTTTGGAAGTACCGCTCGTCAACATCCTACGACGAAACATCCGGTGCCAAACTCGTCATCGTTGCCTTGAGGGTGGATGATGGCGGCATTCGGTTCTGGCACGCGAAGAAGGCGTCAAGCGTCGACTATTAGCGCAAGTTCCGCGACTTAACTGGTCATAGAGGTGTGCCTTCTTGTTCATCATCACTTATTCTGCGTAGCACCACCGCAGCGTCCAAGCGAGGCTCTACCGACATACGTGAGCAGGAAGCCTGAACGGTTCCCCTGGCTGCTTCGCTGATGTCGGGGTCGAATGGGGCTGACGTCGCCCTCATTTCGGTCATTGCAGACCTTCCGTCGTTCTGCTTAAAGCGGAATTAGATGATTTCGCTCGGAGAACTGCAATGCTACCCTTCATTCTACTGGCCGCGCGGTATTTAGGCGCAGATAAACTTCCCTTTCCTACATGACATCCCGGAACCGCGCAGGATCGTCAAGTTAGAAGCACACTCTTTTATTTTCCGTCGGAACAGCACGCGGGCTGGCACTCGATACAGCCAATCTCATATTTGAAGTGGTGATGAACTGGGGAGTTTAATGGCAGAGCGTAAGGCGATTCCGGCAGCGACAAGATTGCGATTATTTTCCTAGGCATCGGGTCACTGCCAGAAACCGGATTGTCTTGACGCGTTGTTCCCGGTCGAATTGGGTGGAGACAAGCACATCGCCGAAATGGCCCACGTAATTCCGCATGGCGAGGCCGGGCCTCGCCATGAAGATCGACCGGCAGGTGACTTCGATCCCGATGCGTTCGAGAACCTAATTTTGCTCTGTCCGACGTGCCACACGAAGATCGATAAGGATCCCGACGGTTTCCCTCGCAACATTCTCTTGGAATGGAAGCAAAATCACCTTGCCAATTTGGCAGCAAAGCAGGGGATTAGGGCCTATGAGGATCGCGCCGAAGTGAGAGCAGCGGTTGTTGGAGTGATGGCCGAGAATAAAGCCATCTGGGACAAGTTTGCTCCAGAGCATGGATCGAATTTCGAGTATGATCCAGAAGCCGAAGCCGCAAAGGCGTGGAGCCAGCGAATGCGGAGCGTCATCTTGCCGAACCACTATCGCGTTCAGGCCATCATTCAGGCGAATTTGGGACTCGCTACTGGTGACGAACGCCGGACATTCGCAGAATATCAGGAGCATGTGCGCGGCTTAGCAGAACGCCATGTTTGCGGTGTGGCCGGCCGTGCGATCCGCTTTCCCGCGGCAATGGAAGGCATATTCTCGTGAACTGGCAGGTCAAATATGTGCTCGCCAACATCGCAGAGCAGCCACCGTTGACCGCAGGGCATGTGGAGGGCGAGCTCATCCGAATTGTAGCTCAGGATCAGCCGGACGTCTTGGCCGTGATATCGGCTGCGCATGAGATCGACGCGGCAACGGCGGCGAGCTACCGGGAAACGTATCCGAAAATAGATTTCCTGTGCGGTTACCGGAAGTCCTGCGTTTGGCATGGTGAGGCAATCGAATATCTTGGGGGAGTCCATGTAGGCTGGGGAAGTTCCGGAACCTTAATTTCGGCTGCGCTTGACGGAAACGCGAATACGGCTTCCCATAAGACGTACCTGTTCTCTGACCGCTTGCTCCGACAGTATGGTCGGGTGCAGGAGGTAAGCAGGGAGTATGACCGCGTTCATCGGGTTACGCTCAGGAGCGGAACCGTTCTCAGAATCGGTATGATCGCCGACTATGAGCCAACCGCAGACGCCGTTCGCAGCCTCTGGGATGACTTTGGTCCTGTCGATGTGGTTTGGAACATCAATCCTAACGGGAGTCCATCGCCTGAAGCGATCGAGGCCGGAAATGCGCTAGGGTGCGAGGTGATGAAATGGGAAGAACTGAGGGAACGTTTGAGAACGGCCTGATGACAGCCAGTGAGATTGCTTCGCACCTGCTGGGCAATTGCGGCTCGCTGGAACAGTTCGAAGTCTATATGTTCGGTTCAACACTGCGCGGCATTGGCGAAGATATCGATATTTTAGTTGTTGGCCCCGCCGGCGCCGCGCTTTCCAAACTGAAGCAGGAGTTGCGGGCGGCCAGTGAGTCTCTGCCGCTTCATATCCTCTATATGCAGCCATCCGAGGAACGGCGCACTGAATTTGTGGCGCGAGAACAGTGCGTACACCTCAAAAAGCTGGCGCTCAGAATATGACGCAGGTGCGAGGTGACCAAGCAAACGGCGGAAGGCTTCATGCACCCGTTCTAGGCCACATACTGCTTCCAGACTAACAGGTTACAACGCAATATGCCCGCCCGATTTAGAGGGCTATAGCGTAGACATAGTTCTCATCATCACCCGGTGCGGCGCGCCAAATTCCGCCGATTACCCTCTATTCCCGCCGATAACCGCCCAAACTACACCCACGTAAAAAGCGCTGATTAACGGACGTAAGAAAAAGCGTACATACGGCGGTGTTTGGCGGCGAAAAAGTTCGAATCGTTCCCGGTCGATGGGGCGGTTTTCTAATAGCAGGCCTCTCGTATGAGCTTTGAGTAAATGCTATGCGCGCCCTCACTTTTGTCGCTAGCGCGGGGTCCCGCGCATCCCCAAAACCGGCATTGCTGTCAGGTATAGCCCGCGACCGGATTGGGGGTGAGGTGCTGCCCCCTAAGATCAGCTTATCGATCCTCCATATCGCCTTCTAAGTGGCGGCGCTGACCGACTTAGTCGGCAGTCGCAACGGCCCCGCTAGCGAAAGTCCGTTGGATCAGTCTGACGTTGACGATCCGTTCGAAATGGAAATCAATGTCGCACGGCTCTCGAAATCGGCTAGCGGTTCCAGCAAGACATAGTTCGACCCTTCGCTGTCTTTCGTGGAGCCATATCGTATCGCAGCGAAGCCCGCAGAACGCGCGCAGTCGGCGACGAACCTCGAAAAAACGTACTGCGGCTTTGACCAACCTGCATTGATATGCGGGGCGGCCAGCAAAGCGGATAATGAAATCGCGTTCAGGATATCGAAACACGGCAAGTCCTCGTCGAGATCGGTCAGATCAAGCACTAGCGAAGGCAGCAGGTGCAGTTTAAGACACGCGACAAAAACCTCGTCCTCCTTGCCGCCGATTTCAAGTCGTGCGGTCTGTATCGTGTCGGCCACATAGAGTACCGAGTTACCCGCGTGGTTGAAACGTCCCTCGCCAACGACCTCGATTGGTGCGGGGCCAAAGGTCGTCACGTCCTCCGGGTTTTGGAATTTGCCCAGAATATCGGCGGTCCAGCGCGCTCGATACAACTTGTTCGGGAACTCTTGCGGGTGGATAGCTTTGACGTGGGATCGGATAGCTTCCAAAACCTCGACGGCGAATGGGTGCTCTAACAACAGAAACGGCGTGTGCGTACCAAGCTCGGACAGTTGCTCGATGGCGAGCTCTATCTTCTCGACTTCGCTGAAGCGATGCTCGAATACCCAGAAGTTGTAGCGGATGATGTCGTCACACCGTGGACATGTGACGAAATTAACGAGCGATGAAAACTCCGCCGGCGAATATACATCCCGCATCCGCGAGGTTTCGAAGAACAAGGTGATATCGGTGGACCCTCTCTGGAAATCCAGGTTGCGAAATGCGACCCCGGGCCAGTGGGCCAAAAAGTCATCGTAGCAAGAGTCGCAACACGCAACGCTGGAAGCCATCCAAGAGTCGATCTCGTCAGCGAAGAAGTCGTTGAACATTCCGATGTCGTGGCTACACATCGGCAGGAACGCACCAATCGAATGCTGGGGAAGTGCATCGGCATCTTCGTCGGATGTAACGTGACGCAGCTTAGACGCGATTGCCATTATCCTATTACCCAGACGGTAGAATTTCCATATCCAATACCAAACTGCTGTGTATCAGGATCATATTTCTGTGCACACAAATGTTCCATTCGGAGCTTCCGGTTCTCATCGCGGATTTATGATAGTTGATTTTCCGAAGTATTTTCGAGCTTCGAAGCCAAGCTGTGCGCCGATGTCGCAAGCAAACGGAGATAGACATAGAGCCAGCAAGATCATGGTAATGTTAGCCCGAAAGCGGCTCGCCAGGATATTCGCTACCTCCAGCAAGCGAACAGCTATTGTATGTCAACTCTCGGCGAAAAGGAGGGTATCATCGCGTGCAAGAGCGACACGGGTAGATTCGGATTCCGATTTTGAGGGAACAGGCGGGGAGCGGATGAATATAAACGGGGAGCATGCTGTCCGAATAGCGCAACTTCTTTGGGGATCAACGCCGTCGCGCTTAGGATCGCTCATCGCTATAGCGGGCATCGGGGTGCTGACGAGTATCGTACAGCATGTCATTGAAGGGGTTTTTAGGGCCGCGACTGGGACAGAACTCGGCATTCCGGAAACCAGTCAGTGGGTAGGGTGGGGCCTCCTAGTCATTGGAGTTTTGCTCTCGGTATATGGCGGACAGCAACAACTTGCGCTGCAAAAACCGGTGACCCCAAACCCTCACGATGTAGAGAATCTCCGTAAACTACGTTCAATGTTGCACTCAGATCTTCTCTTCTTCCGGGAGCACAATTTCAACTTCTCCTTTGATCGCAGTATGAGCTGCTGCCGGTTTTGAGGACACCGAGTTAAGGTGTTTTTGGAACTGGAGAGTTTTTATGGAGAGACGCAAGTTCAGCCGGGAGTTCAAGCTCGAGGCTGTTAAGCTGGTCAGGGAACGGGGCGTTGCGGTGGCGCAGGCGGCCCGCGATCTGGATCTGCATGTGAACGTGTTGCGCAAGTGGGTGCGCGAGCAGTCTTCCGACCCGCAGCAGGCCTTCCCCGGTCATGGGCAGATGAAGCCCGAGCAGCTTGAGATCGAGAAGCTGCGCCGTGAGGTCGCCAAGCTCAAGGCGGAGCGCGATATCCTAAAAAAAGCCGCGGCCTACTTCGCCAGGGACTCGATATGAGGTTCTCTTTTGTTGCGAAGCACCGAGGGATCTGGCCGGTCTCGTGGATCTGCGAGGCGCTCGGTGTGTCTCGCTCGGGCTTCCATGCCTGGCTCAACCGCTCGCCGAGCAGACGGACTCAATATGACGAAGTGCTTGTCGCCGGGATCCGGTCCAGCTTTGCCGGAAGTGATCGCACCTATGGCGCCCGGCGAGTCTGGCACGATGTGCTGGCCGAGGGGCTCGAGGCCGGCCTGCATCGCATCGAGCGGCTGATGCGCCAGGAAGGCCTGCGGGCACGCCCTCGTCGGCGCGGCCTGCCCAAGGATGGCGGGCAGCGCCACGCGGTCTCGCCCAACATCCTGGACCGGGCGTTCGTGGCGTCGGCGCCGAACCAGAAGTGGATCGCCGACTTCACCTACATCTGGACGGCTCAGGGCTGGCTCTATGTGGCGGCGGTCGTCGACCTCTACTCCCGCCGGGTGGTGGGCTGGTCAATGAGTTCATCGATGGCCGCTCAACTGGTGACCGATGCGCTGATCATGGCGATCTGGCGTCGCGGCAAGCCCGACAGGCTGCTGCACCACTCCGACCAGGGCAGCCAATATACATCCGAGCAGTTCCAGCGCCTGATGGCCGATCACGGCATCACCTGCTCAATGAGCCGGTCTGGCAATGTCTGGGACAATGCGGCGATGGAGAGCTTCTTCTCCTCGCTCAAGACCGAACGCACCGCCCGCAAGGTCTACCGCACAAGGGACGACGCCAAGGCCGATGTGTTCGACTATATCGAGCGCTTCTACAACCCGAGGCGCCGACACTCGACACTGGGCTATCTCAGCCCCGTGGAATACGAAGAGCAAGCTAAGCTAGCCTAACTTCGTGTCCACCGAACCGGCAGCAGCTCAGTAAGACGGATGGTCTCGACCAGTTCACCTACGAGTGGAGAGGCGCCCACCATGATTTTGTCGATCCGAATATGCAAGAAAAGCTTA
This sequence comes from Brucella sp. BE17, assembly GCF_039545455.1. Lineage (NCBI taxonomy): Bacteria > Pseudomonadati > Pseudomonadota > Alphaproteobacteria > Hyphomicrobiales > Brucellaceae > Brucella > Brucella sp. BE17. The sequence continues at coordinate 1,095,070 of NZ_CP154468.1, read as the reverse complement.
TTAATCTACGCGCCAGCGCGAACGAGTTAGCAGAGGCGATCGCCATTAATACCTACCCTGTCGACACGAACCTATCGTGGTCAACGCCTCACCCGGGATCGAACGCGCTGAATGCAGATGAACGCGCGTTGGAGGCGGGAAAGCTCTTAAATGCCGCGGCAACGAACTATGTCGCTGCCGTAGACAGCTTTGAGCAGATCGCAAAAGTGAAAATCCCGATCACCTCTACGAGCTAAAGATACCTCCCGTGCTTATTCTTCGATTTGGGTTTCTAACGCCAAGGTGATCTTTACCAGCCTTGCCATTGCCTGACTGCCGTTAGCTGCGGCTGTAAAACTGAGCTCACGACCCGCTAGAAATTTTTGAACGGTATCGCTCCTCTGGAGTGAGCCAGCTCTCAATGAAATCCAGCGGATCAACGCTTCCCATCACTGCTCTGGCGAGCGCGAGACGTCCTTCTAAACGCTGCCGACGGGCGTCATCCGCGCTCTTTAGGCGCTCTGTTGCGTCCGCGAAGAATCGCTCTACGGTCATCGCCTTTCCCCACTTCTCCATGATCTCGGCCAGCTGCTGCCGGCTGTCGGCGAGAGCCTGGACCGTTTTTCGCGCATCTTCCTCCCTTTCGTATCGCTCCCACCGCTCTTTTTGCTCTTTTTTCCGCTGCTCCTCCGCCGCTTCTTCGGCCTCCATAAGGCGTTGCAGATCAACTTTTGACGCCCCTAGCGTCTCGACAATTTCTGGGATCAGGCGCTCAAGCGATTGTTGCCTGGTTTCCTGCCAGTTGCGAGACCAGTTGACGCCCTTCTTTGGTGAGTAGGCAACGATACGAAAACGCCCGCACGGCATATCCTGTTCGGTTGTCCACGAGTGCGTCAGCTGCCAAGATTTTGCTGACCGGATGAGCTTGCTGTCCTCACGATGGTAGTCGCCATTGAAATAGCGCATCGTCACGCGCTCGGTCATCTCGGTGATGGCGAGCGCTACGGGCACCATGTCGATATAAAAAACAGTCGGCCTGTCAGGTGCCCAAATACTTCCCGAGTGGTAGCGACCGTATTTGCGATCCTTTCGCTCGACCTCTTGTTCCCTGACATGAATCCGCAGCAAATTGTCGGCGGCTGGCGCGATTTGAACGCGGTAACCTCGCTCATCAAGCGCAAGATACAGAGCGTTGGCGATGGAGAGAGCACGATGAAGCGCGGCTTCTGATGAGATCAGATCCGGCAGAAGCCTCTTGTAGGGCCTGAGGAACTCGCCGTTCTTAACCTCCCGTGTTTTCCGCAAATGGTCTTCTGCACCAAAAAGCAGCGGGTGACGAACCGGACGGCGACTTTTCGCAACGAGCTTTGGCTTGCGCGTGGCTCCTTCCTCCATTGTTCGCTTTTTGCGTGGTTTTACGACTTGCGGCAGGATATCGATGGTCTCATCGGACGCTTCTGGTAAGATCGGTAACTCTGCGGGAAGTCCTAACGACTTGCGGGTCCAGTATCCTGATCCGGGATAAGGCACTTGGTATCGTTTGCAGATAGCGGCGAGTGCCGTGCCGGAAATTCCGAGCTCCGGTGCGACTTTGCTAAGTGGCCTCTCGCAGACCCATTTATAAAGCTCAATGCGCGTCACCTGCATAACGAATATCTCAACTCCGCCACAACCGATATCGCATTGCAGGTACACTCATTGATCCAGTCTTTTGAGTGGGATTCTGTCCTTTATGATGCCGATATTATAGGGCTATCGAGTAAATATAGGTGTCATCTTCAGCCGGTGCGCCAGGGGCAGAGCCCCCAAGCAATCGGCACGGCCAGAGTGGAGCGGTAGCCCGGCGTCACGAATGATTCGGAATTGTGGAGCCGGGCGCGGAATAGCCGAGAGTCCTGACGTTGTGATCGATGCTGCTTATTGGGCGGATGCATGGCCAGAAACACAACTAATTCAGTTGCTCTTCGCAATCACATCATCAGTCAAACTATAGCTCAAGACAGCATACCAGTTCTTGTTCCTACCATAATATTCCTTTAAGGGAATATTATGGTAAAGTGATTCGGAGAGCGATGGTGTGGAATGATGTCGGGTGAGCGCGAATTTATTGACGCCGTCCGGGTTGGCGATGGCGACGCGGGACGCGTTGTGGGGCAATCTCTCAGGGCGTTGAGGCAGGCTGCGGGCTTTACCCAACTCGAGATGGCCAAGCGTTTGGGCGTCGGCCAAGCGGCAATCTCCAAGATCGAACAACGAGGCGATGTCCAAATCTCCTCATTGCAGCGCTATGTCGACGCTCTCGGTGCCAGCTTGCGCATCGATGCAGCATTTCCAGTTCATTCGGAGTTCGGAGTGCGGATTCAGGCCGAGCTTGGCGGAGCCGTTGCCGACGACGATCAGTATGTCCTTCCGATTTTTAGCGATCGCGACGATGCCCGCCCTGCAAACCGAGACATCGTTATCAGCATAAAGCCGAACTATTCGGGCAAGATATTTGATGGCGTTAAGACCATCGAGCTGAGAAGGCGTTTCCCCTTGTCGGTGTCTCATGGCGCTACGGCCTATATTTATTCTACTTCGCCAGAAATGGCTTTGGTGGGCGCTATTAAAATTGAGAATGTTGAACGCCTTGAACTCTCTGCCCTCTGGAAAAAGCACGGCCGATCTGCATCGATCAAGAAAGCCGATTTCGACGAGTACTTTAGTGGCCTGGAAGAAGGCTTTGCACTAAAACTGTCGACACCGCGCCGATTTGCGAGACCGCTGACCTTACCTGAATTGAAGGAGCGATTTGGATTTAAGGCTCCGCAGTCTTTCCTCTACGCGAAGCCCGACCTTCAAAAGGCGCTCCGGAATGAACACACAAACATATCTGATTGATACGAATGTAATTATTCATCTGGAAGACAATAAAACCGTAGAGCCGGCCTTTTCCGCACTTACAAGCCTCGCCGCCAAGCACAAGGTCGATATTTTCGTGCACGAGGCGGCGCGCGATGATGTTGGTCGCGACAAGGATACGGCCCGCCGAGCGATATCTCTCAGTAAGCTTGGTAAATTTCAAACCCTATCAAAAGTCCGAGGCTTGACCGCCGCAGAGCTTTCGAACGCATTCGGGCCTCTTCCGAAGCACAACGATATAGTCGACGCGACCCTGCTGCATGCGCTTCACATCGGCGCCGTGGACTTTCTTGTCAGCCAGGATAGAGGCCTCCACGAGCGGGCCAGGCGCCATTCTCCAGAACTCGGTCGCCGGGTGCTCTATGTAGCAGACGCCGTTCAGCTCCTTCGAACGACCTATGAGCCGATCGAAGCGCCGGTGCGTTTCATCGATGAGGTCGCCGCTCATGCGATACCTCTGACGGACACCATCTTTGACAGCCTGCGCGAGGACTATCCCGGTTTCGATCAATGGTGGACGGAAAAATGTGTAAAGCAGCGGCGCCTTTGCTGGATCATTGAAGACGACGGAATTGCCGGCCTTCTGGTCAGAAAGGATGAGACCGGCTCGGACACCGACGCAACTGAAAAAGCCAACAAGATACTGAAGATCTGCACGTTCAAGGTTCGGCCGGAGAGACGCGGTCTTAAGCTTGGTGAGCTGCTTTTGAAGAAGGTCTTCTGGTTCGCTCAAAGGAACAAATATGACCTCGTCTATGTCACCACGTATGAGGGGCAGACCTCCCTCATTGATCTTCTTGAGTATTTCGGGTTCACCCATACTGCAACAAAGGAGGACGGTGAGAGGATCTATGAAAAACGTATGGGCGCGCGCGCACCCTCGCCGACAGATGGCGACAATCACTTTGATGTCCATCGGCTGAATTATCCGCGCTTCGCCATCGTGGCGGACACCGCAGCGTTCGGTATCCCGATCAAAGAGGGCTACCATGACATCCTCTATCCGGATCTCAAGCAGCAGAACCAGTTGGATCTCTTCGGAGCGCTTGGGTTGGGAGGAGGTCCGCGGCGACCGGGCAACACAATTCGAAAGGTGTATCTGTGCCGGGCGCCATCCAATTTGGGGCCGCCAGGTTCAATCCTGTTCTTCTACAAGGGCAAATCGTCGTCGTTACCGTCGCAGGCAATGTCGGCAATCGGAATACTTGAGGACGTTCGTCTTGCGCGATCCACCCGCGAGTTGCTCCAGATGACAGGCGGACGGTCGGTTTATAGCGAGAAAGACCTCGACGGCTGGCGAGCATCTTCTGAATCGCCCGTCAAAGTCATCAACTACCTGCTCGCCGCCTATATTGATCCGGCTATTGGGTTGAAGCAGCTTCAAGAGAGCAAGGTTATCGCAGAGCATCCGCCTCAATCGATCTTTCGCATACCGCGCTCTTGTCTGGATAACCTGCTTTCGCAGATCGACCTTGGATTTCAAGCATGAGTAAGCGGAGGGTTGTCGCCTTGGTGGGTTTGTCAGGCGTCGGGAAGTCGACACTTCTCGAAGATGCGCGACGAAGACTTGTTTTCGAGCATTTGCAGGCGAGTGATCTGATCAAGGCGGAAAGGCAAGAGCGCCAAGGCAAGCCTGCCGCCCACGATCTCCTGCGCGAGGGAAACATCGACGACAATCAAGCCCTTCTGATATCTGGCTTCATGAGACGCGCGCCGGAAGAAGGATTGATCGTTCTCGACGGTCACACCATCATAGACACTCCCGATGGCCTAGTAGAAATTCCGCCTTCGGTTTTTTCGGCGATCGATGTTTCCCGCTTCGTTGTTTTGGTCGATGACGTCGAAAAGATCGCGTTGCGACGTTTATCGGATACACAGAGAACGAGACCGGCTCGATCGTATGAAGAGCTCGGTGAACATCAGGAACGATCCGTACTTGCGGCCTATCATGCGGCGTTCGCCCTCGGTGTCCCTCTGTTCGTTGTCCCCTTGAACGAACAGAGGGATATCGCAATATTTCTCGATCGGTAGTTCGATTCATCAACGGTGGTGGGGTTGCTATTTGGGCATCGCGGCAAGGCCGCCATGCCTGTCGGTGTACAGTGGACTAAGACCGCCAGTCTGCTCAAGCCAACGCCGATACCCGGAAATTTCAGGTCCTCCCAGGTTGATCGCAAACTCCACCCCGAATATCGCCAGGACAAAGAACCATTCGCTTTGATCGGTTACAAGAAAATCGAACTCGTGAACGATCTGTTCTGCATTACCTTGAGGCCCGAAAGTCTTTCCGTTCTGATGATAAATGGTCCTGATGTGAACGGGCCAAGGACTGATATAACCCTTTCTGGCATGATCGCGCAGGACATCAAACTGCGCCTCGTCACAAATATAGGCAATACCTTCGGGAAACTCGACAAGGCGCAAGGCCATTGCTTCCAGCGCGATCTTCGCTAGAAAACGCGAGATAACTGGCGTATCGGGGAGGTCTCCGGCCAGCGGAAACAGCATCGTTCCTTCCTTAGCCTGGAGAATCCTCGCGAGATCCGGCTCGGACACTTGGACTGAGGTGAAATCATACTTTGGATATCGCGTAAGCAGCGCCGGTATATCCGGTGTTATCAATCCGCTTATCGATGGGATATTGCCGCGCTTGCTTTCAAGATCCTGCTGGAACCGCAACTGCCTAACGGCCGGCAGATCCAGAAACGGCTTTTCGACCTTTCTGGAAAAGTAGTTGTTGCAACCGTCACATACGATGCCTCTCGGTAAAACATGCCGCTTGTTTCCCAATGATTCAGGAATGACATGCTCGACGCTTTTCGAGGAAGAGGACGGATTCTTACAAAAAATGCAACGCACAAAAATTCCCCAAGCAACGAGTTAACTACACCCAGCACGCGACATCGGAATATAGATTATTCTAACTAGCAACGTAAGTGCCGCAAGCCACGCTCATCTCCGGTATCGGCGAAGGTGAATGTGTCGAGTTGACGTATTCTCAAATCGCGAGAGTCGGCATGGCGGAAGCCCGATTCTTGAGAAGGAGGGTCTCAGAGGGCTATGGAGTAGATATAGTTCTCATTTCACTCGGAGCGGTGCGCCAGATACCACCGATTGCCCTCCACAATACGCCATATTCGCCGAGCGTACGCCCTTGCATCTGGCAGATGAGGGCCAGCGCGCAGAAAAGCGTAGAAACGGCGGCGTTCGGCGGCCGAAAAGTTCGAATCGCGCAGGGCCAAATAATGAATTTCGGGACCACATGGGTTGTCGAATGTTCCTTTTTCGCTCTAAGTAATGCCGCTCAGACGCTCTTCCCGACACCCACGATTGCTCCTTAAGTTATCTGCCATGGAACACCGCTTCACCCGCCAACAACTCTATGACACGATCTGGTCGAAGCCGATGTCCCACCTGGCTGCTGAACTCGGCACCACCACGGGCATACTCAGCACATTGCTGCGACGTGCCGATATCCCAACTCCCTCGGCCGGGCACTGGATGCGGAAAGAGTTCGGAAAGCCCATAGAACAGCCCCCTCTGCCGCCGCCACCATCCGGATGTGTTGAGCCGCTAGTGCTGGATACCGAGAAGCAGGGGGTTAGGCGCAAGCCTAAACACGTCACAGCGGATATCACCCTCGATCTCGGCCTGGCACAGAAGACTCTAGCAGAGATGCCCGAAAATCCTGTCCAGGCCACGCCAAAGCCACGTCCAACACAACCGGCCACAATGACACGAGAGGACCTCTACAGCGCGGTGTGGAAAACGCCAATGTCGCGATTGGCTGAGGAATATGGGATCAGCGGCAATCGTCTCGCTAAGATTTGTGGTCGGGAGGATATCCCATACCCCCCGCGCGGATATTGGGCGAAGCACGCCGTAGGCAAAGCGCCAAAACAGACACCATTGCCGAAATCGAGCAGTGCACGCTCTATCACCATCCGCCCGTCACCCTTGCCGCCGCCGCCCATTGAGTTACCACTGGAGGTAATGCAACAGGTGGATAAAGCTCGCGCGAGTGCATCCTCCCTTGTAGTACCCGAGCGCCTCCTGAGACCACACGCGGTGATCGCGTCATGGCTCGCTGAGCACGAGGAAAAGAAGCGGCAGGCCCGCCAAGAACGCGATCCATGGATACGCAATCTGTACCGTCCAAGCGAATTCACCGAAACGGACCGTCGCAAGCATCGGATTCTGGATGCCCTGTTTAAGACGATTGAACGCCAAGGCGGGAAGGTTGTGCAGGGAGAGCGAGGCGTCCTGTCTGCCGAAGTCTTGGGCGAAAAGGTGGAGTTCCAGGTTCGAGAGAAGCAAAAGCAGGAACGGCGGCCTCTGACCGAAGACGAGAAGCGATGGCGCTCAACCGGCGCCAACGGCTGGAAGAAGGAACTGGTGCCGACCGGATGGCTGGTTTTTGAAATCAAGACCTGGCAATGGCCAGTAGGCCTTCCGCGCCAATGGCTTGAATCCGAAAAGCAGCCCATGGAGGGCATGCTGCCTGACATTCTGGCCACTTTCGTCGCTGCCGGACCATTACTCGTTCAACAACGCAAGGATCGAGAGGCAGCAGAGCGCGAGCGCCAACTCGCCGAGAGGCGCCGGTATGAAGAGCAGCAACGACGCAAGCGAGACGCTAACCGATGGCGAAAATTCAGGGAGTTGGCGCAGGATTGGCACGAACTCGCCGCCGTGCGCGATTTCCTGACTACATTGCGATCAATGGACACCAAGTCGGCCGCCGAGATTGATGGACGTGGCGTTGAAGAATGGATCGCATGGGCAGAGGAGTGGCTCCAACTGGCCGATCCTACAGCCAATGGAGTCGAGGGTATCTTCAAAAAGGTTGCCGCCGTCACCGATTGGACCTACCGAGATTGACCTCCTGGATACCAACATCTGGACCGATATGCGCCCTCCATTCTGACGTTGAGCGGCCTAAAGAGCTTTCCTAAAGGCCGCAGGTCTGTTGGAGCCGATCAGATTATACTTATTGCGTCCGGGAAAATCTTAGGCGACATGGACCTGAGTCAAAGCTTGGACATGCACACCGGCCAAACCGGTGAAGGCAGCGCCGGTAATAATTAGCTGCGCACCCTCGAAGGCATCGTCCTTCAGTAGGTCGATGAAGGGCTGGACGATGAAATTCTCCTTATCCCCAATGGCCTCACCGGAAAATTCGCCGGGCACGTCTATGATCGCCAATCCCGGGTAGTGGGTCTGAGGGCGCGGGCTGAGCGACAAAAGGCCATAATTGTAGGCCATTAGGAAATAGAGGGTGTCGGTTCCGCCCAAGGCGCCCTGCCACTTTTTGCGCCCGATCCGGAAGGAAACGCTGGACCGCGTCAAATCGACTTCGACTCGGTTATGCTTCCACGTCTGGGGCCGCTCGCGATTGAGTGCTTCGAGATATGCATTCATCCCGTCCTCGAGCCACTGCGCGGCTTCGTCGAAGTCGACCGCCCTGAAGGATTCGTCGACCCGTTCCGCCAACGGCTTGATCTGGTCTTCGAGCGCCTTGACCTGAGCCGTCAGAGACTTACCCAGCTCGAGCGCCGCCGTCACCCGATCCATCTGTTTAGCTCGCTCGGCGGCCTGCCCGAGCGCGACGTCGATAGCGCTGACATCAGCTTGGGCGAGCGCGGCGACGGCTTGGCGAGCCGGGCCGAGCTCGACTTCGATTGCTCGTAAGCCCTCCTCAGCCAACCGCATCCCTGACGCCTGTTTCTCGACGTCGCGACTCAAGACATTGAGGAGATCGTCCGCCTCTTTCAGTTCGCCCGTCAACCGGTCCTGCTCGAACCGAAGGCGCACCACCCCGAGCCCCTCGATCTCGGGCTCATCCGGCAGATGCTGGTGACAGACGAAGCAGTGATCGGGAGCGTGGGCGGCCTTAAGCGTTTGATCGCATGCGGGACAATGGGTGACGCGCAAATCCGAGAGTATGTCGCCGGCATCCGCCGCGCGAGTCATCCGGTCGATCTCGTCGGCGAGATCCTTCCGGTATCTAAGGACATCTTTGAGACGCTCGTCTGCCGCTTGGCGCTTGCGGCTGACGGTCGTCAATGCCTCAAGAGCTTGCGCCCGCGCATGGCTGAGGGTCTCGACTCGAGACCGCTGGGCGGCGGGAATGGTTCGCGCGCTGGCGTCGGCGAGGACGCGTATCCGCTCCTCCTGAAGCTTGCTGACCATATCGCGCAGTCGCTGTTGAGCGGCGAGAATGGTCGTGTCGTTGACGCCGAGGCTGGCGTCGTCGGCGTCGAGCAGGTCGATCGCTAGGTCGTTCAGGGTCTGGCCGTACTGCTCCCGCCGTGCTTTCAGGTTCATGGCTTCAAGGCGCAGCTTTACCAGATTGCCGTAGTCTTCACTGTAGACGCGGTCGGCCAACCCTAGGAAAGATAACAGACCGGCATGGAACTCGGCGTCGGGCTGGAGATCGACTAAGCCGCTCCAGAATCGCTGCTGGCGATGGATATGGCGAAGCAGGCTTCTGAAGCTGAGTTCGGGCCAAGTCTGGCCGGACATCGGATTGCCCTTGGGGAAGTTTACCAAAGGAATGGCGAGCTTCTCCATTAGCCAATGCTGGAAATCCCGTGCGAGCATGCCCTCATCATCGATGAAGACCTTGCCCTTGGCTCCGGGCTCATTCCAACGACGCTCAATGCGGAAGGCGTCATCACCGATCTGTAACCAGGCCCCGGCCGCGTCGTATTTTTCCGCTAGTCCCTCTGAATCGGCGGCTTCATAGGGATTGGCACCGGTATCGCCGAGGAGGAAGTCGAGCGTCTGAAGCCATTTGGTTTTGCCCGTATTGGGCGGCCCCACAAAGACGTTAACGCCGGTCCGGAACTCTAGAGTCTCGACATTCCCGGTCGCCAGACGTCGATCGATGGAAGTGATAGAGAGAAAGATACCACTCATGGAGTGATGACCTGACCGAGTGTACGCTTGCCGACTTCCTTGTCGAACAGGCGATAGATGAGATCCTTGAGGAAGGTCCCGGATTTCGATCCGAATACCTTCTTCACCTCGCGCTGGCGAGAAATCAGATCTTGGAACGACGGCCGAGCGGCGAGCGCCTTCGCGCGTTCCTTACCAAGGGGCGACAGGGCGATCTGGTAAGACCGCTTGTGCTTGATGACAGTAATCAGCTGCTTAGCTTCCAGTACGCCGAGCACCTGATAGTACCGCTTGTCCCAAGGTCCATAGTGGTGGCGCACCATGGAAGACTCCACGGCGTCGTCTTCACGATCAGAGGCCGCCGCAGTGTTGTCGATCGCGGCGCGCGCTGCCCCGAAGAAGTCGGGATACCGGGTGAAGAAGTCGAGCTTGGCCATCTTCGTTAGGCCATCGATCCGTCCGGAGGTGCCACAGATGTGCATCAGCAGCAGCAATCTCGCGGCGTGAAACTCTAAGATGTCGTCGGCCGCAAGTGGAAGGCTCGCTGGCCGGCCTCCAAGGCGGGCGAGCGACTTCATGAGGCCATCCTGTCGAAACGCAACAAACACCGATCCGCGATGTCATAGAGGCAGCCCTTGAGGAAGGCGGCCTGATCTTTTGCGCCGCTGGGACGGGTGTCGTTGAGTGCGTTCATCTCCGTCAGGCAGCGAGCGTGGAACTGGGGGCCTCCCAGATCTAGCAGTCCGGCCGCTAGGTCCGCGCTGAGCGATTGCGCCGTGGACTTCACCTGCTCTTGCAACGCCTCCATGAAGTCGGGCTCCATATAGGTGGCGGTTCGAACCTTAGCGGCGTAGCCGAGGCGAAGATCGACGGCCATGGCGATAAGCGATTCCGGAAGATCGGCTGACTTCATCTTCTCGGCGAGCATCCCGCCAGACGGGGCATTGGTGCCCTGCGCCAACTTCGCCATACGTTGCTGCCACCAGCCAACGGCTTCCGCACGCGTAACGATCTTCTTGGCCTTGTCGGGCATCCACTTGGCGTCGCCTGCTGCCTTCACCCAGACTCGCATCTCGGTGAGGAGCACATCGATCTGCTCCAGCAAAAGCGGCTGCCCCGCTTTCTCCGCGAGCGTGAAGAGCCGAACAGTATTTGCCTTCTGGACGGTCTTCAGATCATGACGAACTTCCCAGAGACAATTCTCCAGCCAGTAGCCAGAGCCATTGTTTTTGGGGGATCTCAGCCCCGGGAACTTGACGTTCAGAGCCGTCTCCAATGCCATCATGGCCTCGCAGCCGGGCTTTCGTCCGTCTGACTCAAAGGCATAGGTGAGCGGGGTCAGATCGGAAACGACAGGGCGAAGGGTCACTAAGCGGAAGGCAGCGATCTCGTCGTGCTCATCGCGCCCGAGAGAGGTCTCGAAGATCGAGGTACCGATAGCATCCTTCTTCTTGCGCTGGCATATATCGGCGACGGACCAGAGTTTATCGGGCTCACCGGCTTTGACCTGCACGAACTCGGCGATGGTCTGGGCCGAGTCCGCGCCCTGGATACGAACGAGTATAAGATCGTCGTGGGTCTCAAAATGAATTTTGGCCAGATCCGCGTACTCGATCATGTCAAGTAAAAACCCGACCGCGATCTCGTCCTGGTAGGAAAACCCCTGTCTTGCGATCGGCCCACCTTGCTCCTTGGGCGCAGCGTTGTCGATCGACGGCCAAGTTTTCTGTTGCGGTACCGCCACCTCGGTTTCAGCCAAGACGCGCCCGCCGGATACGGAAATTCTGCACAGTGCCCCCTTAGCTCTGCATATGTTATGCTTTGGATTGTAAACGTTGTTCAGGACATCTTACAAGGGTACATGGTACAGACTGCCTGAAAAGGTCGTCAAGAGAGTAGATTTGAAGATTTTGAGGGGCCTAATTCAATGCGTCATAATTCCGATATTGCCCGTTCGCCCATCGTAAAAATGACTCGTGAGTATGGATTGTTATAAGATGGTCACATCTCCCATTCTGGATTAGCATAAATCGTGTCATAGTTTGACGCCTCAATGCACTGGATGCCGATTTGTTCGAGAAAAAAATGTCGGCCTTGCTGCGTCAGATCATCGACATTGTTGGTATACACATACCAAGCCGGTTTCCGGCGCCCCTCGAATTTCGCAAAGTAACGCGCTCGCTCGATAAGCAGCCAACGAAGAAATACCTCGTTTTCACGAAGACCAAGACCGAAGATTAAAAGCGGCTTGTTGAATATGAGATGCACCCTCGTACGCCGTCCCGCCCAACGAATGCGATCCGTGGCTTCGAACAGGCGCTCCTCGCCGCGGTGAAGCCAATCGCGTGTGCGTTGCACTGAACCCATATAGTGGGTTAGCCCGAGCCGGATGCTGCGAGCATAATGTGCCATTCCGTTAATCTGCCAGATGCCGAATCCGTCGCAGGGATTGTCGTGCAGTTTCAATGCGTAACGGCTGTCCCATGGATACCAGTCGGTAAAGCCCTTTACATTGGGCCGCATCAGACGAGCATCTGCTGCCTCGCTGAGGACGTCGTCGAAGTTCGTTGTTAGGACCGGAACGGAATGGCAGATAGCCCAGTCCACTATGCTTCGGTGATGACGAAGCGGTCGCCAATCGCGCATAAGATTGCAGAAATCTCTAGCGATCTTGCCGCTGTGACTGCGCGCGTGGAGCTCGATGACATCGAATAATTCGGTCGCGGATGCTCCCGTCGGTATCTCGTCGATAGCGACGCCGTTTCGACGCGCGAGCTCAAGCAGAAGGGCTTCCCACGAGTTTGCGCGTTGCGGGCCATAGCGGTGAACCCCGTTGCCGATCACTAGCGCTACGTCTTCGCGATTATCCCTCAGTAGGTTTGAAAACGACATGGCGATCCCGATGCTAAGTACTGCTCGAAGCTATCAATGTCCGTTACGCCCAACACTCGCTTCACAGCTGATTGACCGCCATGGCCTCCGGACAAGAGAAGAGGCAGGTCGGCGCAGCCTACAATCGCAGTTCGTAAAGATCCTCCTCGAATTTCACAACGGCATTCAGGATCTAGCGCATCAGGCAAATTCTGCCTGATGCGCTAGATCCTGAATGGCAGTTTGCCACTTGGCATTCGCCAAACCAGATCGTCTGGAATCGGCACCATTGCGGCCGTTCATCGGCGTGTAACGGGAAACTTACTTATGGATTTCTTCGGGCTTAATTTGGCTGCCGGTCCTACCTCCAAGTTCATTTAGAGGGCTATGGCGTAAACGTAGTTCTCATCACCACCCGGTGCGGCGCAGGAGTTCTGAAGTATGGTGCCCAGGCACTAAGGGCGTTGCCCTCGCGCCAGCAAGGTAAGTGAACCGTTCAGGGCGGTATCCCCATCCTTCCGCACCTAAATAGGCTTGTGCAGGCCGGGTGATCCCCCTCCACCCTGGCCGCCCTTGCTGTTTGCTACCCCAGTCTCGCCGCCGGGCAAGGGTTCAAGAGCGGCACTTCGCTGCTCTGAACCCAAACCCAAAGGATCATGGACATGACCAACGTATCCGACAGCAATCCTCGCATCTATGTTGCCTGCCTTGCCGCTTACAATAACGGCTATCTGCATGGGGCTTGGATCGACGCGGATCAGGACGCAGACAAAATCAGGGACGAGATTGCGGCCATGCTAGCGCGCTCCCCGATCAAGGAGACAGAGGAATACGCCATTCACGACTATGAGGGCTTCGAAGGCGTCAACATTAGCGAGTATGCTGAGATCGGCACCGTGGCGCGAATGGCCGCTTTCATAGAAGAGCATGGCGCACTAGGCGCTGGCCTGCTGGAGCAGTTCGTCGGTGATATAGACCAAGCCGAATTCACTTTGCAGGACTGCTATCACGGTCAGTTCCCGAAGCTTGCCGACTACATGGAAGAACTGACCACCGAGAGCGTCACGATCCCCGACGCTCTGCGCTACTATATCGACTGGGATGCGATGGCACGTGACGCTGAGATGGCCGGCGAGTTCTTCACTGTCGAGACCGCATATGGCGAGGTCCATGTGTTTTCCAACAGATGAAAAAACGGGTGGATTAGGTTCTGGGGCACTGGAGAGAAATGCTGAACAGACTTATCGGTTTAGGCGATCCACTTATCTTCTTAGTCTGGCTACAAGAAGCGCTGAAGTTGCGGCAGCCTTTCCGGATCGGACGATGTCCCGCGTTGTCCGGCTTTGGGAGGACGCGCCATGCAGAGCATAGATTGGCGTAATCCGGCGGCCTATAAACGCATTAAAGACCTTCCGCCCGCCGGTTTCGCCTGGGAATATCTTCGTCGCAACGAAGACTATCGCCATGACGTCGAGAGACTCGCGCAGAGGAGAGAACCCGCGGGAGAAGAGGCTGACGCCTTTGCTTCCCGCTGGGGGGTGCGATTTCGCACACGACCCCGACGCGCAGCCTGACAGCGCACCGCCTTTCTGGTCGCCGCATTTTAATCCGCAGGCCATTATTCTGTCACCGGTCGAACGAAACGATCCCGATGACGAACGGCATGTTGCTCTGGCACATCTCGACGGCCTGATCCTGCGCCGCGCGCCGGATGGCTGGCACGCTATCTGGCGTGTCGACGGGGTGGGGCATCAATTCTGGCTACCGCAGGGGGCGATCAATGCCGCGGTTTTCTATGCTGCAACCCTGCCTATGGACGAGTTCATGGAATTACGCGTCCATGCTGCCCGCCGCCTCTGGCGGTGCCTGACAGGCCGCTCTCCGGGGCGGGATATTCGCGCCATGCCAGCTCAGCTTCGCCAATGGCATCTTCTGTCGCTGCGCGCCCTGGACGCCAGGCTGCACGGGGAAAGCTACCGTTCTGTCGCGGAAGTGCTGCTTGGGTTCCGTGGAAACAAGGAAGATTTCGAAAATGACCCAAGCAAGAACAAGGCACGTCGTCTTGTTGCCCATGGTATCAGGATGATGCGCGGCGGCTATCGGCTGCTTTTGCACTATCCCGTAAAACGAGGTTCGCGCTCAAAGGGCAAATAAAGCAAACTCACCGATTCCTGTTTGCCGCAGCCTGTTCCAGAATTTTCCGGTATCCAGCGCGCGACAGCCATTGGGCGCGTTCCAGATGGCTCTGCCAGCATCGCCGGGTTCGCATCTCATCAGATGCCGGATCGCGGTGCAGCACAATCTGCGCCACTTCCTTCCAGTCCGCGTCCTCGGCCTTGGCATCGAGAAGACGCAGATAAGTCACGAAATGCTGTTCGTCATAGGCGGTGATGGTATCACCGGACGGAGCCAGATCATCGACGTCAGGATCGAGTGCGGTGGGTGTTTTCACAGCTATTCCCCTTCTTTCAGAAGAGTTTCTGCGGTTCGCCCCCGCAATAAAACTCTCTGACTCCTGGTGATCGGGGAGTTAGTAACCGTGTTGGACGGCCCCATGGCCTTTAGGCGAGAAGCCCTGAACATACGCCAAGGGCTCCCCGACCATAGGGTCAAGGAGTGTGGCATCGTCACGGCCGACACCAACCGCCAACAGGGGTTACTAAGCCCCGGAGCAGTGCGTCTGCTCCATCTGTGTTCATAGCCGAACTGCGTGCGGATGTCTTGAGCGAATCCGCATTGGGCGTAAGCGGTGTCTCACTCACACCTTGGCGGTATAATTCCATGGCAATAGTTGGTCGATCTGGCTCTGCTTATGGCCATTGACGATTGCAGTGAGCGTGCTGCTCAGCCATTTTTGCGGGTCGATTGAATTGAGTTTGCATGTTTCAATCAGTGAGGCGATCGTAGCCCAGTTATGAGCGCCTGCTTCATGACCTGCGAATAATGCATTTTTTCTGTTCAATGCTATTGGCCGAATTGTTCTTTCGACGCTGTTGTTATCCAGTTCGACGCGACCGTCAGACAGAAACAGGCACAAGCCGTCCCAGTATTTAGCGATGTATCTCAACGCCTCGCCCAATGGCGCTTTTGCCGAGACGCGTGCGCGGTGATGCGCAAACCATGTTTGCATATCGATGATCAGCGGCTTTGATTGTGCCTGACGAACCGCGAGCCGCGCTTCTGAGGTGAGCCCGCGCAATTCAGCCTCGATCTTATAGAGTTCGCCGATCCGTTTTACACCGTCTTCAGCAATCGGGGACGAGCCTGTGCGCGTAATCTCAATAAGCTTGCGACGCGCGTGAACCCAGCAATAAGCCAATTGTATATTCGGACCAACACGATCTGGCGCGACCAACCGATTGTAGCCCGCATAGCCATCCACTTGCAGGATACCGCTGAAGTTCTGCAATATCTGTTCGGCATATTGGCCAGATCGTCCGGGCGCATAAGTGAAGGCGACACCGGGCGGGGCATTGCCGCCCCATGGTCGGTCATCCCGCGCCAAAGCCCAAAAATATCCTGTTTTCGTCTTTCCTGATCCGGGTTCAAGAACCGGTGCACGCGTCTCATCCATGAAGAGTTTGCTTGATCGCTTCAGATCAGAAATCAGCGCTTGAAAGACAGGGCGCAGCTCAAAGGCTGCCCGTCCTACCCAGTCAGCCAGTGTCGAGCGATCTATGTCGATGTCCTGACGGCCCATAATCTGGGCCTGACGATAAAGCGGAAGATGGTCCGCATATTTGGAAACCAGCACATGTGCGACTGTTGCTTCCGTCGGTAAGCCTGACGGGATCAGTCGCGCTGGAGCGGGTGCTTGCACAACACCATCAGTGCAAACGCGGCATGCATATTTTGGACGATGCGTGACAATGACACGGAACTGCGCAGGGATCACATCCAGTCGCTCAGAAACATCTTCGCCAATGCAATGCAGACAACCACCGCAGGTACATGTCAGGCTTTCCGGTTCTATCACTTCGTCAATGCGCGGCAGGTGCTTTGGAAGAGAACCGCGATTGATGGCACGTGGCTTTGAGGCAGGCTTGGTGGACGCTGTATCCGCTTCATCCTCCGCATGGATCGCCGCAATAGCTGTTTCCAGATCTTCCAGGGCCAGATCAAACTGCTCAGGATTAATCTTCTCTGACTTGCGTCCAAAAGCGGCCTGCTTGAAGGCTGCAACCAGCTTCTCCAGCCGCGCAATCCGATCATCTTTACGAAGACCGAGCGCTGTTGCTGCAATCAGAAGCGCCTTCAACTCAGCAATATCATTGGGAAGATCAGAGGCATCCAGCATGGGCCAAACTTATCAAATCCGGCCTTGATATGCTTGACTATTATGTTGTCAGAGTCATCGTGCCGCAGCTATCAGGCCAGTGCTCAATAGCTATTCAACCGTAATCGGCGCTCTCACTTCCACCGCCCGGACGCGCCGCCAGTCAAGCCCTGCAAACAAAGCTTCAAACTGTGCATGGTTCAACGACATCAGCCCATCGCGGATCTCTGGCCAGCTGAACGTATGGGCTTCCAAGCGCTTATAAGCCAGAACCATACCTGTGCCATCCCAGTAGATCAGTTTTAGCCGATCGGCCTTGCGCGAGCGAAAAACAAATACAGTTCCAGTAAACGGATCCTTGCGTAATTCGTTCTTCACCAACGAAGCTAGCCCGTCATGCCCTCTGCGGAAGTCAACAGGCTTTGTTGCCACCATGATCCGCACCCGATTGGCAGGGAAGATCATTTAAGAGCCGCAAGCGCGCTTGCAACAGCTGAAATCCGAGAAGCAGATGCACCTTCTTCCAGCCGAATGATGACTTCCCCGCAGAATATCTCAACGCGTGAAGATGGTGGCGTCACCGGTTCAATTGCAGGCTCCGCTACTATGATCGCCGCAAATTCCGTATTATCTTCGGGCGAAGGCAAAACAAGCTTGCCCTGACGTGCCAGCGTGCGCCATGAAGACAGATAGTTTGCACGCACGCCATAGCGATCGGCAACTTCCTGCACGCTCACGCCAGGACGCAAGCTTTCCGAAACAATCCGGGCTTTTAAATCAACGGGCCACTGACGATGGCTGTCACGCTTACTCTGATCGCTTGAGAGAAACTCCGTTCTGTCCATTCGCTGACTCTCAATGACAGAACACAAAATCAAACAGAACGTGGGGGCAGAACACCGGTTACTGTCTACCTGTGCCGAGCACCATCAAACCTCGGCGACGTGGGCTCCCTACTGTTCTTCTACAAGGGCGCGTCAAGGGAACGTCCTTCGCAATCTATGACGACGCTAGGAATTTTGGAGAGCGTCACGTTAGCAAGCTCTACCAGAGAATTGATGCAATTGACGGGCGGTCGATCCGTTTACAGTGAGCAGCAACTTGAGCAATGGCAGGCCACGACGGCCAAGCCCGTAAAGGTCATCAACTATCTTTTAGCCGCCTATATAGATCCCGTGGTCGGGCTGGATGAATTACGAGATTTGGGTGTTGTGAACGGTAACCCACAACAGTCGATCTATGAAATTCCATCTGACATCCTCCCGCGGCTTCTCAATCGTGCCAATTTGGAGTTCGATGTATGAAGCAGCGTACAGTCGCGCCGTTGGCATCCCTGGATGCCAGAAATTGATCTTTCTAAGATTCTTTGCCTCCAGATTGGTCAATCTCGATATGTCCAGTCGGTGATTCTGGCAACCTGCTCGAAAACGCTGCCGACGCCGCCGGTTGTTGGATCGGCCCGCTGGAGCCACTCGTCCGCCCATGCGGTCCACTCTTCAACACTGCGACCATCGATTTCGGCGGTGGGCGTGACGTTCATTGATCGCAGCACCGCCAGGAAATCGCGCACGGCCGCGAGTTCGTGCCAGTCCCGCGCTCGCTCCCGGAAGTGCCGCCAACGGTTAGCGTCGCGCTTCCGACGCCGCTGTTCTTCATAGCGGCGCTGCTCGGCAAGTTGGCGCTCGCGCTCCGCCGCCTCTCGATCCTTACGCTGTTGAACGAGCAATGGTCCGGCTGCGACAAAGGTTGCCAAGATGTCCGGCAGCATGCCCTCCATTGGCTGCTTTTCAGATTCGAGCCATTGCCGTGGAAGAGCATTCGGCCACTGCCAGGTTTTGATCTCGAAAACGAGCCAACCTGTCGGCACCAAATCCTTTTTCCAATCTTTGTCGCCGGGCGATTTCCACCGCTTCTCATTATCGGTTAAAGACCGACGTTCCTGCTTTTGCTTTTCGCGAACCTGAAACTCCACTTTTTCGCCTGGAACCTCGGCAAACAGGACGCCTCGCTCTCCCTGCTTAACCTTTCCTCCTTGGCGCTCAATCGCCTTGAAGAGCGCATCCAGAATGCGATGTTTGCGGTGATCCGTTTCGGAGAAATCGCCAGGGTCATAAAGATCGCGCCTCCATGGATCGCGCTCGCTCCGAGCTCGACGCTTCTTCTGTTCGTGCTCTGTCAGCCATGAGGCGATGACTGCGTGGGGTCTCAGAATACGTTGTGGCACCACAAGGGCGGCTTCATTCGCGCGGACCTTATCCGCCTGTTGCTTGACTTCCGGCGGCAGCTCGACGGGAGGCGGCGGCAACGGTGTTGGGCGAATGGTGATGGAATGCATGCTGCTCGATTTTGGCAGTGGCGTCTGTTTTGGTGCTTTGCCCACAGCATGTTTCGCCCAATATCCGCGTGGCGGATACGGGATATCCTCTCGATCGCAGATTTTGGCAAGACCATTGCCGCTGATGCCATAGTCCTCGGCCAGGCGCGACATCGGCGTCGTCCACACTGCGCCGTAGAGTTCCTCTCGTGTCATCGTCGTGGGTTATGTCGGACGTGGCTTTAGCGCGACGTGCGCTGGAGCTTCAGCAGGGGGTGTAAGAACCTGCTGTTTCTCGACGGAGACGGAAACCGCATCAAGGTCCGCTGTGACATGGTTCAGTCTGCGCTTAACGCTCGGCTTCTCAGTATCCAGCACCAGCGGCTCGACACATCCAGATGGTGCTGGCGGCAAAGGTGGCTGCTCGACAACCTTACCGAACTCCTTCCGAATCCAATGTCCGGACGATGGCCATGGAATATCGGCGCGTCGCAGCAATGTGCTGAGATTGCCTGTCGTGGTCCCGAGTTCGACAACAAGATGTGAAGTCGGCTTCGACCAGACGCGGTCATATAGCTCTTGGCGTGTGAAGTGGTGTTCCATGGCAAGGAGAATATGTGGGTTATTAAGAAAAAGGGATAAGCGGCGTCATTTAGAACAAAAAAAGAACACAAGGCAACCTAGGTCGTCCCAAAAATTCATTATTCGACAGAACGCAGCATTCATATGTAATGGAGTGGTAGTTCGTCGAGGGAAAAACCGCGATACGCGAGCGGACGCCGGAGCAATGGCAGTTGGACGCTCTCGGTCAGGTCAAGCTTGGCTGCATGCAACGGGGCTCGCTGAATAACGGCGCTTGCTACGACACCTGTGACAGTAAGAGGGAGTAGATTTTGGGAATGAAGGTATTTTGGTCCTGGCAGAGTGATCGCGATCAGACGCTCCACCATTATTTTGTCCGTGATGCCCTAAAAGAGGCCTGTAAGCTGATTGTCAGCGATCCCGATTACGAGGAAGCAGAACGGCCGGAAGTCGATCACGATATGAAAAACGTCCCCGGGACGGAAGACATCGCCTCCACCATCCTGGCCAAAATAGCCTCGGCAAACGTCTTTGTCGCTGACATGACGCCGGTCGGCGTCACTGACCCGGCCGCCCTGCAGCCGGGTGTGTCGAAGGAAAAACGCTCCGAGCCGAAATATCTCCAGAACCCGAATGTTATGTCGGAGCTCGGCTATGCGGAGCGCGCCGTCACGACGGGCCGTATCGTTCTGGTCGCCAACGCAGCGCACTATCCCGGTCCGGAGGCGCTGCCTTTCGACTGGCGCCACCGCAGCGGTGCCAAGACCTATAAGCTAGCCGACGGCGCGACCAAGGCGGAGATCACAGAGGAGAGGAAGCGGTTCGCCAAGGTCCTCAAGGACCAAATTCAGCCGATCCTCGCAGCGCAGGCGCCCGCGAAGGCCGCGCCTCCTGCGATCAATTGGCAGCCAGCCAGCGACGAGGATCCTGCCATCTGGAAAGGCGCTGAGGGAAATCTTGAGTTCCGCAACGCATCGCTGGGCGAGCCACAGCGCCAAGTCAAACTGGACGCTGGCCGACGGATTTTCGCTCGCATCGCACCCGCGCAATGGACTCCCCCGCCGCGCAGCGACCTCGAGCCACGAATCTCGAAAGTCGGCCTTCACATCCGCAGCCGCGATGGCGACTGGGGACTCAATCGAGACGGCGCCCTGTCGGTCTGGGGGCGTATCGAATCCGAGCGCAACGAGATGGACGTCTGAAACGCCACGCAATGGTTCCAGCGGACCGGCGAGCTTTGGGCAGTCAATTGCAACAGCTTCAGCGAACATAAGGGCAAGACGCACTTCTCATCCGCGATCCCGTTCAGGCAACTCGATGAATTCCTTCGCAACGGTATTGTGGCGATCCGCGAGATGGGTGGGAAAGGGCCTATCGGCATCAAGCTCGGAGCAACCGATCTCAGCCAGACTGTTCTCCCCGATCCCTACAGGGACGTACGGTACGAAGACGTCGCGAGCCACGCTGCAGCCGAGCAGGAGGCGGAAGACTGGACTCCAGCTGTACGCCGTGAGCTCCTCCTCCGGTTCTGGAACGAGCTGCGGGATGCTTATGGGCAGCCACCGATGAACATGGTGGAGTTCGAGCGCGCCGCTGAAATGCGGCCACCGGAAAAGGCATAGCGCCCGCCGGCAATAGCCGCTTCAGAACGATCGCTCGGACCGACGCTTCCATTTCCGTAGTCTGGGCGACGCCTCTTTCGTGAACCCGGTGTTCTCTCTCGCGAAACAGATTTTTGGCCTCGAACGAACACATCGCCGCGAGCCTGTGCTAACGACCTCTGATCACCGGAACTGGCGACCAGTGCGGATCGAAAGAGCCGTCTGATCTCGCCCGGACCATCGCTGCGCGTGCCGACTAACGCACGAGCGGCCACTAATGTCCATCAGTGTGACGAGGTCGTCGGAGGCTGCGACTTCTGAATAGGATGGATTTGTATAAGCAGGCCGGCGTAAAAGCTTCACGCCACCGCCCGAAAAAGCCCGATACAATGCTCGGCGGCGCGAAACTCCAGCTTTGCAGTAGGCGTAGGCGAAGATCGCAAGTTAAGATGAAATCCTGCCCCCGCAACCGAATTCTACTCCACAGTATCCCGCAATAGCCGAAAATACGGTCCAGTACGCTAAACAGCTGCGATCAAACTGAATAGCCCCTAGCTTAGTAGAGATCTTCTTTCCTAATTTTGAGGCAAGAAGAGCATCATGAGCAAATCGAATTTCAGCGAAGAGTTTAAGCGTGACGCAGTTCGTCAGATCACCGAGCGAGGCTATCCGGTTGCGGAGGTTTCGCAGCGGCTTGGGTTGAGCCAGCATTCACTTTACGAATGGAAGAAGAAGTTTGCTGCGCCGAACGCCAAGGGCAACGACGAGGCCGAGAACATCAGGCGGCTGAAGAATGAATCGGCTCGCGTCACCGAGGAGCGCGACATCCTCATCTTAGCATGGAGCGCAGCTTATCTTTAAGCTAAAAAGCGTTAATCTTCTCTTCAGGCAGGTTCCAACCAAACGGTTAGAAGTCCGCAACCCGTCTTGGGCCTTTGCCCGAAACCTTCAGCATGGCGGCGGTGTGCTTGATCACAAGCTCGTTGCGCAGAAATGCAGAGGCGGGATCGGCCCAGAGATCACTAAATTCATTAGGGTCGGTTTCGAGGTCGAAAAGCTCACCTTCACAGGCATCGTGGTAAAGATTGAGTTTATAACGCCCGTCGAAATACATGCTGCCGCGTGACCCTCGGTGGCCGGGGAAGGATATGGCATCGAAGAATTCGCATAGCACATATCCTTTGTGCGTTTCCTGTCCGGTATTGCCGGTCAGCAGAGGTTTCAGAGATTTGCCTTGATTCTGCTCTAACGGCGGCAGATCGCAGATATCGAGCAGAGTGCCGGGCAGGTCGACTAGCTCCACCAAGGCATCGGACACTACTCCTGTCAAGATTTTCGACGGGCAGGAGATGACGAGCGGCACATGGACAAGCCCTTCATAGAAACGGCAACCCTTATAGAGCAGGCCATGATCGCCCAGCATTTCGCCGTGGTCGCTCATGAATATGATCACGGTATTATCTAGCTGTCCCGACTGCCTGAGGGTTTCGACAAGATTGCCGACCATATCATCGATCAGCTCAATCATCGCAAAATAAGCAGCTTTGATCTTCATAGCATCATAGACTGCAGGCGGTGTGTCATGGGAGGTATGACCTTCCGGCACAGAGCCCGCATTCGGAGCGTCGCCCGGTTTGATACGTGGATCCGCGGGATGAATAGTCTGCTGATCCACGTTCTTGAAGCGCTTTTGGTGTTCCAGGTCGCTTGGTGAGAAGACCGGCGGCGGCACCTGATTAATGTCTATGCGAGCCATGTATTCGCTTGGCGGATCGAAAGGCGGATGCGGATCGAAGAGATTGATCGACAGAAACCAGGGCTTATCCTTGTGACGGTCGATGAAGTCACTGGCGCGCGACCCCGCCCAAGTTGTCTGATGATGTTCAGTAGGCACGCCATCGGACAGCGCTTCGCTGGCATAGGCGAACGCAGCCTCCGGATCGACGCCCTTCCGCTTTAGCCATTCATGATAATCGTGATGATGAAGCTGATCGGCCGGCGTCCTGTCTGGATAGGGGTAGTGGCTCCAGTAGAATTCCTGATATCCGTCGTCGGCGCGCTTCTCGAAGCGGTTCTGCGAGGCCGCAAGATGCAGCTTACCGATCAATCCGGTTTTATAGCCGTTTTCGGCGAATATTTTCGGCACAAGCTTTAGATGCTTGGGGAAATATTCATTACCATTCATCTGAACTTGGTGGGCGCTGGGATACATTCCCGTCAGGAATGTCGCGCGGCTTGGGGTGCAGACCGGACTTTGCGTATAGGCATTTTTGAAGGCTACGCCGTCTTGCGCTAGCCTATCGATGTTAGGCGTATTGAGACCCTTGAAGCCCAGCGCGGAGATCGTGTCCCAACGCTGCTGGTCGGTGCAAATCCATAAAATATTCGGTCTGGTCATTGGCCAACAATCTCCGCCTGCTCTCTCGCGAGTCGCGGGAGAGCCTTGCTTCTTTCGAGAAGAGTGAAAGTGGTTTACTTGATATAGTTTGCGCGCTTGAACATCTTCTCGATGTCAGCCTGGGCGCCGTCGAGTGCTTCCTTTGCAGAGCGCTTGCCAGTCGCGACTTCCTGCAGGGCGAGCGCGACGCGGTCGCCCATTGGGCGAAACTCCGGGATCGGCAGGCGGTAGTTTTCGTCAGCGGTACGCAGCGTATTGGCATAGGCTTCCGTAAATGAGCCGAAGCCGAAATCGTAGCCATGCTTCTTCTTGAATGCCGGATCATCCCAGACCGAACTGCGGGTCACCGCAACGAAGGAGCTATTGGCCGCGATGTCGAGCATGGTCTCTTTGCTGGTCGCCCATTTCAGGAAGGCGATAGCCGCTTCCTTGTTCTTGGACGAAGCATTGACGCTCATCCCCTGCGCGGTGAAGGGTGCAAAGGTTCCTGCGGAACCGCCTGGAGGAACGGCGAAGCCGAGCTTGCCGGACACTTTGGACAGAGCCGGATCAAGCATACGACCTGCGAGCGGTGCGCCATCGATCGTCATAGCGATCTGGCCCTGCTGCATCGCGGCGACAACTTCGTCATAGCTTGCGGAAATCGAGCCAGGGATCGAATAGTTCTTGATCAGGTCGGCATATAGTTCGACAGATTTGACCGCCTCCGGCGAATTAATGGTCGGCGTCATATCGTCTGGGTAGTTCTTGACCCACTTCGCGCCGTTGCCGAGGAATATCTGCGTCCAGTACCAAACGTTCTCGCTAGTGCTCGGCTTGCCACGCAGCGCCGTGCAAGGTTTGGGGAGCTTTTTACAGTACTCGACGAACTCGTCGAAAGTCTTTGGCGGGCCGGAAATCCCGGCTTCCTTGAACATGTCGCCGCGATAGTAGAGGATTTGTGTAGCTGCGAAATGCGGCAGGCCGTAAAGGTCGTCCTTGACGCTGAAGCCCTTCACCGTCGAGGGGATGAGGTCGGCGAGATTGTACTGAGCATCGTCCTTGACCTGTGCGGTCAGCGGCTCGAGGAACTTGCCCGGTGCGAAACGGGCCACATCGCTCGATTCCACCCAGACGATGTCGTATGCGGGGGACTTAGACGCCAGCTCGACGGCAACCTTCTGTGCGGTCTGTGTCAGCGAGTACATATCGAACTCGACCTTCGCGCCCGTCTTGTCTTCGAACGCCTTGGCGCGCTTTTGAAGCTCGACATCCCAAGGCTGGTTGGTAGTCAGCAGACGGATCGTCGCTCCATCGAAGGCTTTGTCCTGAGCCAATGCTGACAAACTGCTCATCACCGTAGCTGCCAGCGCAGCGGTCATTGCGATAGAAAAACTCCTGGCCATAAATGTCTCCTCCAATGGCGCCGGCGGTTTACAGGGATCGACCCCACAGTTTCTAAAGGGCCACCTTATTTTCCTCATATTCACCATCGCATGACATGGCGAGCTTGTTCTAATCGTCATTTCTTATAAGCTATGCAAAAAACGAATAAAGGCTGAATGATGGACGAGTTCGAGCGATTTCTGGCGGTGGCGGAGGCGGGCAACGTGTCGCGCGCGGCCGCAGTACTGAATCTTTCCCAACCGGCATTGTCGAGATCGATTTCGATTCTGGAGCTACGCTTCAAAACCCAGCTTTTCAGGCGCACCTCTGCCGGGGTAGAGCTGACATCAGCTGGCCGCACGCTTTATCAATATGCCAGTCGCGCCTTGCGCACCATCCGGGATGCGGAAGAGCGCATCATCTATGACGCGATCGGTGGTAATCTCACCTTGAGGATTTGTGCAGGCGATACCTGGGGATATACCATTCTTCCCGAAATCGTCGCGGAATTCCGCGTTACCCGTCCTAATGTGCTCGTCACGCTGGATGTCGTCAATCACGATACCCGCGTCAATGGTATCAAGAGTGGGGAATATGATCTCGCTTACGGCATCGTTTCGCCTTCCTATGACTACGGATCGACACAGCAATTTGAGCCGATGATCGCGGCGCAGTATCAGGTCTATTGTCGGGAAGGTCATCCTCTTCGCAAGAAGCCGATCGTTTCCGCCGACGATCTCGATGCTGAGGGTTGGATCCGACATGTCTTTGAATACGATCACGATCCCAATCGATGGAAGGTCACCAAGCGAAATTACGCCGTTGCCACGAACAGGATGACCAGCACGGTCGAGTTGATCCGCAATACCGATTTGCTCATGTCGACGTCGATTCTTTTCGAGCGGCTTTTCGTGAAACATGCCGTTGTCGGGCTGTGTCTCGATCCAATCTCTACCGCGATGATTTCAGGAGCATTATTCCTACGCTCAGATCTCGTAAAGCCGGTTACAAAGCAGTTTCAAACTCTATGCAAACGCCGCTGCATCGAGCGGTTTCCCAGCCATTTCGTCAAACCAAACTCTTGACGGTAAACGGATTATCAGTTTTTTGAATATCGTATCGACAATTGGTATTTGATCCCGGTCGAACTTCCCGTTAGCTCCTTCAGTCGGGAGGAGCATGCATGCTTACAAAACGTAACGGTGACCTATGGGCGCTTATTCTGCCCTGTTTCGTGCTGCTTGCCGGCGTCACTATCTTGCCGATCATCTACACCTTCATCGTCAGCCTTTATTATATCGATCCAACATCGATGATGCCGCCGATCTTTCATGGCGCGGAAAACTATTGGTCCCTGATCTCCGACGACCGCTTCATCAACTCCCTCATCGTCATGGCCGAGTTGATCATCTTTCCTGTTGCCGCGCAGCTGGTGATCGGCCTGGCATTGGCTATCGTGATGAAGGAAAAGCTGACGGGGACGAAATGGATGCGGCTTACATTCCTTCTTCCGTCCGTCATTCCGCCTGCCGTCAGTGGCCTTTTGTGGAAACTTTTCTTGGTGCCGGGCGCCGGTGGTCTTAGCTATATGGGCGGTCTTCTGGGCAGTAATCTCGAATTCGACCTCCTCAACATGCCGTTCTCGGCACTGATGGTCGTGATCGTCGCCTCGACCTGGGTCGGTACGCCTTTCGTCGCGCTGCTGCTGCTCTCAGCGCTGGAGACGGTCGATAAGGAGCAATACGAGGCAGCGACCATTGATGGCGCAGGCTGGTTGCAAAGCCATTGGTATATTTCGATGCCGGCGATCCGACCGGTTATCAATACGGTCATCGTCTTCCGCGTGCTTGAAGCTCTGGCGATCTTCCCGATCATCTTTATTCTGACCGGCGGCGGGCCTGCGGGATCCACCGAACCCGTCAACTACTATGCCTATGTGACCGGCTTCGACTACCTGAAGATCGATTATGCCGCGACTATAATCTTCTTTTTCTTCATGGTTATGATGGCTCTCTGCGCACCGTTCCTGGTCAAAATCGCGCGAGCCGAGGGGAGGGGCAAGTCATGAAAACCCGCGCCTGGGAAAAGGTGGTCTGCTATACGATCGCTTATCTGTTCATCATATTCCTGTTGGCTCCCGTCATTTGGATGGTCTCGACATCCTTCAAGGATCAGCTGACGATCTTCCAGAAGCCGCCGGTTATGTTTGCCAGCCCTGTCCTGCAGAATTACCGAGACGTTCTCGGCGACGCGAAGTTCATGCACTCTTTCTTCAACTCAATCGTCGTCTCGGTCATGACGGTTATCCTGAGCATGATGCTGGCCATCCCGACCGCTTACGGATTGTCGCGCCTGCGCTCCAAGTTGAAGCCAGGGCTTTTATCGTGGGTGCTTCTGGTTCGCGCGGCACCGGGCATGATTTATGTCATCCCCTATTACATCGCGTTTCGTGAAGTCGGCCTGATGGATACCAAGCTTGGCCTGGTGATCATCAACACCGTCTTTACCGTCCCGCTAGCGATCTGGATTATGATTTCGTTCTTCGACACGATCCCCGGCGAGATTGAGGAAGCGGCAGTGGTCGATGGTGCACGCCGGTTTCAGATCCTCACGAAGATCGCAATACCGATGGCCGCGCCGGGTATCGCCTCGACCGCTATCCTGGTGTTTATCTTCTCGTGGAACGAGTTCCTCTTCGCGCTGACGCTGACACGTTTCGACGCCAAGACGGCGGCCGTCGCGATCCTGAACTACATGGCCTATGAGGGTACTGAGTGGGGCAAGGTGGCTGCAGCTGGTGTGCTGATCCTTCTGCCTGTGCTGATCTTCTCGATCTTCATTCGCAAATACCTGGTCCAGACGACTGCAGGTGGCGTCAAGGGCTGACACATTAGCTGATTTTACGGATTTTCCCGAAACGAGTGCGTTCCGGGCACAGATGAGGTTTGTAATGAGAAAGCCGAATATTCTTTGGATCTGCACCGATCAGCAGCGCTGGGATACGCTGTCGTGTCTCGGTTTTGCCGGAGCGCGGACCCCCAATATCGACGCGCTTGCCAAAAAGGGCGTCGCCTTCAAGAACGCCTATACGCAGAGCCCTATCTGTACGCCGAGCCGTTCCTCATTCCTGACCGGGATGTACCCGATCGCACACCAGGTGCAGCGCAACGGCAACGACCATTTTCCACCGCATCTAAAGCTCGTGCCTACGATCTTCCAGGATGCCGGCTATCGCACCGGGCTGATCGGCAAGCTGCATCTCTCGGCGGCGCAGAACCGCATCGAGACCCGCCCGAACGACGGCTATGACGAGTTCTATTGGAGCCAGCATCCGAACCCCGACTGGCCCGAAGGCCATGACTACCATAACTGGATGGTCGAGAAGGGCGTCGATCCGCTGAAGGCTTACGCTCATGCGCAGGGCGCGATCTATGATGGAGTCGATACGAGTCTGCATCAGACCACCTGGGCGAAGGAGCGTGCGCAGGATTTCATGACGCGGTCCAAGGACGAGCCGTGGATGCTGTCCATCAACCTGTTCGATCCGCACCCACCCTTCGATCCGCCAAAGGAATATATGGACCGCGTCGATCCGGACTCTATTCCCGATCCAATCTTCGCACATAGCGATATAGAACATCAGAAGCGCTTTACCGGCGTCGATCAACAGGCCAAGGTCGCCGTCGATCCGACGATTCCTTATGATCCCGCAGCGCCAACCAAGTCGGCGGGCCAAAGTCACGATACGCCCCCGGCCTCCTATGATGCCAAGCGCATCCGTGCCGCTTATTTCGCGATGATTGAACTCATCGACGATATGGTCGGCGAGCTGATGGCGACGCTCGACGATACCGGCCAGCGGCAGGATACACTAGTGATCTTCATGAGCGACCATGGAGAAATGCTGGGCGACCATGGCCTTCTCTACAAGGGCTGCCGGTTCTATGAAGGGCTGGTGCATGTGCCGCTTATCATTTCCTATCCGGGTCGCAGCCTCGAAGACGTAAAGTCAGACGCCTTGGTGGAACTGGTCGATCTTCCTTCCACCTTGCTAGAGGCGGCGGAACTTCCGGTGCCGTTTCAGAACCAGGGCAGGTCGCTGCTGCCTCTGCTGACCGGCAAGGCAAATCTCAACAATCACAAGCCATATGTTCTTTCAGAATTCTTCGATGCGCTGGGCTTTCCCGGCGGTCGCGGCTCGCGCGGATCGATGTATTTCGATGGTCGTTACAAGCTCAACGTCTATCACGATGCAAACGAGGGGGAGTTGTTCGACCTAGAGAGAGACCCGCAAGAATTTGACGACCACTGGAACGACCCGGCCTATCAAGCAATCAAGCTGGATCTGATGCAGAAGCATTTTTCGGCAATGATGGTCGTGAGCGGCGCTGGACCGCAGCGCATCGCCGACTTCTGAGAACCAAAAGCATCACGGGCGCTGGCGTTTTGGCACCCCTGGAGGAGGAACAATGGCGGAAGTGAATATTTCGCATATCAACAAGACATTCGGAAATGTGCCGGTCATTCCGGACCTGTCGCTGAATATTCCGCACGGTTCGTTTACGGTTCTCGTCGGGCCTTCGGGTTGCGGAAAGTCGACGCTGCTGCGCATGATCGCTGGCCTGGAAAGCCCAACGGCTGGGAGGATCTCGATCGGGGGCAAGGATGTTACCAACGCGCATCCGTCCGACCGCGGCATTGCCATGGTCTTCCAGTCCTATGCGCTTTATCCGCATATGTCAGTTTACGACAATGTCAGCTTCTCGCTGAAGCTTGCCAAGATGCCGAAGCCAGAGATCGAGGAGCGCGTGAAGCGTGCCGCCGGTATTCTCCAACTCGACCAGTATCTCGACCGCAAGCCGGGACAGCTTTCTGGCGGCCAGCGGCAGCGTGTTGCGATCGGTCGTGCTATCGTTCGTGACCCTAAAGTGTTTCTCTTCGACGAGCCGCTCTCCAACCTCGATGCGGCACTGCGTAACCAGATGCGTGTCGAGCTGATGGATCTGCACAAGAAGCTCGGCGCGACGATGATCTATGTCACCCATGACCAGATCGAGGCCATGACGATGGCCGATCAGATCGTAGTCCTTAACAAGGGTCATATCGAGCAGGTGGGTGCGCCGCTCGATCTCTATGACCAACCGGCGACGCCTTTCGTTGCGGGCTTCATCGGTTCGCCGAAGATGAACATCCTTACTGGTGGAGCCGCCGAGCGCTTCGGTGGTGAGCTTGCGGGTATCCGTCCGGAAGACGTCACCCTGTCGCGCGACGGCGGTGACTGGAAGGGACGCATCCGTCTCATCGAGCAGCTCGGTAGCGATACGATTGCGCATGTCGAGCTCGATGATGTTGGCGAGTTTATCGTTAGAACAGGGCGCGAGGTTGCAGCTTTACAAGGGCAGGAAATCTACGCTTCAGCCAATCGCCAGAAATTCCATGTATTTCGCAATGGATGCCGGGTAGAACCGGCAGCCGCTTGAGGATATCCAGATATGACTATGATGCGTTCGCTCGTTCTTGAAAAAAAGGGCGAGCTTGCCTTGCGCGATATCGACTTGCCGCTGAATGTCGGCCCGGGAATGGTGAAGATCGCCGTCCACACGGTCGGCATCTGTGGCTCGGATGTGCACTATTACACACACGGCCGTATCGGTCCTTTCGTCGTCAACGAGCCGATGGTGCTGGGCCATGAGGCCGCCGGTACGGTGGTCGAGGTTGGTGAAGGTGTGAGCAGTCTTAAGGTCGGTGATCGCGTCTGCATGGAGCCTGGCATTCCAGATCCAGATTCTCGCGCCTCGCAGCTTGGCATCTACAATGTAGATCCGGCAGTGACCTTCTGGGCGACTCCGCCCATTCACGGCGTACTAACCAACGAAGTCGTGCACCCTGCAAAGTTCACGTTCAAACTGCCCGACAATGTAACCTTCGCGGAAGGTGCGATGGTCGAACCTTTTGCTGTTGGCCTGCAGGCCGTACAAAAAGCAAAAACTGCGCCAGGCGATATCGGTGTCGTCATCGGCGCCGGACCCATCGGCATCATGATCGCGCTAGCCGCTCTCGGCGGTGGCTGCGCGCAGGTGATCGTCGCGGATATCGTCGACGAGAAGCTGGCGACAGCTGCGCAATATCAGGGTATTCGTACCGTCAACGTTAAGCACGACAACCTAGCCGAGGCCGTAAATGCGGCGACCGATGGCTGGGGCGCGGATGTGGTCTTCGAGGCGAGCGGTGCCGCTGCCATCTGGAAGCATATTCTCGAACTGCCCCGCCCGTCCGGCTGTATCGTCGTTGTCGGTCTGCCTGTCGAGCCGACACCAGTCGACTGGTCGCTGGCCTCCACCAAGGAAGTCCGGTTCGAAACGGTTTTCCGTTATGCGCACCAATATCCGCGCGCAATCCAGATGATCGCTTCCGGCAAGGTGGATCTGAAGCCGCTCATCTCTGAGACGTTTCCATTTGAGAAGTCAGTAGAAGCATTTGATCGTGCAGCTGAAGGCCGCCCGACGGATGTGAAGCTGCAAATTAAGATGCCGCCGAGGTGAGAACTGACGGCATTGGCTCTTCAAGGATGTAAACCAGTGGACGTCGTCACAGGTGTAGAACTGCATTCCCAACAAGATTCGCGAGCTCATCATCAGGAGGACGCTGGATCATCATGGCAGACAGGTGCCATGAAGAACTGTTGTACACAGATCGGGCGTGGTCCGGCGGGCCACGTAAATGATGAGCTTATTGCCATTGTCTCCGACCGTGGTAGCGCGGGAGAAGCGGTTGCCATCAAGGGTGGCGAAACGTTTGTCGGCACTGATGAGCCTGTTTTTGCGGCGGATGGTGAAGGGCCGACGCGAAAAGGCCGTATCAATGATTTCTGGCTTGAAACAGAAACTGTTACGGTGGTGCGATTTGCTGCATTCATTGCTGCCACCGGCTACAGGACAGATGCTGAAAAATATGGATGCGCAGCGGTTTTTACAGGCTTGACGGCTGATGATGAGAGGCACGAGGAGCGTGTTGCGCTGACACCGTGGTGGGCGCGCGTTGATGGCGCAGTATGGAACGCGCCGGAGGGGCCGGGGAGCAGCATTGTCGATCGGTTGGATCATCCTGTGACGCAAGTTTCCTGGAACGATGCTGTTGCCTTTGCATCGTGGGCTGGCGGACGACTGCCGACGGAAATGGAATGGGAACATGCCGCCAGAGGCGGTAATCAATGGCGCCGGTACCCGTGGGGCAACGATGAACCCACAGATGAAAAAATCTTTTGCAATATCTGGCAAGGCGTGTTCCCAAAGCAGAATACAATGGCAGATGGCTTTTTGGGGACCGCTCCGGCTCGCAGTTTCAACCCAACAGAAACGGGTCTTTATAATCTGGCGGGCAATGTCTGGGAGTGGACTGCAGATTCCTTTCGGGTGCGTTCGCTTGCGCGTCAGGCAAAAATACGCAACCAGCAGGCGCGCGAGAATGCTGAAAAGGTTTTGAAGGGAGGCTCTTTCCTTTGCCATAAAAGCTATTGTCACCGTTATAGAATAGCGGCTCGTATGGGGCTTTCGCCAGACAGCGGTGCCAGCAATACTGGTTTTCGTATTGCCTACGATAAGTTCCCATCCAGTCTGGATGTATAGGGCCTTTTTGTAGCGGCAGGCAGCAATTACACCATGCTTCCCCATCCCAGCCAAACACGCTGCAGCTTTCGAAAGCTTCTGCCTCGCGTGAACCGCGAGGGCGTGCGGTAATTAGAGAAGTCATTATATGTTCAATAGAGTTCGTTTACGCCACAACCGGTTTCTCCGGGTTCTTTTTGTGCCTTTCCGGCTTCGCGCTGTGGTGCGCGGCAATGAACTCGGTCTTGCGGTGGCGGGCGCAATCATCGGTGTAATCTCGGCACTTGGGGTCGCTATCATCGGTGGCATCTCGCAATGGATGCATCAGGCGTTGTTTTCGCTTTCATCGGACGAAAGACTGAGTTCCGCAACATCGCTTCATCCAAGCGCCTATATAGCGCCACTTGCCGGCGGCGTGCTGACGGGCATCGTCATCTGGATATTGGCACGCTGGCGCAAACGTCCCATCGTCGACCCCATCGAAGCCAATGCGCTGCATGGCGGACGTCTGTCCCTGACCGACAGTTTCATTCTGGTTGGACAAAACCTTGTTTCCAACGGATTTGGAGCGTCCGTCGGGCTGGAAGCCGCCTACACGCAGCTTGCAAGCGGCTTTGCATCGCGCATTGGCCGCGCTATGAAACTGCGCCGCGCCGATCTGCGCACGCTGGTCGGCTGCGGCGCGGCAGCAGCCATCGCCAGCGCCTTCAACGCACCCCTGACCGGGGCGTTTTATGCTTTTGAGCTGATCATCGGCGTTTACTCCATCGCCACGCTGACGCCCGTGGTCGTTGCGGCAATCGTCGGAACCCTTGTAACACAGGCCATTGGCGAGGCGCCCTTCGTCATCGATATAGGCGCAATCGACACCATCACGCCACGCGATTACCTGCCGGCACTTCTGCTTGGGCTGCTCGCGGCCGGTATCGGCATTTCCATCATGCGCGGCGTCACCTTCGTTGAAAAGGTCACGCGGCAAAGTGCGTTGCCCAACATTTTTACACCGGCCATCGGCGGCGCACTGGTCGGCATGATCGCTTTCTTTTCACCCCAGGTTTTGGCCTCCGGCCATGGCGCGCTGCATATCGATCTCCATGCCAATCTTGCCATTCCGGTTCTGCTGCTACTCATTTTGACCAAATCTCTGGCTTCAGCCATTTCCATCGGTACGGGCTTTCGTGGCGGCTTGTTCTTTGCCTCGCTGTTTCTGGGCGCGCTGACCGGCAAGCTTTTTGCGGCAGTTGCCGCCCTCATCCTCCCCACGGGCCTAGCCCTTGCGCCGGAAGTCTACGCCGTCATCGGCATGAGCGCACTCGCTGTCGCCGTGGTCGGTGGGCCGATGACCATGACATTTCTGGCGCTGGAACTGACCGGCGACTTTCCCATATCCATGGTGGTACTGGGAGCGGTAGTGTCATCGTCTCTGCTTGTGAGAAAGACGTTTGGTTATTCCTTCGCAACCTGGCGCTTTCATCTGCGGGGCGAATCCATTCGCTCCGCGCATGATGTCGGCTGGATCCGCGATCTCACGGTGAGCCGCATGATGCGTCACGATGTGCGCACGGTTCTGATCGATACAGATATTGAAACGTTTCGCCATGATTTTCCTTTGGGTTCCACGCAGCGGGTCATCGCGGTGGATGCGCAAGGGCGTTATGTCGGCATGATCCCGGTGCCGGAAGTCTATGCCGACAGTTTCGACAGCTCCGAAAATCCGCACAACATCGCCGATCTGCTCAAATATCAGAACGAATTCCTGCTGCCACAGATGAATGCCAAGGAAGCGGTGGCACGCTTTGACCGTGCGGAAAGCGAAGCGCTCGCCGTCATCAACAATGCCCAGGAGCGCAAGGTCATGGGACTGTTGAGTGAAGCCCACACATTACGCCGCTATAGCGAAGAACTCGACCGCAGGCGCCGCGAAGTGTCGGGCGAAACATTCTAAAATATGATGCTGTCAGGCAGAAAACAGGAGACGGCTACCGTAGGCCTTCTCTGGAAAATCTTATACGTTGCAAGCGTCTGCGCTAAGTTTGCTCGCAGGCTCGCCTGTCAACGCGTAGGCTTATAAAACATCTTTGCCATTTCCATGAAGCGCGTGGCTGTCGCGCTACGATCATCAAGACGTTTGGCAATGGAGCATCTCCGCCATTGGCGTATCGCCGGGATACTGACTTATATAAACGACTCCCTCAAGTTGCAGTTTCATGATCGAACGTGGAACAGGGCTATTCCAAGACTACCTGCCACAAGGCCGAGAATGGCATGCAGTTAGTTGACTTCCTGCACTGTCTTCAAGTGAATTCCTGCTGATCTCGCCAGTTCTAGCAATTGTGCGCAGGAGGCGGGAGGAGATATTTGCTAAGGACGATTAAGGGCGACCTGAGCCGGCTTCGTCAAGAATACAAAGTGTTCTTGCATCGTCTCCGGTATATCTATTTGTATATATGTATATTCTATATGGGATATGCAGACTTGTAAATTGCGCTTTGCGACGCAAACACGCCGGCTGTGCAGGAGAGGAGAGGGACACAATCGGCGTACGGCCAACGATAACTAAGGGATATATGGGGTTTCAGTCGGGACGTAGGGCGGGTTTAATTTCCATATCGATATGGATCATATCGAAGAGGCAGCGGACGGCCCCGGTTTCGGTTTTTCCCAGTATACCTAATTCGATGAGGGCTGCGGCGTATTGATGGGCAAGTTTCACATCTCACCCGGCAAGCCGATGCAGAAAGGATTTATAGAAAGCTTCAATGGTAGCTTTCGCGACGGGTGCTTCAATGAGACCCTATTCTCGACACTGGCGCATGCTCTTATCAAGCACACCGCATGGAAGGAGGATTACAACCGCAACAGACCACATTCTTCTTTGGGCAACATCACGCCTAACGAGTTTACAATGAAAATGGCCCTGGAAAAACGGGCCGCATAGAGTCAGATTGAAAATCCAAGACTCTGCCGAAAACTGGATGAGGCTTGGGGCTCAGGTCACGTCTATTGAAACCGAAAACATTTATGCCTGCTGCGTCTATGCAGGGATACGAAATGGGCCGCTGCAGTCGCCGTTAAGAAGAGATTGCAGAAGGGCATACAGCGATGATGGTGATCGCAAATAAAGATGGTTGTGTGCCCCCGAAGCCAAAAAATCAAGCAATATCAATATAATAACCAAATTTTTCGCTCACGCAAAGCGGGCATTTCTGCGTTCAGGGCGCTATAGAGGCACCAATTATCAACCCCAATCAATACCTCTCAATAGAACCAGAGCAGCTTTAGCCTGAAACTTCACGTTTGCGTGAATCTGCTGCAAGAAGCTCAATCAGCTGTCACATCAGTATGACCATCACCGTCTACAGCTTCCCTTCCAAAGCAAATTAAAATCGGTGCGCTGCTGTCCGACATCAGCGCCTTTGAGACAAAACAGTGCGAATCGAGAAGATATGATTTTCGGCTCATCATAGCTCAATCAAAGGAAGCAAAGATGAGGCAAAAAACCTTTCCCCAAACCTCTTCTGCGGAGAAGACGATCAAGGATATATGGCGCGCGACGCGCAAGCATTATTCGGCAGAGGATAAAATCCGTATTGTTCTGGACGGTCTTCGCGGCGATTACAGCATCGCTGCACTGTGCCGCCGCGACGGGATCGCAGAGAGCCTTTATTATAGCTTGTCGAAGGAGTTTCTCGAAGCGGGCAAGAAACGTCATGCTGGCGATACTGCCCGTTAAGCAACCAGTGACGAGGTTAAGGCACTGCGTCGTGAAAGCCGAGACCTTGAGGAGGCATTGACCGACGTCACGTAGGAAAAGCTGGGCATTCCAAGGCCGACTTTCTACCGCTGGTATATCGTTTCCTTACCCACGGCGTCGAAGGGTTGGAAGGCCGGACGTCCGCGCCGTCGCGGGTATGGAACCGTATCCCTGACGAAATCTGGGATCGCATCAACGCACTGGCGCTCGACCATGCCGATCTGTCACCGCGCGAACCGGCGGTGAAGTTCACCGATACGGAAAGTTATTTTGTACCAGTGGATTCGGTCTATCGTCTGCTCAAAGCCCACGATCTTATCACGTCGTCAGCCTATATCGTCATCAAGGCAAATGACGAGTTCAGGTACAAAACCACGCGCCCGAACGAAATATGGCAGACCGACTTCACCTATCTGAAAGTCATCGCTGTTCGAGCATCTTGGATGAGTGTTGCTTCTGTGAACTTCTGATGCTTTGCCAACTCCATGCCACGACCCCAAGTCAGGCTTTTTCGTAATACGTGGGGTATGTTTTTAAATTGCGTTATAAGCGCCCGTGTTATGGAGATTGTATCTTTGCCGTCGAGTGTTGATTGCCGTTGAGAACTGACCCGGAATTTCTGGGTAACGCCCCAAAATTCGAGAGAGACATTGAAATCGCCTATCAATCAGGAAACATGTGCTGTCTGTGGCCCACTCCAGTCAACATCTGAGACGAGTTGCGTCATTAGTGCTTCAGGAAAAATGGTTCCCTAACTTCGATCCTCGTTCGTCAATGTAAAAGGAGCAGTGCCGGATCGGCTAGCGCTCCCTGCCTCTGCGATCAACGGGATTCTGTACCAGTTTGACGATGCAAGCAAAACGGTGCGAGGATACAAGTAAATGCAGGTGAAAAATGGTTTTTCTACCAATGCTCAGGTGAAGGCGTTCGCCGCCCGGTCGGCCATTTGGCCAGAGGTGCGGACGAACTTGGGCGATCCGGAACCGGGATGGATTACGGCCCATGCGTTTTTCGCGGACGACGCGGCAATCGACGAATATCTCCATTATGAAGGCTCGTTTCATCAGGGCACCGACCCCAAGACCTGCGCGGCTGCCATGCTGGTTGATTATTGCTACGTCTTCGCCTTGGCTACTGTTCCTCTCTTCGTCGGCTTTGGCATCGTTCCCAACCTCGCGCCGCAGCATTATGCCATGCAGTTCTACATCACCCCGTTAGAGCATGAGGGCCGGACTCTGGACGTGCGACGTGCGCATGTCCGCTTTCTTTCGCCAGCCTTCTGGACAGACAGGGAAGAGAGTGCTGCCGATGCGTGGCAGTTGATGCATCATGACGGACTGTGCGATTTTTACCGCCGCTCCGTCGAGGATCATGCCCGGCCGCTAGTGGAAAAGCTCGCCAGCAGGTCTGGTCTGTCGAGCAATGCGCTCTGGCGGTTGGTCTCGGACGCCATTGCTGCTTGCTTCCTTGATGCTGGACGGCGCTTTCGGTGCCTTGAAGAAGCCAAAGCGACGGCAATGACTGTTCTCAAGCATCCCGGATCTCCGCTTTGTAACCGTCAGCTTCATTTTTTCGACCTTACCCTGCGCGACGAACAGCAGCGTGAGTTGCTGTCCTGGACGTTTCGCGCGCGCGGTGGGTGCTGCCGTTACTACACGGTGGAAGACGGAAAGCTTTGCAAGACATGCGTGCTGAAGAAGCAAGGGGACCGGAATGCCGAGTTGCTGCGCGCCATGGGCCGCAGGTACGCGTCCATCTCCGGCGAGGCGCATGGCCGCGATGCAGGAAGCGATTCGGCTGGCTGAGTTGTTGCGGAAATGCAACTGCCGTTGCAGATTCTTCCTGTTGCGCGCGCTCACCATGTGGGTTCGCCTTCCGCCGATACAAGAGTAAATCAAGTAACAAAAACAAGGGTAAACATGAGTTTTGTATACAACTTTTTGCGCTGCGTCACATCGCTTTGCTGAAAGCAATCTAAGTATCTGCACTTGCACGAGAATTTTTGCCTTTGTATGGATCAGACAAGCCGTCATACCGCCACATGGACGCACGGCATATTCGAACATTGCTGGTCCGATGAACGGAAAGACAGACGAAATAGCGGCGCTCTATATCGCCGAACACGAACGCCTGAAGCGGCAGATCGGCAGTCGTCTGGGTTGCTCCAGCACCGCAAGCGATCTTGTTCACGACATCTTCCTCCGTCTTTGGGAACGAACTGCCGTACGTCTTGCGGAACCGGCCGCCTACCTGACGCGCAGCGCACGCAACGCCACGATAGATCACATCAGGGCGGAGAGAAGGCGCAGCGAGTTCTTCGGCGGCTTTGTGTCTGAACAATATGCTGCCCATTCTGCGTCCCCCGAGGATGTCGTTTCCGCCCGGCAGGAACTGCGCAGCATTCATGACGCCTTGGCCGAATTGCCCACGCGCACGAGGCATATTTTTCTTCTCAACCGCGTCCACGGCAGAAGCTTTTCCGAAATCGCTGAAGTGCTCGGAATATCCCGGCGCGCCGTTACCAAGCACATGGCACGCGCTGTCGCTGCTTGTGAAGAGACCAAATAGATTTCCCTCAGGCTTTGCTTTGTGTATCGGATACGGATAGTAGGCAATATGCGAGGCCCGCCAAGCGCGCGGCATGTGGAAAGCGACCCCGGAAGATATATGCGTATAGCCAACCAGCCACCGCAGAACCGATCCGAAGCCGAGCTTCACGAGGAAGCCCGACAGTGGTTCGTCTCGCTGCTGGAGCAGCCAACCGCCGCAAGGCGGGCTGCGTTCGAGAAGTGGGTTCGGGCCGATTCCGCCCACTATGACGCCTATCGGGCTGTCGAGACCACCTGGCAAGCGGCGGAAGGCCCCGGTCGGCGTCTCGCCGAGCGGGAGGCTGACCAACTCGCCATCTATCTGGAGGCGATGGATCAGGCCAAGGCGCATAAGAAGACTTTTCGTCGGCTCTCGGCTCTGAGCGTCCTCCTCGTCGCCATACTCGCCGGCGGCATATGGCTGGAGCGTCCGAATGTTTTTGAGGACATGCGCGCCGACTATAACTCTGCGCGTGGCGAGCGCCGCAGCATCACGCTTTCGGATGGGTCGTCCGTATTGCTCGACGCCGACAGCGCCTTTGACGAGGACTTTACGGGCACGGAGCGGCGCGTTCGTCTTCTGCGCGGCAGTGCGTTCTTCGATGTTGCCGTTTCAGATGTTCCCTTTGTCGTCCAGACAGGATACGCCGAGGTGCGCGTTCATGGCACCGCCTTCGGTGTTCACTTGCTGGAGAATGGCGGCGGCATTGTGACGCTGGAACGTGGTGTCGTCGAGGTGACAACCAACGAACGTCCCGAAACCACGATGCTCGCACCGGGGCAGCAGGTCCATTTCAATACCGCTGGCATCGCTTCCGTCGAGGACGTAAACGTTGATGACGAGCTTGCGTGGCGCGACGGACGCTTCGTCTTCTATCGCGCAAGTCTCGCAGACGTAGTCAGCGAAATCCAGCGCTATCGTCGCGGGCGGATCGTTATAGCCACGTCGCGACTGGCGGAAGAGCATGTGACCGGCAGCATCTCGCTTGCCGACACCGACGCCGCGCTTGCCTCGCTCCAGGCCAGTCTCGGCTTCCGCATGACGACGGTTGCCGGACGCCTTACGATCATTGGACCCTAGCGCCACTTCCGGTGGGAATCCAGGCGCGGTTCAAACCTCCGCGCAAAAAAATGCGTTCGGAGGTTCCCCGATTGCTCGTCCCGAGCGTGAACGCAGTAGGAGCATGATGAAGAGTGGCAAATAGCCGCCCGTGCTCTCCAACGTTCGAGAGCAACAGGGACAGGCAGATATGACGGCTCAAGGGGTACGAGGGGCAACATTTGCGCTGGCGGCGGCGCTGCTGATGGCGGCGAGCAGTGCTTCAATCGCGGCAGCACAAGCGCAGCAAATCACGCAGGGACAATTCCCCTTCGACATCAAGGCCAAGCCCGTGCCGCAGGCTGTTAACGATATTGGTCGCATTGCCGGACTTTCTGTCGTGTTCCGCGAAAACCGGCCGATATCCGCTACCGGCAATCTCGTTCGGGGCTCGATGACCGCCGAGCAGGCACTGGCAACCATGCTCGCCGGAACCGGCCTGGGCTACAGTTTCAGCAATCCGACGACTGTACAAGTCTTCGAGGTGGCGGCCGAAAACGTTGCGCCTTTATCGGCTGACGGCGCTACGATGCTCGACCCCATCACCATCTATGGTGCGAGAGATGCGACGAGCTTGAACGACACCTCCGCAAGCGTAGGGATCGTTACGGCTGAAGAAATTGAGGACAGCCAGATCCGCAACTTCCGCGATTCCTTTCGTCGCATGGCGAATGTCATGGACGCCGACTGGGTTAACGGCGGCTTCGTCATTCGCGGCGTGAACTCGGAGGGCTTTAATACCGGCGCAAATCCTATCGGGTCTCTTTATGTCGACGGGGTATTGCAGTCGACCGAAGGAACCAGACGCGGCGCACGTGGTCTATGGGATGTCGAG
Source organism: Brucella sp. BE17 (assembly GCF_039545455.1). NCBI lineage: Bacteria > Pseudomonadati > Pseudomonadota > Alphaproteobacteria > Hyphomicrobiales > Brucellaceae > Brucella > Brucella sp. BE17. Next base: position 1,054,003 of record NZ_CP154468.1, on the reverse strand, counting down.
CAGGTGGAGGTCTATCGTGGACCTCAATCGACACTGAGCGGTCGCGCTGCGATGGCGGGCGCAATTTATATCAAGACCAAGGACCCGACCTTCGAAAAGGAGGCTGAAGTTTCTGCAACCGTCGGCAACGATCATCTGGCTGGAACCGCCTTCATGGTAAACACGCCGCTTCTTGAAGACCAGATCGCCATGCGCATCGCCGGCTCGTTCGAGCGCAGCAAGAGTAATCTCACTGCCCCATCCTTCACAGGCTTCGATCGCTACGACGATTACATGACGAACCTTACCTACAACATCCGTGGCAAGATGTTGTTCACGCCCGCTGAACTCCCCGACACAAAAGCCCTGCTCAGCTACTCCTTCGCACATGACGCGCCCACCGAACGAAATATTGGCGGGCCGGGTCAGGGCTTCCGATGGGAGGACAAAAGGGCGGACTACTATCTGCCGATCTACACAGAGGTTCGCTCTACCAAAGTCCACAATGTGGGTCTGGAAATCACGCATGACTTTTCCGATGCGTTGCGGTTCACCTCTCAATCCGGCGTAACGCATGACATTCATCAGCGCCCTTCCATCAATGAGGGCACGTCAGGCGAAGTCAACACACTGAATGGAGATCGAAAGAATACGTTGTTTACCCAGGAAGCTCGCTTGAACTATGAGAGCGAAAGATGGAAATGGGTCGGCGGCGTCTTTGGAAGCCATCAGAATTATAGCAACACCTATGATGGAACACTTGGCTTCTATAACCAGTTTCAGGATGATCACAGGAAAATTACAAATCTTGCCGCGTTCGGTGAGGCTACATATGAATTTTTGCCGAGTTGGCACCTTACAGCCGGAGGCCGTATCGATTACACGAAGCAGTCGACGGACTATTTCTATCGAATGCGCGATTCACGGTCTCCGAATAGTCCCCGTATAACTGATTATTCAGGGAGCGGTAAGGAAACGAATTTTGTTCCGAAGATTGGAATATCAAAGGATTTCGGCGACGATCATACGGCTGGGTTTTCCTATTCGCAGGGCTTTCGCAATGGCGGAATTGCTTACGATACGGTCAACCGGGTCATGTATAACTATGATCCGGAAAGCTCGCATAGCTACGAAATCTTCTACAAGGGAAGCTGGCTGGACGATCGTCTCAGGTTGAACGCCAATTTCTTCTATATCCAGTACAGAGACCAGCAGGTGGACATTGAAGACTTCGCGAACCTTACCAACAGGATCGCGAATGCCGCAGGCGCGCGCGCCTATGGCTTCGAAATCGAGCCAACCTGGCAGGTTACGCATCAGCTCTCCACATTCCTTGCACTCGGCTATCTCGACACGAAGTTTGACCGGGAAAGTGAGGCCGGCACGATCGATCTACCCGGCTTTCCGTTCCCGGAAGCCCCGGAGTGGTCCATTGGCCTGGGTGGTCGCTACGAGTTCGAGAACGGCTTCTACGTCGGCGGAGACGCAAAATACACCTCTTCGTACATGGCTCGGTTCTCGGCAAATACGCCCAACAGTTTCGTCGGTTCCAGAACGATCGTAAACGCGCAGGCTGGCTACCAGCTGGACGGTTGGGAAATCAATGCATTTGCTGAAAACCTTCTTGACGAAGAATACCTGACCTATCTCGAAGCAGACAGAATGGCGACCCTGGGCCAGGGTCGTAGTTTCGGATTGAATGTCAAGGCGAAGTTCTGAAGACATCGCCATGCTGTCCAGCATGGCGATGTTTCCCGCAGCCAGGATTGTGTGAGTTAATATGGAAATTTTTAGGCCGCTTCTTGTGAGTTTGGTCATGTTGTTGGCAGCTATTCCAGCGTGGGCATCGTGCGATGGGAGAACAATAGCCAAGAATGTTTATGAAGCCCCGGTTTGTCTGCCCGAAAAGCCGCAACGCGTGGTTGTCCTCGATCAATTCTATAATCTGGGGATGGCTCTCGAACTGAATATTCCGGTCGTTGGTGCGCCGCTGATGGCGGCACCGGACGCAGAATTGCGCGAGCGTGCGACAGATGCCTCGATCACGGACATCGGTGACGCGCGTCAGCCCAATTTAGAGTTGATAATCAGCCTCAAGCCAGACCTTATTGTCGGCGAAGCGCAATTCCATGGCCAGTTCTACGACAAACTGGCTCTGATCGCACCGACAGCCCTGATCGACGCGGCGAATTGGAAGCAGCACTTCCTTCTGCTGGCAGATGTTGCGGATCGGCCAGATGAGGGTGCCACGCTTTTGAAAGCCTACGAGGCCCGTGCGTCCGCTATCCGCACTCGCGTGTCTGCTGACGTCGAAGTGTCGGTCATCAGAGTCGCACCGCATGGCTTTCATGTCTATCTTGACGGTCCTTCGGCCTATGCGCCCTACGCTGTCCTTCGGGAGGCGGGTATAAGGCGCACCGTCTATGAAACGACTGAGGGTGACGCGGTGCTAAAGCGCCCGGATTGGGAGGAGTTGGACGCCTTGAACAGCGATATTCTACTCTACGTGGTTGCTGCGGGAAATGTGCCCGGCCAGGACGAGGCACTGAATGCGCTGACCATTGGAAATCCGTTTTGGCAGATGCTTCCTGCGGTGCAGGAGGGACATGCGTATCGTGTTGAGAAGGGGGCATGGTTTGGTTTCAACAGCATCGCCTCTGCCCATCGGGTTCTCGACGACATCGAACGCTATGTCCTGACCAGGCCGTGAGCGGGGGGCGGATGACAGGAACCACGGTGATCGGCTGTCACAATAGCCGCGTGGATGCAATGCGCGCCTCATCGCTGGCGGCGCTGTGTCTTGCCACGGCGAGTTTGGCGGTCTGGTCAGTGATGCTCGGCACGTCGCGCATTGCGGTTGCGGATGTGCTTGCGGCGCTCTTTGCGTTCGATGGCTCGCGCGAACATCTGGTGGTGACGACGCTGCGCCTGCCACGCGTGCTGGCCGGGCTCCTGGCCGGCTCCTCACTGGCGGTAGCAGGTGCGATCATGCAGGCTGTGACGAACAACCCGCTCGCTTCGCCCGGTCTGCTTGGCATCAATGCCGGGGCGTCCTTCGCCGTGGTGTTGGCGATATCCGTGCTCGGGGCAGGATCGAGCAACACCCATATCTGGTTCGCCTTCGGCGGCGCGGGCTTGGCAGCCGTTGTGGTCTATGCGTTGGCCTCGGCCGGAGTTGCCGGCGCGACCCCTCTCAAGCTGGTGCTGGCCGGGGCAGTGCTGTCTACTTTCCTGACCTCGCTGACCACCGCGATCCTCATTTTCGACCAGACCACACTCGACGCGGTGAGGCTGTGGACGGCCGGTTCGCTTACCGGCCGCACTATGGCTCACGTGACCGCCGTAGCACCCTATATTCTCGTGGGCCTGACCGCGGCCCTGATCTTTCGCCGCCATCTCATGACATTAAGCCTCGGAACAACGCTCGCCCAATCTGTCGGGCAGAACCCAGTCATGTGGCGTGGTCTCGCCGTTGTTATAGTCATTCTGCTTGCCGGCGGTGCGGTATCGCTCGCCGGTCCCATCGGTTTTGTCGGGCTGGTCGTCCCGCACATTGCACGGATGATGGTCAGCGTTGACTACCGCTGGATCATCCCGTTCAGCGCGGCTGGCGGCGCGCTGCTGATTTTGGTTGCGGACACCGTGGGCCGGACCTTTTTCACCAGCCAGAGTTTTCCGGTTGGGGTGACGATGATGCTTGTCGGAGCCCCCTTTTTCATATGGATCACTCGCCGCCGCGTGGACGGTGCCTCATGATCCGCATCATCTCTCTCTCGTTGCTGCTGCTGGTCAGTATTTCCGCTTCTCTGGCTTATGGCGATCATACCGTATCGTTCAGCGATCTGTTGTCGGTTCTGACACAGCCCGCGGGCATCAATCCTCAGGTCGAGATGATCGTACTCGACCTGCGCATGCCACGCGCGTTACTGGCCGCACTGGTCGGCGCAGCTCTCGCTGTGGCCGGGGCAATAGCACAGGCTGTGATGCGCAACCCGCTCGCCGAACCCGGTATCCTCGGCATCAATGCCGGCGCGGCTCTTGCGGCCATGATCGTCTTCGTGGGGCTCGGCAAGGCACCGATCCAGCTTTTGCCCTGGGCTGGCTTTGCCGGCGCTGGCGGGATGGCAACTGCAATCTACATGCTGTCATGGCGCAATGGTGGCACCTCGTCGCTGCGCATTATCCTGATAGGCATCGGGCTTTCCGCCCTCGCGGGCGCGGCCACGACCTTTCTCACCGCCTTCGGCGAGGTTGGAGACGTGCAGCGTGCCATGATCTGGCTCTCTGGCAGCGTCTATCACGCGGATTGGCTGGCAGTGCACGTCCTCACACTCTGGCTTGTCACGCCCCTGGCCTTGACGATGATGTCGAGTCGGCAACTCGACCTGATCCGTTTTGGCGACAATGCCGCGCGGAGCCTTGGACAGCGCGTCAACTTCGTTCGAGGATTGATGATCCTGCTTTGCGTGCTTCTGTCCGGCGCGGCCGTCGCCGCCGCCGGGTTGATCAGCTTCGTCGGGTTGGTCGCGCCGCATATGGCCCGCCGAATTGTCGGTCCGGCCCATGCAAGACTGATCCCCGTGTCGGCTTTGATCGGCGCAACGCTGGTTGTGGCGGCGGACCTTGCGGGTCGCTCGATCATTGCCCCCGCCCAGCTTCCGGCTGGAATCGTAACCGCGCTGATCGGCGCACCTTTTTTCGCATATCTGCTATGGGGGCGTCGTCATGTCCCGGCCTGACGTAAACGGAAACATAGACCTCGCCGCCGAAGGCGTTACGGTCTCCTATGGCCGCGCGGTGGTCGTAAAAGATCTCGACCTTATCATTCCTCGCGGCGCCTTCACCGCGTTGATCGGGCCGAACGGTAGCGGCAAGTCGACCATCCTGCACGCGCTTGGCGGCCTGCTTGCGCCGATGGCTGGCACAGTCCGGCTGGACAGGCGGCCCATAGCCGAATTTTCGACAAGGGAAATCGCACGACGCATAGGCATGCTGGCGCAAGGGCCGGGCGCGCCGGAAGGGTTGTCGGTGCTGGATTTGGTCCGGCAGGGCCGGTATCCGCACCTTTCCCTGTTTGGTCGCAGGTCCGAACGGGACGATGCGGTTTGCGAGCAGGCTTTGCTGCTGACCGGGATGCAAGACCTTGCCGGGCAACCGCTCGACAGCTTGTCCGGCGGCCAGCGCCAACGAGCGTGGATCGCGATGGCGCTTGCGCAGGAGACCCCCATCCTACTGCTCGACGAACCCACAACGTTTCTCGATCTCGCTCATCAGATCGAGGTGATGGAGTTGGTGAGCCGCCTGGTTGCTGAGCGCGGCAAGACAGTCGTTGCCGTGCTGCACGATCTCAATCAGGCTGCACGCTACGCCGACCACATGGTCATGCTTAAGAAAGGGAAGATCGTGGCCACCGGCCGTCCAAGCGCTGTGATGACTGCCGGGATCTTACAGCATGTCTTCGGGGTTGCCGCTATCATCATTACAGATCCCGTTGCTGGTACACCGATGTGTATCCCTGCTGCCTCCTGACCTGCCCCCGTGGGGTGATCCGTTTCAAATGGCCCAGATGTTTGATCCCGTCATTTGCTGGAGCATTATTCTCACAATCTTGGAGGGAAGCACTCTGGGCCAGATTTTACACGGGAGCGCCGCAACAACTGGGGCGATCGGTCGAGCAATACAGCATAGTCAAGAGCGCCTGAGAGCACTTTAGAAGCGTGACGGGATCAACCGAAAGCCAGTAGCCACATGGAACAAGCGAACCTGCGTGGCGACCTTTCGACCAGCCCGAGGGCCCGCATTCGACGGTTTTATCTGTGGAAGAAGAAGCCATCATCGTGGCCTTTCGCAGGCACACGTTGCTGCCGCTTGATGATTGCCTCTATGCGCTCCAGCCAACGATCCCGCATCTGACCCGTTCATCCTTGAACCGATGCCTGCAACACCATGGCATCTCCCGTCTGCCGGATGTGACAGACGGCAAGGAGCCAAAAATTGAGAAGGATCAGAAAACAATCCAGTGAATCGTTTTCCCGACGAACGTTCAAAAGCTATCCGATTGGTTGCTTCCATATCGATATTGCTCAGTTGCAGACCGCAGAGGGCAAGCTCTATCTGTTTGTTGCCATTGATGGAACGTCGAAATTCGCCTTTGTCGAACTCCATACCAAAGCCGGAAAGATGAATGTCGCTCAGTTCCTGCGCAATCTGACCAACGCTGTGCCCTGCACCATCCATACCATTTTGACCGATAATGGTATCCAGTTCACCAATCGGGCGTACGACCTATAAGCCTTTCATCATATCTTCGACAGGGTCTGTGATGAGAACTATATTGAGCATCGCCTGACCAAGGTGAAGCACCCGTGGACCAATGGGCAGCTCGAGCGGATGAACCGCACGATCAAGGATGCGACCGTCAAACGCTTTGACTACGACGATCATGCCCAATTCAAAAAGCATCTCGCAGACTTCAGTGATGCGTACAATTTTGCACGAAGGCTCAAGACCCTCAAGGGCCTCACCCCTTACGAATTCATCTGCAAACAAGGGACAAAACAGCCGGAACGCTTCACATTAACCCAATCCAGAAAATGCCGGGACTGAACAACGAGGGCATGCTCGGTCTGGTGGCCACAACCGGCATTGATGTTGGCCAAGAATAGTCTAAAGCGAGCCGGCGCCTATGAGCAGGCAAGTTATGCCATCCAGGACACGGCGACGAAAGTGGCAGAGCACTCCGGGCGCTTCCTTCCGCAGGATAAGGTCGAGATTGTCGCCCTTATCCTAAACCAAGTCTGGAAAGCTGCGTAGATGGGATCCCGTGGGCGCGTGACGCTTTTTACACTTTAAGTGCTTCGTTCGTTTTCCGATAAGGCCTATTCCGCTTATTATCAAGAACCCGTGGCAGTTGAATATCTGCCATATTCGTTCGAACCAACAAGAATCGTCGTAGCCAAAAAATGGTAAGAAACAGCGATATGTCTTTCTAAACAGGTACTTGCAGCGAATGTCTGTATCGGTGGCTGCAAGCCCTCGCAAGCAAAAAAACAAACAAATACAAATACTTAAAGCCTCCGTAAAGAGGCTTTTGGCGTTCCACAAAAACCAGCCCGGAAGCATATCGGAGGCGTCAGACGGAAAGCTCCTGTGACCTTGCCCCGTTGAAATAATTCATTTTGAAGTAAGCTCTGGCTCATTGAGAGGCCCAGAGAATGAAGCGCAACCGTTTTACAGACGAACAGATCATCGGCATTCTGAAGAAGCACGAGACGGGCACGCCTGTCGCGGAGCTTTGTCGCAAGCACGGCGTCAGCGATGCCAGTATCTATAAATGGAAAGCCAAGTTCGGCGGCATGGACGTGTCCGAGGCAAAGCGGTTGAAGACGCTGGAAGACGAAAACACGAAGCTGAAACGGCTCCTGGCCGATGCGATGCTCGACAACGCCGCTTTGAAAGACCTTTTGGGAAAGAAGTGGTGACGCCCGCAGCAAGGCGTAAAGCTGTCGCTCATGTGATGGATTACCACCAGATGAGCGAACGGCGGGCGTGTAAAGCCATGGGCTTTTGCCGTATGACGATCCGTTACGAAACCAGGCGCAGCGATGACCATGACCTTCGCGAGCGGATGAAGGAGCTGGCGCATGAACGTCGCCGCTTTGGATATAGACGTCTTCATGTGCTGCTCAGGCGTGAGGGTCACCTTGTGAACCACAAGCGGCTCTTCCGGCTCTATCGGGAGGAGAAGCTGACGGTACGCAAGCGTGGCGGGCGTAAGCGGGCGATAGGCACCCGAGCGCCGATGTTGATCCCGACGGCTGCCAATGTTCACTGGTCGCTGGACTTCGTGTCAGATCAGCTCACCGATAGCCGCAGGTTCCGGGTGCTTACGGTCGTCGATGATTGCACAAGAGAATGCCTGACTCTTGTCGCCGATACGTCCCTTTCCGGCTTGCGGGTTGCCCGTGAGTTGGACCGGATCATCGAAAGACGTGGCAAGCCGAAGATGATCGTCAGTGACAACGGCAGTGAGTTCACCAGTAACGCAATCCTGCATTGGGCGGATCGGACCAAAGTGGAATGGCACTATATAGCGCCTGGCAAACCGATCCAGAACGCCTTCATCGAAAGCTTCAATGGACGGCTACGAGACGAGCTCCTGAATGAAACGCTATTCTCGTCACTGACCCATGCACGATCAGCGCTTTTAAACTGGCGCAGCGATTACAACGATCATCGACCACACTCTGGACTCGGCTGGATGACGCCTGCCGAGTTCGCTCAGACAATCAACCCGCGACGTGATGCGGTGCTGCGCAGCCGGAACGACTCCGCCCCCCAACCCGCCGCTACCGCCCCAAATACAGCAACCCAAAACCGCTGGAGCAAACTCAAAACTGAATAAAACTTGCGGGCAACGTCAGAGGGGTAGTTTTTGGACGCCGATTAATAAACGGACAGTTTCATGCAGCTCGCACATTGAGGCCAATTAGGGGATTATCCGCACAATCTGCGGGGCACCCGCGCGGATATTCCGGCCACCATTGCCACAGCATGGGACCAGATGGCGACCGTTGGCAGGGAGCGCGCTATGACCGCCAAACCAGATTTTAGGATTGCCGTCCGAACGCGAATAATCATCGGTGAAGGCCCCATCTGGAGTTACGGCGCGAGGGGCTGCTATGGGTCGACATCATGGGTGGAAAGCGCCGCAGCTATGACCCGGCAACCGGACATGATGACGTAATTAACGTGCCGACCTCTGTCAGTTCAATAATCGTCCCTGGATTCAAGATCTATGTTATAGTCTAATAATACTCGGCAATAACATAGATTAAATATTAACTTGAATTATCAAAAAGTTGCCGAATATATTTATGAAATAGATTTTTAAAGCGGTACTTCTAATTTTCGCCTAAATTAATATGCACGGACCGTAAGTAGGGTCCGTGCATAAGGTATATTTAATTGAATATTCGTAGTATGAATTATTTTTTACGGCACGGCATGTCAGCACCTTCAGCATTTATAGCTATACCTTCAACAGTTTCAATGCCGTGAAGAAGTTTCGCACGAGCTTCGATTGAAGCAAGCAGTGCGTTACCAAGGTCCAATGCTCGTTCTGACTGACGGACGCTATATTCAGTTAAATATTTTGAAGCCAATTCTGGCTTTTCAGCATTGTATAGAATATCAGCCGTTGCCTGAACTTCAGCGATATCCTCGATCTGCTTCGCTTCGAAAGCTTCAAGAGCTTGGGTAACTTCTGGCATGAAGGTTTCAGGATTTGCGCACGTATGATACATTACTTGCTTAAACAAACGGCCTGCAAACTGTGTGGCTTCCTGAGATTGATATTCGGCATTGAGGAATTTGGAACCTGCATCGCGAAACAAGTATCTGTGAATCCCATATTCCGGTATGATCTTATTTATACCAATATGATAAGGTACAAAAGGCGCTGTAACAGAGCCAGTTGGGGCAACCCACAGTAGGTTTAGACCTGAATGAGCTGTGTTACGCAGTTGAGCTACTTCACCATAGCCAGAGCGCTCGGTTGATACACGTGGATCGCGCACTAGTTTCATCATCTTCTTCAATGTGACCGGTGCCATGTCGTGTAGTTCTTTTTCCACTGTTTCAATTGTCCAGTGTCTTTGACCTGTACGCATCGGGCGATTTTGTTCACTATAAACGTCATGAACATTAAATGGCTTGTCGCCTTCGCGTTTCCACCACCCCTGTTCGATAGCGAAATCATAAAAATTCGGTGACGCCATATAGTTCACGTTGTCAGTGATGTCGGCTGGAATATCACCCATATACCCCGGATAAGAGACGCGCACGTCATCTGGGCCCAAGCGTTCGGCAACCCACAATCCTTTGCCGCCAGCAAATTGTAGCACCACCCAGCCTTCGTCCTTGTCTGCAATCAGGTGCGAGTTTCCACCATATGTAGTGTAGCCATACTTATTGATCAGGTCCCCCATAATCTCGACGGCTTCACGCGCTGTTGTCGCCCGTTCCAAGGCAATGCGTGCAAGATCACTATATTGTGGCCCCGTTTGTGGATTAGGGGTCATGCTGACCAGTTCATCGCGTGAGTTCGACCAGATATCCCGAATTGCGACCCCATGCTCGTTTAAACCACCATTGGTTAATGGCGCTGGAAAGCCCTCGAAATCGCTATAATTCATATTTATGTATTTGAAAGTCTCAGGCGATTGGGGAATTTCCATAAGTTTGCCTGGCATGTCGGCTTTGTCAGTTGCCCCCACAGATATTGTCGAACCTTCTGGATGCTTTTTAGCTGGTACTACTGTCAACCAGTGCCCAGACACTTCTTCTCCAGTGCCGCCAATTAGTACAGAGCCATCTTCTGTTAGGTTTTTTCCAACATAAAACCCATAACTTGCGAATGCACTCGAGTATAAGTATAATAATATTAATATATTCAAGGAGATAATCTTGTATAATTTCGTAGTTTTCATAACTAAATCTTTCATTAATCAGTATTCTTAGTGCATGAATAACACGTATGGATTCATATACACTCTCGCCACCGCGATACCATATAGCGTGGTTTCTGGAACTGCCATATTTTATTCGGCGTTATAAGCGGGAATATACAAGCTTATTAATGTTATAACTTCTCAGCCTACCCGATTCCGACCACCACCGGTAGTATGTGACTTCCGTAGCGCCTATCAAACGGATCGCTTCCGCCATCAATTTTCCCCGCGCATTCAACATGTTAACCTAACGAAGCTTCGTGACGATCTCTTCTGCCTTGTGTGTTCCGCAGGGCAATCGATTCACTGGATCGATTGCCGATCCTGCTTCAATCGCTGCCATTTCAATGTTTTCCATTGGCTTATAAGCCATACTTCATGAAAGCTCAGTTTTCGGAGAACAGACCAATATCTGGTATCTCAGTTTATGAGTCTATGCCGTGTATCATCGGGGCAAGAAATGGATGTGCGGTCGTGAATGATAGGAGGATGTTTCGACGTGCGCCTTGACGGAAAAAACGTTGCGCAGCAATTCGCGCGTGAGTACTTCTTCTGGCGCACCGAACGCTACGATCTTACCGTCTTGCAGCACGAGCAAACGGTCGCAAAACATCGCCGCGTGGTTCAGGTCATGAAGCGCGATGATACTGGTGACCGGCAGATTGGATATGAGCCGCAAAAGGCTGATCTGATGATGGACATCTAGATGGTTAGTCGGCTCGTCAAGAATCAGTTCCTTCGGAGATTGAGCAAGCGCTCGCGCAAGGTGCACACGCTGTTTTTCTCCTCCAGAGAGGGTTTGCCAAAAATCGTTGCGCTTTGCCGTCATCTCCGTGCGCTCAAGAGCAGTCGTCACCGCTGCGTCGTCTTCTTTAGTCCAGCCTGAAAACATGCTGCGGTGTGGGAAGCGGCCGAGCTTGACGACATCGATGACCTTGAGATTCACATTCGTCGTTGCGTGTTGCTCGATGAAGGCAACGCGCTGCGCAATTGTCCGACGGCGAATTTTTGCTATGTTGGTATCGTCCAAAGTGACTGTGCCGGAGTGAGGTCGTTTGAGTCCAGTCAACAGACGCAGAAGGGATGTCTTGCCTGATCCATTTGGTCCCAGCAGCCCCAGCATCTTGCCAGATTCTGCGGCAAGAGACACTCCGTCAAGGATGGTTTTAGGCCCTATCTTCCAAACCAAATTGTCTGCTTTAATGCTCATGACACGCGCTGGAGCCTATAGAGGATGACCGAGAAAAATGGTACGCCCACGAGTGCTGTCACGACGCCGATCGGTAGCACCTGCTGGGGGATGAGCGTACGTGAGGCAATGTCGGCCAGAACCATGAAAATCGCTCCGGCGATCGCGCAAGCTGGCAAAAGCCTTGCATGCAAGGGGCCTACGACGAAGCGGGCCGCATGGGGAACCACGAGCCCGACGAAGCCGATCGTGCCAACCATGCTAACGATAGTAGCAGTCATGGTGGCTGTCAGCGCAAAAAGAATGATCCGTGTGCGTCCAATATTTATGCCGAGCGAAGCTGCATTCTCATCGCCAAACGCAAAGGCATCGAGGACCCGCGAGTATAGAAGGCATATCACTAGACCGAGGCCAACGATAACAGAGGATAGCGCGAATTCCGGCCAGCGCACTCCACCAAAACTACCTAACAGCCAGAACATGACATCTCGTGCTTGTTGCGCGTTACCCGACGTTGTCACGATATAGGCTGTGGCGGCGTTGAAAAGTTGGGAAGCTGCGACGCCTGCCAGAATTGTTCGATCAGCTCCGCCGCGTGCTCCGTTTGACAGAAGCGCAACAAAAAAGAATGCCGCGAAGGCTCCAATAAAGGCGCCGGCAGAGAGAGAGACTGCGCCGGCACCAATTCCCAGAATGACAACTGCTACCGCTCCTGTTGAAGCACCCGCGGAGATACCAAGAACGTAAGGCTCTGCGAGTGGATTGCGGAGCATCGATTGCATGATCGCGCCACAAAGTGCCAGACCCGCACCACAGAAGGCTGCCACAAGCGAACGGCTCAAGCGGTACTCCCATATGATAGTCTCATGGATTCGATTGAGCTCTGCAGAGGTCCAGCCAAGCTTATTACTGATGGCGAGATAAGTTGTGGCCAATGGAATCGGCATATCACCGATCCCAACGCTGATGCCGACAACCAATGCGATCGCGACCAGGCAACCAACAAGATATGTCGCTGGCCCCAGCATGGCGCGAAATGAACGCCCTGCTTTACCTCTCGGTACCTCGGTGCTCACTTTAGACCAAGAGCCTTTAGCTGCTGAGCTACTTGTTCCGCACCATAGATCGTTTGAACGCTCGGATTCATCGCCTGAGCCGGCATGATCACCAATGCCTTGTTCTTGACCGCCTTCATCTGGCTCGTTGCCGGGTCGCTGTTCAGAAACTTGATCTTCTCCTGAGCGTTGTCCAGCTCCCAGCGATTGCGATCAACTTGCGTCACGACGATAACATCGGGATTGGAAGCGATAATGCTTTCCCATCCAATGGCAGGAGATTCAGCCTCGTTTGAGATGGCGTTGGTTCCGCCCAGAACGTCAGCGATGAATCCGGAAGCGGTATTCTTGCCGCCGACATAAGCGTCAGCAGAGGGCGCCGAGCTTGAGAACCAGAACAGATAAGTAAGGTCTTTTCCTTTTTCAGGAGCGTCTGCCCGCAGCACAGCTTCGCGTTTTTTCAGATCGGCGATAACCGCCTGTCTCTTATCAGCGACATCGAAAATTTGCGCGATGTCCTCGATTTCCTTGAATAGGGTGTCCATATTCCAAAGTGTGGAACGGTCCCCGTAACCGAATTTATCGTGTTTTCCGCCCTCCGTCACACATGTGCTCGGAGAGATATACGTTGGAATACTGATCTTCTCAAAATCCTCTCGTTTTGCGACCTTACTTGCGGGGCCAACGAGGCTTGGTAACGCCGCGGCTACAAAATCGGGATTCTCAGCGAGTATGGATTCAAAAGTCGGAAATTCGACTGTAAGAACCTTAACCTTAGCGTTAGCTTCCGCAACCTGCGGCAAAACGTTGTTCGGCCAAAAGGCCGTACCCACCATCTTGTCTTCAAGGTCGAGCAGCAACATGATTTCTGCGCTGTTCTGGCCGAGCCCGACAGCACGTTCCGGTGCGTTGTGGTATGTTACCTGAGAGCCACAGTTCTCAAGAGTGAGCGGATACTTCGTGGTTTCCGCCGCGACGGGCAGTGTGCTCAAACCTACCAACGTGGCTAAGTTAGAAACGATCAAAAAGGACTTTAAAACACCCAAGACAGCACTCCCGTATCAGCATAAAGGAACTCGCCTGCATTAAATAGGCATGCATTAAAAAACAAGATAATAATTATCATGTTTGGCCTATTGTTATACTTTTATCGGATGGGGGTGGAGCAAGCGCTTTTCAGCACTACGGCTTCCCGATGGTTGCCTGGCGCTCCCAACCTCTCTCCAGCCTTTCAGAAAGCCTTTTGGTGGCTGCCAGAAATCGAACCTAAACTGAGCAGATCGTCAGTAGGTCCCCATGGTTGCCGTCTTCGTTTATTGGGTCCGGGTTAGTCGTTCTCGTCTTCCAGCGCCTCCTTGATTTTATTCGCACTCAAGGCAGGCGGAAGGAGGCTGTTGGCGCAGCGAAAATGCGTTTTGCAAGCGGCTACGCGGCGTCTTCGGTCAGCTCAAGTCTCATTCCTCGCCAATCCAGAAGATCGCTGCCGCTGCAACGTTTAAGCCTGCTCGGAACACAACCGGGCAGCGATCATAATCCGTGAGTAAAGAAACGAAACCGAAAGATATCGGGGCTGTGAGTTCGCGACACTAGAGAAATCTTATAACCTGTTGTTTCTTCGTAATGTTCAGAAAACTTGCTCATGCATCGGTAAAGACTCCAGCAACGCCGCCTGCCGCGGTCGCAACTGATAGCAATCCCGCAGCCCGTTGAAACGGAGAAACAAGGTCACTGTAAAAAACCTTCAAGAATCGTCCGGCCATTTTCCATGGCAACTTTAGCTTTGCCGCCGGCCTATACCTGATCAAATTCGTCAACACGACCTAGGCAGCTGTCACAGAACTGGAATAGCTACCTCGGATGCTGGTGACTCTTGTTCGGTAAGTTCACTGGCCGCTTGTGCCATGCCATGCATCTTCAGTTGCCGCAGCATAATAACGATAGCACCACTCGCTGGACTGTGGCGCATGACGTGCCTCCGCTTTTCTCAAGGTGTCATAGCGTTCGACATTGCCTTGGGCTCATTATCGAGGGTTAGTGCCTGCAGCGCATGAATCGGGGTGGAAAGAGAGCTTTTCCGTCGACCAAATGTTGAAGCAAATTGAGGATATGTATTTTTTGTCGGCACTCCCGACTTCAACGCCATATCGACTGCCATAAGTACGGCCTGTTCATCGTGCTATAAAACGAGCGAAAGGATGTCGACCATCTCCCTATCGCCGCCCGGCTTCTTTAGAAGATGTAGCTGGAGTGTGCGAAACGTATCAGGACGCAAAGTGAAAGGAGCGCCATTGCGCAATGCGCCGGGCTTTTGTTGAACGGCCGACCAGTAGTGCCGCCAGTCATATGCGTGTCCAACAGCATGTCATGGGAGTGTGTGAGATAAGCGCGAACGATAAAGGCTCTAGAATAACTTCGAGCGTGTCCGCTTTACTGGGGGTCATATCCGCACGATTTGAAGTAGTTGGCGCATTCTTGTGGTTCGAACAGCGTAACGATTTGGCCAACGGTATTCCATAAGCCGTCGACCGTTCGCTCGGCTTTTGCGCGCAAGACGGCCTTGAGCTTCGCGAATGCCTTCTCGATTGGGTTGAAGTCGGGACTGTATGGAGGAAGGTAAAGCAACCGGCATCCGGCGTCTTCGATTGCGTGACGTACTCCTTCCGCTTTGTGTGCAGGCAGATTATCCATGATGACGATGTCGCCCGGCACCAAGGTTGGAATGAGAACCTGCTGGACATAGGCCTGGAATGCTACCCCGTTCATCGCGCCGTCCAAAACCATGGGTGCGGTCATTCCAGATAGCCTGAGGGCTCCGGTAAACGTCGTCGTCTTCCAATGGCCGTGCGGGACCGGTGAGCGGCATCTATCTCCGCAAGGGGCCCGTCCACGAAGCCGGGACATCTTCGTGCTCAGGCCGGTTTCATCGATGAAGACGAGCCGCGCCGGATCGAGATCGAGTTGGTCGTCGAACCAATCCTGACGACGTTTCAGCAGGTCAGGACGCTCCTGCTCCAGTGCATGCGCGGTCTTTTTTTGAAAGTCCAACCGCGCTTTCGCAGCCAGACGTCAAGCGCGCTGCGGCCGATCGATACGGCTCTGTCCTCGCGCAATCGCAGAACCATCTCGTTGAGCGTGATATCCTTTTCCTCTTCGATTATGCGGATGATGAAGTCCTCGTGAGCATCGAGGCGTGAACCACCGCGTCGGCCCTGCTTGGCAGGCGTCAACTGGGCCGCCCGTGCGCTGGCAATCCAGGCGATGGCCGTTGAAATGCCAATTCCAAATCTGGCTGCCGCCGATCTCGCCGACATGCCATCGCGTGACGCAGCCAGAACGCGGCTACGCAAATCATCACTGAAAGCTCGGGTCATATTGCCTCCGACCAAATCACCAGTCGAAGCGATAGAATCAGAATTCGGAAGCCAGGGGAATCCTCAACCCGATTCCGCGTTCAATGGACGTGCTCTAGCTTTGTATGTGCTACCTGAAGCTTTGCCCGTTCATTGCCGATAATTGCCCAGTCTTCTGACCAGTCGAATTGAAATGCTTCACCAGGCTCAAAGCTCAAAGGGACAAACGTATCCCGACCTGATGTCTGGTTGTGCATGTGAAGATCAGCCTTCCACTCGCGGGCAAAGGTAGCAACGCGACTGTGTGCCCCCTTATAGCCCAGAGCGACAAGGTCGGTTTGCATCTGCTTCACCGTGCAATTTTCCGACTTTAACCACGTGGTCGGTCGGTCAGAAAATGGGTCGAGTTTGCCTGGCCTGTCCCGAACATGATATTTTGGCTCAACGTAAGTGAGCCGCAAATACTTGCGGATGGTGTTCTGCGATAATCCAGTGCGTCAGACAATCTCGCGGATCGATAGATTGTCCCGGTAATGCTAGCGTGGGATACCATTCAATAATGCCATGTCGATCACTCCACAGCAATCGTTGAAAAACAAACGAGGGAAGATTGAAACATGGGTCAAGTCTAAATGGAAATATCTACCCAAACTGGGCCAGTTCTCAATGGCAATCAACACACAGATGTCATGCTGATATCACACCACTGAAATCTGTGTGTCACATATTTACTTCAAAGAGGCTCAAAATCTGAGAGCCACGGTGAAGAGTGACACGTCCCGCATATGTCCAGCATAGCGATAAACCAGCTTAATAAATCATTTGGCAGCAATCAGGTGCTGTCGAATGTTGATCTTGCAATTGAGCCGGGCGAATTTGTAGCTGTTCTGGGCCCATCTGGATGTGGCAAGACTACCCTGTTGCGCATGATTGCCGGATTTGAACATCTTGACCGGGGAACGATCAGGATTAGCGGTAAAACGGTCTCATCGGCTGCCACTCATATCGCTCCCGAGCAACGCGGGTTGGGTATCGTGTTTCAGAATTACGCTTTATGGCCACATATGAATGTTGCCGACAATGTCGGCTATAGCCTCAAGATCAGAAAAATTCCCGCCCAGGATCGTAATCGGCGCGTTACAGAAGCTCTGAAAACCGTCGAGATGCAGCATTTGGCCCATCGGCGTCCTGCCGATCTTTCCGGCGGGCAAAGACAGCGCGTCGCGCTGGCACGATGCCTGGCGCAGGATAGCAAAATTGTATTGCTCGACGAGCCTCTGGCCAATCTCGACGTCAATCTGCGCTCGGCCATGGAAGAGGAGTTCTCCAAATTCCATCGCTCCACAGGCGCATCGCTTTTTTATATCACCCACGACCAGGCGGAAGCCATGGCGCTGGCGGACCGCATTGCCGTGATGGATAAGGGTGTCATCCAGCAGTTTTCGACGCCGGATGTGCTTTATCGTGAGCCGTTCAATGAAATGGTTGCCAATTTTATTGGCGAGGGTTTCACGCTGCCGGTGGGGCATGTTTCAAGACAGGATGAGCGCCATGCCGTCGTCAAGTTTGAAGGTCACGACGTAGTTGTTCGTTGTGCTGCAACAGAAAGCCGGCGGAGCGGCGGCATAATCGCCTTGCACCCCGAAAATCTTGTTCTTTCCTCTGAAAACGAAGCTTGTCTGCGTGCCGGAATTACCCGCACGGTATTTCGCGGCAGCCATGTGCGTGTCGAGGCAGAACCGGTGCGCTTTCCCGGACGGCAGATCACTTTCCACGCTGCCACAAATGATAATTTGCAAGCAGGACAGACCGTCAACCTTGGCATTTCAGACGCTTGGCTGTTGCCTGTCGCCGTTTCGCACAAGGCATTTTCTTCATCCATGGTTTAACAACGCCACGAAAGGGAAACTCCCATGCGTTTCATGACATCCGTCGCCGTCGCATTGCTGCTGAGCACAGCCGCCCACGCCGAGACATTGCAGCTCTATACATCGCAGTCGCCGGAAATTGCGCAGCAGACCGTCGATGCCTTTCAGGCAAAATATCCCGACATTAAAGTAGAGTGGATGCGTAATGGCACGAGCCAGTTGATGAATATTCTGCGCGCTGAAATAGAAGCCGGGCAAATCAAGCCAGACCTTCTGCTGGTGGCGGACACGATCAATCTGGGCAGCCTCAAGAAAGAAGGATTGCTTCTGGCTTATCCGCAAGCGCCCGTCGCGAGCTTTGACGAAGGGACTTATGACAAGGACAAGACCTTTTTCGGAACCAAGCTTCTGACAACCGCGATTGCCTACAACGCCAAGAATGCACAACCGGTCAATTCATGGGCCGATTTGCTAAAGCCTGAAAATGACGGACAGATTGCCGTGCCAAGCCCGTTATATTCCGGTGCGGCGCTGAACCATCTGCATGCCGTGATCAACAATAACGCTATTGGCTGGGATTTCTACGAAGGATTGGCAAAGCTCAATATCGCGCCTGAGGGTGGTAATGGCCCAGCCTTGAAAGCGGTTGCTGGCGGCATGGTCAAATACGGCATTATCGCGGATGCCGATGTCATCCGCGCCAAGGCGAAAGGCTCGCCGGTCGATATTGTTTTCCCAAGCGAAGGGGTAAGCTTCATTACCGAGCCGGTGGCTATCATGAAGAACTCCAAAAATCCCGAGGCCGCGAAGAAATTCGTCGATTTCCTGCTTTCTCAGGATGGCCAGAAACTCGTTCTCGAACAGGGTAATCTGCCGCTCGATCCGTCGCTTCCCGTTCCTGAAGGCTTTCCCAAGCGTAGCGAAATCAAGCTCATTCCTATGGATGCGGATAAGGCGGTCGAAAATGATCAGGCTGTGCGTCAAAAGTTTTCCGAAATCTTTGGCGGCTGATCACGTCAAGTCAAAAGTCAGAAATCAGTCCATTGGACTGATTTTTTAAAAATGGGATGGCGAAGCTGCTGTTGGTTCTCTTCTTGAGCATGCAACGGCTTCCTGGAGTGCATTGCCCTTCATACTTGTTCTTCTGGCGGGCAGACTTGTTCGTCAGAAGTGAACTGCAAGGTTTTCTCGTGACACCGGTAACGACAATCAAGGTCCGCTTTCTGGCGGCGCTTTCTGTGCGAAGCGAATGGCTTATACTGGCAGCATTGACCTTGCTGATTGCCACGCTTTCTCTCGCACCGGTCATTCGGCTTGGTGCCACGGCATTGATGCCGGATGGCGCGCTTGATCTTGAACGCATTGGCTCTCTGCTTGCGCGCAGGCAGACTGTCACGGCTACACTAAACACGCTTTATATTGCTTCTCTCTCCACCATTCTTGCCCTTGTCATTGGAACGATGGCGGGCATCATGACAGTTTTCACCTCGCTGCGGTTCAAGCAGGCATGGGTCTTTGCCTTTGTGTTGCCTTTGATGATCCCGCCACAGGTGACGGCACTGGCATGGATGCAGGCGCTATCACCAAGCAGTCCTGTCTTATCCTTTTTCAACATTGCAATCGGCAATGGCAGTCGGCACCCGCTTTATTCTGCGACCGGTATCATTGTCTTGCTCGGTCTTTATAATGCACCCTTGGTCTATCTCACCTTGCGTGCAACCTTGCGTAAAATTCCGGCAGACCTTCTGGAAGCCGCACGCGGTTCAGGCGCAAATCCTTTTACCGTCCTGACGACGATCATATTGCCACTGGCACGAACCGGATTGCTGGCAGGCGGAGCGCTTGCATTTGTCTCCGCCATTGGCAATTTCGGCATTCAGGCGATGCTTGGCATCCCTGCACGCTTTCCGACCTTGATGACGCTGATCTATCAGAAGCTCAACAGTTACGGCACCAGTGCACTGAGTGAAATGGCGCTGCTGGCGCTGTTCCTATCGTTGATAACAAGCATTGTTCTGATGGCAAATAGCTGGCTCTCACGCCGCAGCGATGTCCGTGTATCCGGCGTCGGGCAGGCCGTCATATGGCAACTTGGTAAGTGGGGCCTTCCCGTGCAGTTTTTTGCATGGGGTTTTCACGTCGTGACGCTTGTTCTGCCCATTTCGGCTCTCATCATCGCGTCATTGGTCAGCGGGGTAGGGCAGGACCTGAACTGGCATACAATGACACTCGATAATTATTATCAGGCAGTTTTTGCACAAAAAGCGATCCGCAACGCATTTGCCACGAGTTTCATGCTGACCACAGCGGCCACGCTGGTTATTATGGTGCTTTCCCTGTTTCTTGCTTACTTCCTCACTTGGAAAAACGGATTTCTGGTGCGCTCGCTACAGGCAGTCAGTGAGCTGACCTATGCTCTGCCGGGGATCGTACTTGCCGTGGCAATGATCTTGTTCTTCCTCAAGCCGCTGCCCTTTATCGGCGTGAGCATCTATGGTTCGGCATGGATTATATTCTTTGCCTATATATCCAATTTTCTGGCCCTCGCACTGCGCCCGACACTGGGGGGCTTTGCCCAGATTGATCGTGCACTTGATGAAGCAGCGCAGATCAGCGGAGCAAGCTTCTTGCGGCGCATGGCAACGATTATCGGCCCTCTGATTGCGCCGTCGCTGGTGGCGGGTGGTGTTCTGGTCTTTATGAGCGCCCTGAATGAAATTCAGGTATCGATCCTGCTGGTTTCATCATCCACCCGCACAATCGGACCAATGATCGTCTTTCTTGAAGAAGGCGGTTCCTCCGCTCTCGCTTCAGCTGTTGGCTGTCTGATCGTTCTGGCGATATTCGTCATGATGCTCATGGCGAATGCCTTCTCGCATAAAATGCCCAAGGGAGCCTTGCCATGGCAGAACTAGACCGCATCACGTTGACAGCCATTAGCGGGCTGGGTGGCAAGGCACCCGCCTGTTTCGTATTGGAGATCGCGGGAAAACGTATCATGTTTGATCTCGGTGAAGGCCCGGAGCCCGGCGTTTTCCCTGATCTTTCCGAAGTGGGCCACGTCGATGCCATCGTTTTGTCTCATGCGCATATCGATCATATTGGTGGTTTGCATCTTGCGCATCATGTGGGAAATCCACCCGTCTATGCAACGGCGGTAACGTTTTCAGCGGTTTCTTCTCAAAGCGTTCCTGTCGATAGAAGACGCATTCTGCCTATCAAAGGCGAAAGCGTCATTGCGGGTCTGCCGGTCCTGACCGGACGGTGCGGGCATGCGCCGGGCGGCATATGGGTCCATATGCCTATGAAGGGTGGTATCACCTATACGGGTGACTGGAGCCTTGAATCCAATCTCCTGCCTTATGACGTGCCGCCGAAAAGCGATGTACTCGTTACGGACGCATCCTATGGCGACCGCGATCAGGCTTTGATCGAGCAGTTTGAAGATATCGCACAGGCTGCACAAAATGGTGCGGTGCTAAGTGTGCCTGCCATGGGGCGTGGTCCTGAAATGGCAATCGCCTTCCAGCAAAAAGATATGATTGTTCGACTTGGACCCGAATTGATCAAGGAAATTCACTATCTGCTGGCGACAGAGCAGGTTATCGCTGATGAAGCGTATATGGTTTTGAATGATATTATTGATCGGCAACCTATGTCCGATGCACCTTATCTGCCACATGAAATCATCATTACCACCGATGCCAATGCTGAAAGCGGGCATGCGCGCGAAATTCTGCATCAATGGGGCGATGATGCCCGCTTTATCTTTACGGGTCATGTACCTGAAAACACCCCGGCACATCGCCTTCTTTCCGCGAAAAAAGCCCGGTGGCTGCCATGGAATGTACATCCGCGTAAACGCGACATCATCGAACAGGCTCGTTTCCTTAACGCACGCATTGTTGTGCCGGCATTTGTTGATTACAGGAAAGCCGAAAGTCTGTTGCATGAGCTTGAAAGCCGCGCCTGTCTCCATGCATGAAATCGTCATCTCTGAAAGAATAACCAATGCATAAATCGATACTGCCACCCGAGGGTTTAAGCGAGAGTGAAGAAGACAGGCTTCCGATGCTCGTGCGGGTCTATGAAAATGCAGGCCCCCATAAACTGGCGCTTTTCATCGGCAATGAGGTGGCGGCAAATGACGCGGTCCTCTTACAAGAGACTGACATCACTTCCACCATTAATATTGCGGTCAATCGCTATCTTCTTCCCCTTAGCCGTCCTGACGGGACAGCAATTCGGCGCACACAGATCGGTTTAATCGATGGGCATGGCAATCATCCGATGCACTTTGCCGCTGCAGTTATGGCTCTTTATGGCGTGCTGGATCAGGAAAGCCCGGGAAAGCCGCATTATCCAGCCCATAAACGGGGAAATGTTCTGGTCAATTGTCGCGGTGGACGCTCACGCTCGCTGACTGTACTCGCCCTTTACCTGCACTGGACTGACGAAACACGCTTTCCAACTTTGGATGAGGCTATCAAGCATATCCGCATATTACGAAAAATGGGCGATACGCATCCGCTGCCGGGAATGATTGCGTTGGCGAAACAGGCCAGAACACTGTTGCCGGAACTCGCCGACTATTCTTAGCACGGTTTTGCAGGAAATTGATTTTATGGGTTTCCAGTAGAATAGAAAATATGATGCATGGGCAGCTGGCTTTGATGGAGGCTGGAGATGGATCGAGACTGGGAAGCAGATTTGGCGCGGTGATTGTCTGCCTATGTGAATGGGCTTGGTAACAGGACACGCCAGCAGATGTGTCCATTCCATCCCGCTTTTGCGCAAACCGCTCGTCCAGATATTGTCGTGGCTGTGGCGGATATTCCTCCCACACTGGAGCCTGCCAAGGAATTGTCGAATGTGGGCACTCGTATCAGTTACTCGATGTTTGACACTCTGATACGGCGCGATTTCCTCTCGGTTGAAGGCGGTGGCGGTTCCGCATTGGTGCCGGGTCTTGCGGAGAGTTGGCAACGCCTTGATGAACTAACGTTGCAGGTCAAACTGCGGCCAGGCGTCACCTTTCACAATGGCGCGCCTCTGATAGCTGACGATATCGTCTTTACATTTTCACCCGAACGTCTGACTGGCAAAGATGCGCCTATCCCCGAAGGCAAGGCATATTTTTCGGTGCTCGATCACGTGGAAGCAATTGATCCGCTGACCGTGAATTTCGTCAACAAAAAGCCCGACCCACTGATGGAAGTTCGCCTTTCGTCGTGGGCATCATGGATCATCAATAAACAAGACTGGCTTGAAAAGCAGAAGACCGCTGCTGGCGGATTACCGCATTTCCCGGTTGGAACGGGACCCTACAGGCTGGATGATTACAAGGCTGACCAGCTCGTCAAGCTTTCCGCATTCAATGCTTACTGGGATGAAAAACCGACGGCTGCAACGGTCACTTTCCGAAAGGTGCCTGAAGGTGCCGGACGCATTGCAGGTCTTGTGAGTGGCGAATTCGATCTGGTCACCAATGTAGCCCCCGATCAGATCGCACAGATCAACAGCTACAACGATATTGAAGCCCGCAGTGTAGTGCTGGCCAATTCGCATGTGCTGGTCTTCAACACCAACCATCCGGTGCTGAAGGACAAGCGTATCCGACAGGCCCTGAGCATCGCAATCGATCGTGATCTTCTCAATCAGGCCCTTTGGAATAATCAGGCCGTCATTCCGCTCAGCCATCAATATCCTGAGTATGGCGCGATGTATGACCCAAACCATCCACCTTACAAACAAAATCTGGAAAAGGCCCGCCAGCTTCTCACTGATGCTGGCTACAAAGGGGAAGAGATTGTTTACGCGCTCCACCCAACCTATTATCTTAATGCTCTCTCTGCTGCGCAGATTATGGTCGAGATGTGGAAAGAGGCGGGGCTCAATATACGTTTGAACGTCACGGAAGACGTTGACCGCATTCCCAATGATGAGTTGATGATCCGCAACTGGTCAAACTCGACACGCTATCCAGACCCGCTGGGTGGCCTGTGGGCCTTATGGGGCCCTTACGGTACGGCCCAGGGGCGATGGAAAGTATGGGCGCCTGAACACTTCAACGAATTAGGTCGTCAGCTTGAAACTACGATTGACCTGCCAGAGCGGCAAAAAATCAGTAAGGAAATGCTGGCCATCTGGGACGATGAAGTGCCGGGCACCATCCTCTACCAGCCACTGGAAACCTATAGTGTTCGCAAGTCATTGAAATGGCAGCCATATACTTTTTATTACATGGATTTGCGTGCTTATAACCTTCAGGACACCAAGTGAGCGTTGCCGTTTTAACCAAGCCGGGACGCCCTGACAGCGCGTCCCGCAATGTCGGGCCGCTTGCACCGATCGATCTGGCGCTTGACGTTCAAGGGCTGAGCGTGATGCGAGGCAATCTACGTCTGGTGGATAATGTTTCTTTTTCTGTCCGGGCGGGAGAAACGCTTTGCCTTGTGGGAGAAAGTGGCTGCGGTAAGTCACTGACCTGCATGTCCTTGCTGGGCCTGCATTCTGCGCCTCTCGTCGCGACAGGCTCGATCAAACTCTTCGATCAGCAGATCATCGGTCGCCCAGAGACTTATCTCAACCGTATCCGTGGTCGCGATACCGGCATGATTTTTCAAAACCCCATGGTTGCCCTAAATCCCATACAGCGTATCGGTCCACAGATCGAAGAGGTTCTGCGCCATCATACAGATTTGTCTGCGCGTGCTCGAAAAGAAGAGGTGCTGGGCCTTCTAGAGCGAGTTGGCATAGCCGATCCGCAGTTGCGGTCGCGGGCCTACCCAAACCAGCTCTCGGGCGGCATGTGCCAACGTGTGATGATCGCCATGGCGATTGCCTGTCGTCCCCGCCTGCTGATCGCAGACGAGCCGACGACGGCGTTGGATGTGACAATACAGGCGCAGATCCTGGACTTGTTACGCGATCTGCAAACTGAAACCGGCATGGCAATGGTTTTCGTGACACATGATCTGGGCGTGGTTGCCGAAATTGCTCACCGTGTGGCTGTGATGTATGCGGGCAGAATAGTGGAAATCGCACCGGTTGATAAGCTTTTCGACACACCGTCGCATCCTTACACTGAGGCATTGATGGATTGTCGCGTTGGACTGGCGATGCAATCGGGCCAGCAATTGGCGGCAATTCCGGGCGGCGTTCCTTCGCCACGGGATCGTCCTATCGGCTGCGCATTCGCACCACGCTGCACATCGCGTCATACGGTTTGCAATCGCCCCGTGAGACTGTACGAACTTGCCCCAATGCATTGGGTCGCCTGCCATGCAAGAGGCGTATCATGACATCACCCATTCTGGAGATGGCAGATATTCGCCGCAGTTATCGCAAGCAAAGTCCCTGGTTTGGTCAGGCTGAGCTTTTCCATGCAGTTGACAGTCTTAGTCTTGCATTGTTGCGGGGTGAAATACTGGGTGTGGTGGGGGAGAGTGGTAGCGGCAAGTCGTCTTTGGGCAGGATCGCAGCCGGGATTGATACTCCGAGTGAAGGGACAGTTCTGTTTGAAGGACAGCCATATCCGGCAATCGGTTCAAGGAAATGGCGCATCGGTCGCCGTGACGTGCAATTTGTTTTTCAGAACCCGGCCAGCGCAATGGACCCGCGCCAGACCGTTCACAAGCAGGTCGCGGAGGTTTTGGCGACGCATGAAACAAAGACGTCCGCTGAAATTGACCGAGTGGTTTTGGAATTTCTGTCGATTGTTGGATTGCAAGCATATGGGCAAAAAGTGCCCGCTCAGCTTTCCGGCGGCCAGTTGCAGCGCGCCGTCATCGCACGTGCCCTTGTCTTGCGACCGCGGCTTTTGATCTGCGACGAGGCCGTATCCGCGCTCGATGTTTCTGTGCAGGCACAAATCCTCAATCTTCTTGTGGACCTGCGCAAGCGCTTCCAGTTGTCGATCATCTTTATCACCCATGATCTGGGCGTGACACGATTTATTAGTGACCGTATCGCGGTCATGAACAAGGGCAAACTGGTCGAGATGGGGCAGACAGAAGCGCTGTTTTCCAACCCCCGACAAGACTATACCCGCCGCCTTCTTGCCGCCATTCCCGCCAGTACGCCCGCGGAAGCGCAGCAAGCACGCCTTTTGCGCAAAAATACCCGCAAAGACCAGGACCACTCTTTACTGAAAGCCTGAACATGACCTTGATTATCGCCCACAGGGGCTACTCGGCGCTTTGGCCTGAAAACTCCTTCCAATCCTGGTCTGCTGCCATTGAGGCTGGAGCCGATGCGATTGAAATAGACATCCGGTTTTCTGAGGATGGTATTGCCCATTGCTCCCATGACGCGAGCCTTGAGCGGTTGAGCGGGCAGAAGTTGAGAATTAACGAAATCATATCGGCGGATATATTGTCCGTCACAATCAATGGCGAACCTGTCGCACCGACATTTGCCTCGGCGCTGGCGCTTGTGCCAGACCAGATAACGCTTCTGCTCGATATCAAGGATGAAAGCGAAGCTGCCCTTTCACATCTGGATAAGATTGTGAAAAAAGTAACCGATGTCGACATTGTCCTCGGCCTTCATGCTCAAGATAGCGTCAGCTACTTGGCTGCTTTGGGTCATGACCGGATTCTGGGTTTCATTCCTTGTGCGGATGAAGCAGAGGAATTTGTTACGCGCGGTGCAACCCTTATTCGTCTTTGGGAAATTGATGCGACGCCTGAGCGTATGGCGAAACTGACAGCGATGAATATTCCGGTCTGGATATCGACAGGTGAAACCGGAGACGAAGGGCGCATCTGCGGGGACTATATTTCCGGAATGCTGCATGAGTTTCGTGATGCTGGCGCTGGGGGACTTCTGGTCAACGATCCTGTCAAGGCGCGTCGGGAACTGGCAGCCTCTGTTTCCGGTGGACGTGAGAGATGAAGCCCGGCAGTACTTTGGTTATCTGCTTCGACGGATTGCGTCGCGATCGTGTTCTGCCCGAACTGATGCCAAATCTCTACACATTCATGCGGTCGGGTTCGGATTTCATCAATTCGAGATCGGTGTTTCCAAGCGAGACACGTGTGGCGGTTACCTCGACCATTACAGGCTGTTCACCGGCGGCTCACGGACTGGTAGCCAACCAGTTCCTCCACCCGGCCATATCTGGGCGCCCTTTGCAGACGGCGAAGATCGAAGACCTGATCGCTGCGGCTTCAATGGGGCAGTTAATTGATCGCCTTTCGCTGGGTGAACGCCTTTCTGATGCGGATCGAAAAATGGCAGTTATATCCACTGCCTCTCCCGGAGCAACGTGGATGATGCATCCAGAGGCACGGTGTCTTGGTCATCCGGTTTTTTCCGTCCATGGCGCACCGATTGCAACGGAACCATTATATGGTGCAGCTGTTGCAGCGCTGGGTGAGGTGCCGGCCGCGAAAACGGGGAATCATGCACGATTGACCTATGTTACGCGCGTTCTGACTGAGGTGCTCTGGCCAGAAGAAGACCCGGACCTTTGCCTCATGTGGTTGGCGGAGCCCGATACAACTGCCCATGCCTTTGGTATTACAGCCCCTGAGACGGCTCAATCCCAGAAAATGCCGATATTTGTTTTGGTCAGATATTGCGCTGGTGGCACGCTGGTCTTGGGCCTGAAAACCTTGTGGTCATGTCCGATCACGGCCAAATATCCGGCGTAAAAGAAGTCGACCTGCCGTCATCCCTGCTTCAATGGAAGGGACGCATGTCTCCCGGTGCCATGACGGGGTTTTATCTCAATGATCCTGATGAAATTGCTGTTGCAGTCGTTGAATTGGCGCGTCAACCTTTTACAGGGCTGATTTTTGCCGATAATGTGGATGGTGCTCTACCATGGTCGCTGACAGGAAACGGTCATCCACGCGGACCTAAATTGGCGTTTACCCTGCGCGCAACAAAACCTGACGCACAAGATGATGCCTGTTTCTTTCCGGGCTATATCGAACCCGGCGGCGGCTTTCATGGTGGCGTAAACCGTGGGGAGTTATCAACCGTTCTGGCAGCGTCCGGCCCGGCCTTCCGCAGCCATTTTGTCAGCTGGACGCCGACAACGCTTACCGATATTGCTCCGACACTTTTACATTTGCTGGGCTTGACGTTCGATGGCTGCGAGGGACGCATCCTTGTCGAAAGCCTCAATCATTGGCATGGTGATCCCTCCATGCCCGGCAGTCTGGAGAAAGACTGGCGGCACGAAATCGTAATGACAAATATTGGGGGCTATTCCCAACATTTGGCCGTCTGGCGTCATGGCTCTCGCGCAATTATAGATTGTGGCTGGAGTGACGGAGATTGCGCGTGGCGTGAGGACTTTGCCGGATGAACATGCGTTTTCTGCTCACAAACTCATTCGCTGTCTGAGCACCCTGTTGCTTGCGGTGACATTTGTTTTTGTGGTGCTGCGCATGTCGGGTGATCCGGTCGAGCGCATGTTGCCTGATGACGCTTCCGCATCGGTCGTGGAGGCCTACCGCGAGATGTGGGGATTGGATCGCACGATCCCGGAACAATATGCACTTTATATCAGTAGCGTTTTGCGCGGTGACTTCGGTGTGTCGTTTCGCGATAACCGCCCTGTCACAACGATAATTGCCGAGCGTCTGCCGGCAACTCTGACGCTTGGGTGTCTGTCTTTTTTCGTTACCTTGCTGGTCGGGATTCCAGGTGGCATTGTTGCGGCACTCAACAAGAACAGCTTGATAGACCGGGTGGTGATGAGTGCAACGATACTTGGCCACAGCCTGCCCAATTTCTTTCTTGGCATTCTTTTGATCCTGCTGTTTTCAATGGTGCTGCGGTGGCTGCCCAGTTCGGGTATCGGGACATGGAAGCACCTGGTCATGCCAGCGATTACGATTGGCACCGCCTATGCGGGGACGATTGCCCGGTTTACTCGTGCTTCAATGCTTGAGGTTCTCGATCAGCCTTTCGTGCGAACGGCGCGCGCCAAGGGCATCGGTGCGCGGGCCATGATCCTGAACCATGCGTTACCCAATGCAGGTATTCCGGTAATCACCGTTGTGGGTCTGCGACTTGGTGCGATTATTGGTGGCGCGACGGTGGTGGAAACCGTATTCGGTTATCCGGGCATCGGTATGCTTTTGGTCAGCTCTGTCGCCCAACGTGATCTTGCGGTGGTACAAGGTGTCGTTCTGCTCATTGCCTTTACAATGGTCATTTTCAATCTGCTTGTGGATCTGGCCTATGGCTGGCTCGATCCGCGTATTGCTAACGCGCAAGAAGGCAACGCATTATGAGCGCGGTCTCTGAAATATTAACGCCCCGCTACCGGCGCTTTCTAAAGATGCGTCTGCCAAAGGCCTCGCTGATTGTATGGCTTTGTGCATCTTGGTTATTGCTGATGCTTTTTGTTGCGATTTTCGTTCCCTTTATTGCCCCTTATGGCTTTGCCGATCAAAGTCTGCTTAATCGTCTAAAGCCGCCGGTTTTTGCCGGTGGAAACTGGAGTTTCCTGTTTGGAACGGATCATCTTGGCAGAGATGTGCTCAGCCGTCTGCTTTACAGCATCCGCACGTCGGTACTGATCGCCTTAATGGGAACCCTGATCGGGGCCAGCATCGGAACGTTGATGGGGTTTCTGGCGGCGCATTTCCGGGGCCGGGTCGATGACGCCGTGATGATTCTCGTCGATTTTCAGGCGAGTGTTCCATATTTGATTATTGCTTTGGCTGTGCTGGCCTTTTTGGGCAACAGCTTTAGCCTGTTTATTGTGATCGTCGGGTTTTTCGGCTGGGAGGTCTATGCTCGGCTGGCACGCGGACTGGTTATTTCCATCAACAGCCAAGGCTATGCAGGCGCTATCCGCACTTTGGGGGTCGCACCATGGCGCATCTATCTGCTGCATGTCCTGCCAAACATTCTCAGCGTTCTTGTGGTGCAGATCACGCTGAATTTTCCAGATATTATTCTGTTAGAAACGTCTCTGTCCTTCCTCAGCCTTGGCGTTCAACCACCTGAAACCAGCCTTGGACTGACCTTGGGAGAAGGGCGGAGCTATATCGCTACTGCATGTTGGATTGCTTTGCCTGCTGGAATTGTGATCTTCCTCACTACACTCTCAATCAGTATTCTTGGTGACTGGTTACGCGATATATTAAATCCGCAGGAACGGTAGGCATTTAGCCCAAATCGCTATCTCGTATGCTCACCGAAGTTTGATATAAATTTTCAATCGTACTCAGTTACTGTGACCTTTACATCGGCCTCTTTCAAAATTCGTGTCAGGGAGGGGGATGGCATTTCGTTGGTGATCAAGGCGGTGATGTCGCTGATTGACCCCAGTTTTACCATGGCCCTTTTGCCAAATTTGGAACTGTCTACAGCAAGCCATTTTTGCGCGGCTTGACCTAGCGCCGCCGACACGACGGCGACTTCCGTGTGGTCGTCGTCACAAAGATCACCATCGTCGTCGACGCCGCTCACCGAAATAATGGCGTAGTCGAACTTGAACCGGCGGATGAATTCGGGCGTGTCCCCCTGAAACATGCCACCGTCTATGGGTCTTACAAAGCCTCCGGGAACAGCCAGTGTGAAATCTGTCTGTTCGCTGATTATGGCCGCAGAGCGCAGACTGTATGTCACGACATGCAGTTGCTTTTTTCCGACCAGCGCGTTGGCAATCGCCTCGCATGTGGTGCCTGTATCAAGAAAGATCGTTGCGCCATCGGGAATCTGCATGGCGACGGCTTTTGCGATACAGGCTTTTTCGTCGGCCTTGTCGTGTCTGCGCTGGCGATATGTCAGTGGGTCCATCGGTGCCAGTTGCGATGCACCGCCATGAAGCCTGCGCACCTTGCCCCTCTGTTCGAGATCGGCAATATCACGACGCGCTGTCTGGGTGGTGACCGAAAAGCGATCCGCTATTTCTTCAAGAGCGACATAATGGCTGCTCTGAATCCATTCCAGAAGTATGCTCTGACGGACTTCCTTCTTGCGTCCGTTCGACTGGTTGCTGCTGATCATCTCGCCCCTGAAAGATTGCTTGCTGATATTCATTTCTCATTTCCGGACTGAAAAAGGCAAGAGAAATGCGTTTTTGCGGACATCATTCCTCAAGGGTGCTCTTAATAGTTAGAATGTAAAATTAATAACATTAATACGCCTTACAGTGACATAAGCCGGATAGTTCTGCGGTAATTAACACAAAATGTTATAAAAGTGACATTGAACTCTGTCATTCCGGCGTCAAGCGAGCTTTCCTTTCTACATGATGCTGGACGCTTTCAACCAATTGAGATTTCCTTAGAAAAGGATCGAGGAATGGGACCGGGGATAATCAGGCGTAACTCTAGAATTCTGACGATGACCACACGACTTCTGTGTGGCGTAGCCCTTGTAGGCAGTGCCGTCTTTCCGGCACAGGCAGCGGATGACAGTTATGACATCCGCGTCATGACACTCAACATCTGGAACAAGTTCAAGCAGAATCCCGAAGTGACTGCTGATTTCATGGCTGCAGCCAATTTCGACGTTTTGGGCATGCAGGAAACCAATGGCAGCACCTATGTAAGTGGCCTGCCGGGCCTGCTGGCGACGCGCGGGCGCGGCACATATGGCAATATCGAGATCGGTGATGTGGGGGTTATATCCCGCTTGCCGGGCTCCTATAGCATGGTTAATCTTGGTGGTGGTACGCAGGGAAAGAATGTTGCTTATACACAGGTAACCGCAGCCGGTTTCCGCCCACAGACAACGATTGCAACCATACACCTTGATTATGCGGATACGTCGTCCGGTCGCATCGATGAAGCGAAGGCGCTCAACAAATGGGCCAAGGGCGCTGTCGGTCAGCCGGTAATTCTCATGGGCGATTTCAACGCGGGCGATGTGGCGGAACGTGGATTGCACCATATCGATGCGCAGATCAGGCTCATTCAGAATATCGGCGGTAACGGCTTCTACCGCCGCCTTGGGTGGGAATATATCCGGGCAGGCGATGAGGCCAAAACCCGCGCTGTGATTCAGGAAGCCTTTGCCGGACAAGACATCGACCAGCTCTCATGGAAGCAATGGGGTGATGCACTTTCCACCGCCTACAAGGCTGGAAAGGATGTCGGTCTGAAGGATGAAACCTATGCGGTCGCCAGCAATCTCCCCGTCACCATGAATGTGCTTAAGAAGCAATATATGCTGCTACAAACGGATGCGATCCGTGAGGGCTTCAAGCCGCACGATCTCAACGATGGCAGCACCACATGGCCTTCGGCTGGTGAGGATGCCACCAATACATGGGCAAGCTGGGATCGCGTCAAGATCGACCATTTTCTCGTCTCGCGCCCGTTCGGCAAATGGTACACGATCGTCGATGATCCCAAGAACCCTTATACGGGTGTAATCAAGGATATTTACGTCACCGACAAAAAAGGTAGGAAGACCGCAATTTCCGACCATGAACCCGTCGCCCACGATATGCGCTGGGTGGGGCCGCAGCTTGAGACCTATACGGAAGGGACTGCAGAGAAAACACGTCTTGTCTGGGGCGCGGGTGCTTATGGTTTCGAGGCGAAGAACAAGGAGTTCGTTCTCACCCGCAACAATAATCGCAACGATCTCTATCTCGGCCAGATTTCGGACGATGAAGGCAATCCCATTCTCAACAACCTCTCGCTCGACGAGAAAAAGACGCTTCTGAATTGCCAAAGCACCGATGCGCGTTTTCAGCAGGCCATTCAGGATTATTGCATCGATGATCATTCTTTCATTGGCGAAACGGCAGTCGCCGATGGCGGTACCATTATCGTTACCGAGGATGCAGCGCTCGGCAATGCCGATGCCCGGCTGCGCCTGATTGGCGGCGGATTGCGCATTGCTGGCAGCGACATGACGAGCCTCGACCGTAAGGTGTCGCTTGAAGGTCTTGGCTGGATCGACATTGCCGATGCGGGCAACAGCGTGATGCTGCTTCAGGAGGCAACCGGCGGCGGCGCATTGTTGAAGCGCGGCGCGGGCACGCTCGTTCTTGGCCAGGCCAGCAGCTATACAGGCGGAACGCTGGTCGAGGCGGGTGTGCTTCGGGCAGGAACGGCAGGCGCATTCGTCAACAACTCCGCCTTTGCGGTCAATGGCGGCAGGCTCGAGCTCAATGGTTACGATCTCACCATGGCATCCTTGGCCGGTGAGGGTGGAACGCTTGATCTTGGTGCTGCCAACCTGACTATCGATCAAGCCGCTAATACAAGCTTTGACGGTACTGTCGATGGCACGGGAAATCTCATCAAATCGGGCGCCGGTACACTGGTTCTCAATGGTGCTGCCAGCTATTCTGGCACCACCACGGTCAAGGCGGGTGGCCTTGTCGTCGGTGACGCAGACCATGCTAATGCGCGTCTTATTGGTGCGGTCAGCGTCGAAAACGGGGCTTTTATCGGAGGGGCTGGTTCCATCGGCGGGCTTCATGCCGGTGCAGGCAGCGTGATTGCGCCCGGCAATTCCATAGGCAGTTTACGCATTGCCGGTGATCTGTCCTTAGACAAGGATGCCACCTATGTCGCTGAAATCGAAGGTTCCGGTGCTAGCGACCGCATCGATGTTGGCGGGAAAGCGACGCTTGGCGGTGCAAAAGTCTATGTGGAAAAGGCAGTCGGCACTTATATGCCGGGCAGGCGCTACACGCTACTGAGCGCTGAAGGCGGCATTTCAGGCACTTTCGGCGACATGAGCCAAAACATGCCCTTTGTCGATATGGGCCTCGCCTATGACGCCAATGCAGTCTATCTCGACATTGCAAGAAACGGTGTTGATTTCGTTTCGGTCGCCGGGACGCGCAACCAGAAATCTGTTGCCGCTGCCGTCGACGGGCTCGGTGCCGGCAATGCCATTTACGACACCGTCGTCATGCAGGAAGGTGAGGACAATGTGCGCCGCGCCTTTGATGCGCTTTCGGGCGAAATCCATGCTTCTGCCAGAACCGCTCTCATCAACGAAAGTGCGACTGTTCGCAACGCTGTTCTGGACCGGATCGGTGCTGCGTTTGGCAATGCGGGGCAGGGCGTTGCTCCATCTACGGTCGCAACCGATGCGAATGCAGGCGGGCTCTCCGCACCGCGGGCTGGGATCTGGGGTCAGGCGGTTGGTTCGTGGAGTGAGACCGGTTCTAACGGCAATGCCGGCAAGCTAAAGCAATCGACAGGCGGTTTCATTGCTGGTTATGATGCGGAAGTGGTCGAAAACTGGCGACTTGGCGCGGTT
This sequence comes from Brucella sp. BE17, assembly GCF_039545455.1. Taxonomy (NCBI): domain Bacteria; kingdom Pseudomonadati; phylum Pseudomonadota; class Alphaproteobacteria; order Hyphomicrobiales; family Brucellaceae; genus Brucella; species Brucella sp. BE17. The sequence continues at coordinate 1,019,845 of NZ_CP154468.1, read as the reverse complement.
GCAGGCTATAACCGCACCAGTTTCAATGTCGATGACCGCAATTCTTCCGGCCATAGCGACAATTATCATCTGGGCGTCTATGGTGGCGCGCAATGGGATGCAACTATGCTCAAGGCGGGTCTTGCCTATAGCTGGCACCGCATCGAAACGGATCGTCTGGCAGCATATCCGGGCTTTTCCGAAAGTCTTGACGGCAATTATGACGGCGACAGCTTCCAGGCCTTCGGCGAGCTCTCGCATCGTTTCGATATGAGCGGCGCTGCCATCGAACCTTTCGCCAATCTTGCCGTCGTGCGCCTTCAGACCGATGGTTTCAGCGAGAAGGGCGGTAGTGCGGCATTGGGGGTGGACAAGCAAACCACGACCACGACCTTTACGACGCTTGGCTTTCGCGCTTCCGCGCCCGTTATGCTTGGTAGCACTGAGGTGAAGCTTAACGGTGCGCTTGGCTGGCAACATTCGTTTGGCGACACCACGCCGACTGTGGCCGCATCCTTCGAGAATGGAACGGCGTTCTCAGTGGCTGGTGTTCCGGTTGCGGAAGACAGCGCCGTGGTCAAGGCGGGCTTCGACATAAATCTCGGTCATGACGCGACGCTGGGGCTTGAATATTCAGGCCAGTATGGTTCGGGATTCAGTCAGAACACAGGCCGCGCAAATCTCAGTATAAAATTCTAATGCAAATAGCGGTCGGGCATAGATAATGCCCGACCGTACTTATCAATCGTCAGATGCTCCAGATCGATGATCCTGTAAGCCAGCTACTGGGTCTATTTCGTTATGGTCGAGTTGCGGGGCCGGTCCTTTAAGAAACCGGAACAGCTGGCAGGTCCGTTATCTTCAGCGTTCTCAAAACAACCTCGATTTGAACGACGGAGCTGGGGGATGCGTTGCCAGCCTGAACGCTGTAACGCTCTCCGATGGTTGAATTATAGCTGCCTTTGATCTCCAGCTTGTTATATTCGGCATCATCTGTGTAATCAGCATCGTCGGGTGCCGTCTGTTGTAACTGGGACGGGTCGCCTTTGAACGCATCGATTGTGTGATGGAGATTGTCGCGCAACGTCGCGAGCTGTTCCTGTGACATGCCGTTTATCCAGTCGACAAAGACCGCCCTATGGCCAGCATTATCCATATCGTAACCTTTGGACGCGGCGTATTCCAGAAGGATCGGCACGGGACTATAGCCCTCGCCGCTTTGGTCGACGAGTGCATCGGCGGCCTCCTCGCTCAAGCCGGAGTGCTCCAGAAAATGCTGGGATAATTCATTGTCGTATTTGTTGCTCTCCTGAACATTTGTCACCACCATGGATGCGATCGTGCCAACGATAACCACGCCGATGCCGATCGGGCCTAGTATAGTGCCTGTTCCGAGTGCAGCAGTTACGCCACCTGCTGCCGTTAATCCATGGGTAATGCCCAGTTCAGGGTTGCCGTCAGTAAAAGCCTGATAGGAATTGACGCCGTCGAATACGGCGCCGATGACACCCAGAATTTTGGTGCCAGGGCGGACGCTGCCGTCAAAATTTTTAACGACAAAAGAGTCCGGGTCCATCATGCCGAAACCGCTGCGGATTTCAACCGAGCGCTGCCAGAGACCGGCAGTATCGTAACTTACCTTAAGGATATTTTCGAGATTGGGTTCGGTGCCCGCCGCTCGCGCTGAATTATAAAGGCTCATGGCAGCACCTGTCGCACCGATCATGCGCAGCACCTGACCGGGAACGGTGGAGGTCGAGAAAGTGCGGACACCGCTCTGTTTACCACTGTCGAGTTTGCCGAGCTCTTTGTTAAGCTTGTCCATCTTGGTCTTGATGGCAGCATCGGATTCACCCGGCGCTGGTATTGCAGCCTCAACGGCATCGATGGCCTTGTTCATATCCTTCTCGGTGACACCGAGCAAAGCCGCATATTTGCTGTCGCGGAACTGCGCCAGACTATCGCGGATTTCACGCATTTTGTCGGCGTCCGCGCCCTTGATATCTTCAAAATTCGGCAGCACATCGCGCTGCACGACCTGCGTAAACACTTCCTCCGCCAGCTTGCGACCGCGATCCGTCAAGCGGCCTTCCTCACCGAGGAAATTCAGAACTTGAGGTCTGTCGAGCAGTTGGGGATTGGTGCGTAATGCCGACTGGATCGCCAGATAGGAGCGGTCATCATTGAGAATGCTTTCGATTTCCTTGTTGATGAGCTCCTTTTGCTCTGCCGGTTCGTCGGGGAAATCGCCAAGCTGCGTGATCTGGTCGAGAAGGCTTTCACCCTTTTCGTTGACCGCCTTCTCAAGACGCTCGTTTTCAGCGTTCCACTCGTCACCCTTTTCCGTCTTATAATCGGCGATGGCCTGCTCAAGCTGCTCAGGCGTCATGGTGTCGCCGTGATTATCGATCAGCCAGCGCAGCTCTTCCATATGTACGGAATAGTCTTCTACTGCACTGTTGGTCGCGCTTTGGTTCTGGCGAACGCCGGGCAGAATGTCCTGTTCGAGCAGATGTGTGCTAGAGCCTTGCGTTTGAGAAAGTTCAAGCGGGTATTGCAGGCTACCGCCATTTCCAATCGATTTCGGTATTTGGTTCTGGGCATAAAAGCCCATTTCCGCCCATCGCTCTATGACCTGGTCGCCTTGCGATGTGCCTTCGATGCGTTCGGCAACCTTGAGCATGGATTCCACGCCGCCAAAGCCCAGCATGGGGTAACCCGATTGCTGCTGATAAAGGATATTGACGCGTTCAATTTCGGGCATTGCAGTTGATACGAGGTCTGCGGCCACTTCCGGTGGTGCATTCTGCGTCATCGTCTCAAGGCGCAGGAAGGTCTGATACGGCTTTTGCTGCTCACTCGTGGCCGGATCGAAATCATGCATCGGTTCGGTGGCATAATCGGCCATCGACGTCATGAATTCATCGACATAACCTTGACGCAGAAGCGCCTGCTGCACCTCCGGGCTGGCCTTGCCATAACCGTCGATAAAGGCTGTCAACTGTGCTTCGGCTCCACCGGGTGTAGCCGAGGCATTATCGACAACGGCGCGCACTTCGCTTTCGATTTCAGGACCATTATGTCCGGTCAGCAAAAGTGCGATGCCGGACGACCGGGACGCTTCCTCGATGGCGATCTGCGCCGGACCGGCATCGGTCCAGTTGCGATCATAGAGATTTTGCAACGCATCTGCGCGTCTGCCTTCCGGTAGAGTATTCAAAAAGCCTTCGATATCTTTGGAAAGGGCGGTGGTTTCGCGGCTATGATCCACATCTGCCAAAGGATCGGCGTATTCAAGATCGTTACCACGTGCGTAAAGATCATCGGCAAACGCATCGACGGCATCGTCGTGCAAGCCCGCATCCTCGAGCGCATCGTCAATGGCGATACCCGCGGGTCCCGCATCGGTCCAATCCTTTTCCGAAAGACGAATGGCTGCATCCTGCCGTGCCTCAGGGGGCAGGGCGTCGAGGTAGGCTGCCACATCTTCCTGTATCGCTTGCGTTTCCGCCGTATGATCAATGCCGTCTTCAGGCTTGGCATATTCGATCTGGTTTCCGCGCTCATAAAGCGATTGCACGAAGGCATCTTCTGCCTCAGGTTCGCCTCTAGCGTCGGGCTTTGATGCGGCTACCTGCTCGGGGGCGGGCGCGGGCAGAATAACGACATCGCCGGGATGAATGAGATCGCCGTTATGATTGGATTCATTGGCGTTGATTGCCATTGTCTCGCCGATATCGGCCTGATTTTCCAGTGCGATGCCTTCAAGCGTATCGCCCGCCTCGACGATGAAAACGCGCTCGCCGTTACCAGGCTTTCCCTTATTGTCGCCGCCTTCCCTTTCGCGGCTTACGATCTCAATGTCGCGACGAAAGGATTCCGCCTGCGCAGCCGGTATCGGGGTTGCATTTTCACCCGCTTCGTCAAAACGGTTGCGGGCGTTTCCGTCAATCCGATAGGCCATGCTACGCTCTCCACTGTCGGTTCAGGAAAAATCGTCAACTGCGAATGGGACAAATTAGACTTTAGAAAATTAGCTTGGCTTCCCGATGACAGTTTCATGAAATCTACCAGTTATGGTCAGAAAACCCGCACTTGGCTACCAATTCTGGCACGCTGGTAAAGGTCGATGACGTCACTGTTGGTCATGCGAAAACATCCGGACGAGGCTGCGGTCCCGATTGTTTCCGGCTCATTGGAGCCGTGGATGCGGTAAAGCGTTTTGCCGAGATAAATTGCTCTGGCACCAAGCGGATTATCAGGGCCACCCGTCATATGGGCGGGTAGGTCCGGACGCCGGGCGCGCATCGATGCGGGCGGTCGCCAGTCCGGCCATTCGCGCTTGGCGCTGATCCGTTCGGTGCCGTACCAGCCGAACCCTTCACGGCCTACACCCACCGCATAGCTCTGTGCTGTGCCGTTCGGTTCGATGAAGTAAAGGCGACGTGCAGTCGTATCGATCAGGATTGTTCCGGGTGCTTCATCGCTCGGGTAGTTGATGCGCTGGCGGGTGCTGATATCTGCCTTTTCGGCATGATTTGGTCGCGTGGGAAACCCGGCGCCGGGATGCGTGGGCGAGAACAGGAAATCCACATAGGAATTGTCGAATGCCGGTACGGCACCCGAAGATTGCGCGTAAGCGGGCAATGCGCAGAACAACGATAGGAGCAAAACGAGCGGTCGGAGAAAATCTCTGTACATGGGTGCTCTCGTTCATGAGGTTCAGATAAGCCTTGCTGCCACAAGAAGATCGGCAACACGCTGGAAGCTCGCTTCGGGAACCGGTTCCCCGGTGCGCGCCGTGCGGGCGATTGTAGCGGCAAGGTTTTTGTCGCGGATCACCGGAATATCGGTCAGAAGAGCCTCGGTGATCATGGTACGCGATTGCTCGGGGCTGCCACGGCAGACAATCATCGGAACTGGCGTTTCGCCGCGCACATAACGGATGCCAACGGTCCAGCCATCAGGCGCGGCCACAAGAAGCGATGCATTGAGTAGCCCCGTCTTGGTGGCGAATGTCTGCATTTCACGACGCTGTTTCTGGCGCTGCTGGAGAATGGCAGGATCTCCATCGGAATCTTTTCTTTCCCGCTTCTGTTCGCTCTTGGTCATTTTCATATCGCGCTTGAAAAGCCATTGCTGAACGAGAACATCGATGAGCCCCACCAGAAAGAAGGCGATGACGGCGGTGACGATCAGCGGTTGCAGCATCGCTGAAAACGTATTGGTGATGCAGGATGCGCCGCAGGCCGACGATTGCAGCAATGATTGAATGCCGCCACGAAAGACGATGAAGAAGGCGGTTGCCAGTGCAATGATCTTGACGAGCGATTTCAGGAACTCGACCACGCTGCGCATGGAAAAAAGGCGTTTCGCACCGGAAATCGGGTTGATATGTTCAAAATTGGGCGTGATCGGTTCGGTGGAAAAGAGAAAACCGCGCATGACCACGAGATTGGTAAGGACTATTGCCGCCACCGTTACTGCAAGCAACGGCACGGCAAGGCTGGTCATGATGCTCCCTGCAAGGGTCAGTACATCGGGCCACACTTCCCTAAAGGGGTCGACATGCACGCGCTGCGCGATGACGTTTATCAAAGCCTCGACCTTGCTTTTCTGGTCAGGAAGGACCACAGCGAGGTAGCCGGTCGAGGCGATCATCGCCGTCCCGGCAACCAGATCCTGACTTTTGGCAACCTGTCCCTTGTCGCGCGCGTCGCGGATTTTTTTGTCAGAAGCGGGAAGACTTTTCTCTTCGCTGGTTTCACTCACGTTTGTTCCCCCGAAATATCACGGTTAAAAAACTGAGACAAAAACAGATTACAGAATGATGACGGCCTTGAGTCGTCGGCTTCCGATTCGGAGGCTACGAATAAGCGCGTTCTTAGTGAGGTATTATGCGACACCGTTCCACCAGTGCCATGATTGTAACGTGTATGGCTCTGGCGGCTTGCACAACGGCTTCTGACAACGCACTGACCAGTGGGCCGAAAGGCGATGAAGCGCGTCTCATAGCCCTTGCGCAGGATATCGACCGGCGCGGCGACAAGGCCACGGCGGCTTCGCTCTATGAGCGGGCGGCGAGTGTTTCCAGCGATACGATCGGTGCGCATATTCGTCTGGGTGACGCGCAGCTTGCATCCGGGCAACCGGAGCAGGCAGCCAAATCGTTCCGCACGGCTCTGGCAAAAGATCCCAATAATGGCCGCGCGCTTTTGGGTTTGGGAACAGCACAATTGCAGTCGAACGAGGTCGAAAGTGCTGCGCGAACGCTCGCCGTCGCGGCCCCCATCGTCAAATCCTCGACCGCCTATAATCGCCTTGGCACCGCGCTCATCCTGATCGGCGATGGAAGTGGCGCGGAAGCGGCCTTTAGCCAGGCGAGACACCAAGATCCCGCCAGCCTCGACACGCAATCCAATCTTGCGTTGGCGCAGGTATTGTCGGGCAAGACTGACGCCGCCGTCACAACGATGCGCGCCGTCACTCAGTCTCCGCGTGCCGAGGCGCGTCATTTCCGCAATCTGATGCTGGTTCTGGTGCTTGGGGGGCGGGACAGGGAGGCGGCTGATGTGGCGATGCCGGATTATCCTGCGGCGGAAAAGCGGGCATTCCTTGCAGAGGCGCGCAAGGTGCGTGCGATCAGGTCGCCATCGGCGCGCGCACGCTCCATCGGTCTGCTTGCCTCCGGGGCAAGATGATCCCGAACACTTCAGTGGCGTTGGTTCCTGAAGTATCAAACGCCTGATCCTTAATCCATCGATCCGGTCGTATTGAGGCTTTCCCTCGTTGCAGCGTCGCCCTTTGGCGGTTCGCCGTCGATGACACGGCGTGCCGCGCGCACCACCGGTGCCGCCATGGCCGGACCTGTCGTGCGTCCATCAACAAGATCGCTCTGACGTTCCACCATCATCTGAAGATTGAGATTGTTGGCGCAGCCGGGCGGCAAATATAACGGGTCCTCGACGACGTCGGGTTTGACGCAGGCATCGGGAACAAGGCGACCATGCGTATTGGGCTGCTTGTCATATCCCTTGCGCACCATATTGCCGCTCCCGGCAGTCGTCATGTGATAATTGGGCGAATAGGGCAGGGGATCGCGTTCTGGCTGGCTCTGACAGGCTGTAAGCGCGCAAAATGTAACAGCCAGAACAAAGTGCCGGACGATTGGCTGGAACTTAATCGACATAAAAACCGAACCCCTTGTTGATTTTTGTACGCGTACTGGCAACGGGACCAGAGAGGGCACCTGCCGGGCTGTCGAGCGGTGTCTTGAGGCTGCGTTCGCGCACCGGCTCGACAAGATAGGGTGTGATCAGGATCACAAGCTCGGTTTCATTGCGCTGGAAGCGCTTCGACTTGAAGAGGTTGCCGAGGACCGGCATGTCGCCCACAACCGGCACTTTCTCTATGTCCTTGGAGACACTGCGTTGGAAAAGCCCTGCTATGGCGAAGGTCTGGCCGGTTCCCACTTCCACGATGGTATCGGCACGGCGGACCTGAAGGGCTGGAACCTGAAGATTGGCGATGTTCACCATGCCACTGGCCGAAAGGCTGCTGACCTCGGGACGCACGCGCATTGATATCCGGCCATTGGGCAGAAGCGTTGGTGTGAAGAGAAGCGACACGCCGTATTGCTTGTATTCGATGCCAACTTGCTCATTGGTGACTGGAACCGGCACCGGAATTTCACCGCCTGCAAGGAAGCTCGCGGTTTCTCCGGTTACCGCCGTAATGTTAGGCTCGGCCAGAACCGTCAGAATACCGTTTGCCTGCAAAGCTTCGAGAAGCACATCAACACGGTTGCCGTTCCATGCTGCACCGGCGCTAACCGCATTCGACGCGCCGGAAGCAGCGTTTGCGGCCATGGCTCCGCCGGAAACGAAGCCAAAGGAAAAGGAGCCTGCGTTGACGAAAGCGTCCCAGGTGACGCCGTATCGCAAAAGCTGATTGCGCGAGACCTCGGCAAAGCGCACACGGATATTGACCTGATTTGCGCCATTGATCGTGGTATTGTTGATGGCTGGCCGCGCTGGTGGCGCATAGGCCTGTAGCGCGGCTTCGGTGTCGGCTGCTTCCTGCATGGTACGGGCATGGCCTTTGGCGGACGGAACATCACCGAAAAGTGTCACATCGATGGTGCTGTCGGGCTGGGCGGCGCGCTGCGCTTCCTTGATCGGCCGCGGATCGGATACGACCCAGAAATCGACGCTCGCCTTGGCTCCACCTTCCGGGCTTAAGGCAATGAGATTGGTCCGGCCCGCTTTCAGTGCATAGACATAGACAACACCGGGGGAGACAACACGCACATCGGCAATCCTGGCGTCGGCCATGAAAACCGATTCCACTGGCCGGTCGAAGCGGATGATCCGTCCCTGACCGAGTGGTAATGTCAGGGATTCACCCGATTGTGCATCGATCTTGAACGACCGTGCGTGTCCAGGCGATGTCCCGCACCAGATTGCGAGAAACAACAGCAGGATTCCTGCTCTCGACATGATACTGTTCCGCCTCGCCATTCTTCGATATTCCCTCACGCAGTCACCCTGTTTAAGTCTTGCGGATTCAGTTGCCGTGCATGGCTTGAATCTCGTTGCGTTTTTCAGTTGAGACGGGCAGCGCTACTGCCAGACAGTTCTTCCATTTTCGGCGGAGATTTGATTGCCCGCTGGCGCGGTTGTGGATGAAGCGAGATCGACATCAACGATTGCACGGAATATTCCGGGGCGATCTCCTGATAGGAAAGCACCGGAATGTCGATCTCGTTGCGCAGCAGAAAATTACGCACCACACGGCGGATATCCATGGATGTCAGAACGACGGCGTCAGGCCATTGCGTGTTGTCATCCCGGTCACGCCGTAATTGGGACAGGATGGCGCGTGAGGCATCTTCGGGCAAGGCCAGCATCTTGCCGACGCCCGTGGTCTGGATGGCATCGCGCACCATTTCCTCGGTACTGCGCGCCATGACATAGGCGGGTACCACGCGGTTGAACTGGGCATGGCGATGGCAGATCTGGCGGGCAAGCGCGCCGCGCACCCGCTCGGTCAGAAGAAGCGTGTCGGCCTCACGGCCACCCCATTCGACCAGCGCTTCCAGAACGGCGCGCATATTGGCCACCGGCACGTTTTCCTCGACCAGACGGCGCAGAATATCCGAAAGCTTGTTGAGCGGCACCGCGCGCGTGGCTTCCTTGACGAGCTCGCCATATTCGCCTTCCATTCGGGTCAGCAATTCGCGCGTTTCCTGAATGCCGATGAAATGCGCTGCATAGCGCCGCAGCAGTTGGGAAAGTGCCCGGGAGAGTACTGCCGCAGGATCGAGAACACCAATTCCCGCTTCCTCAAGCGTATTGGCGTATTCCTCGCTTACCCACAAGCTTCGCCGCCCACCGGGCAACGGTGGGCCGTCCTGATAGGCAATCTGAAGCAGATCGAGATGCATCGGATCGTCATCGAGCATCAGGCTTGCAGGCGGCAGCTCGTACTCAACGATGGGTACCCCTTCAAGATCAACGCGGAATCGCTCAGGAGCGAGTTCGGGCGCAACGCGCATTTCGACCGCCGGTATTTCAAGGCCGAGATCGTCTTTTAACACATCGCGCAGCCTGTCTGTTTCCAACCGGAACCGTTCCGGCCAGATGGCTTGCGCAAGGTTGATACCAACATGAGCGACCACGCGATAACGCGTCGGTCCGCTGGAAATCACTATGCTATCGTCGGCCTCCGCCTCCTGCGTGTCGACTGCCTGAAGCGCAGTAGAGTCCGTCTGGGCTTCCGGTTTGCGGTTTCTGCGATGGATCATGAAGGCAATGCCCGCAAAAAGACCACCGACTGCAAGGAAGATTAGCGTCGGAAAGCCGGGGACGAAAGCTGCGGCGAGAAGGATAGCCGCCGCAAGCGCAAGCGCGCGGTCGCTTGATCCGAGTTGGCGAAAGATCTCTGTTCCAAGATCACTTTCAGTTTCAGAGGCGACGCGGGTGACGACCGTACCGGCACCGATGGAGATCAGAAGCGCTGGTATCTGTGCGATCAGGCCGTCGCCTACCGTCAGAAGAGAATAGGTGTGCGCTGCGTCGGAAAAGCTCATGCCCCTGCTCATCATGCCGATCAGAAGCCCGCCGACGAGATTGACGAAAACGATGATCAGCCCGGTGATGGCGTCACCCTTCACGAATTTCATGGCGCCGTCCATCGCGCCATAAAGCTGGCTTTCGCGTTCCAGCCGCGAACGGCGTGCACGCGCTTCCGTCTGGTCGATATCGCCATTGCGCAGATCGTTGTCGATCGCCATCTGCTTGCCGGGCATGGCGTCGAGAGTAAAGCGGGCCGCCACTTCCGCAACGCGTTCCGCACCCTTGGTAATGACGATGAATTGTGCGGCCGTGATGATCAGAAAGACTACAAGGCCGACCACCACCTCGCCGCCGATCACGAAGCGGCCGAAAGTCGCCACGATGTTGCCAGCGTCGGCATGAAGCAGGATGAGCCTTGTCGTGGTGATCGACAGTGCCAGCCTGAACAGTGTTGCCAGTAGAATGATCGGCGGCAGCGCGGAAAAATCGCCTGGCCTTCCGATATAGAAGGCAACGATAAGCACGAGCAGGCTGAGCGCGATATTGATGGCAATCAGCGCATCGACGAGAAGGGTTGGAAGCGGGATCACGATCATCACGACCGCCAGCATCATGAAGCTTGCGACCACGATGTCGGAGCGGTAGGAGGCGGCGCGGGCGAGCGCGTTCAGCCTGCCGAGAATGCCGTTCATCAAGCCGCCCTCCGCAATGCGACATAGGTGCGAAAACAGCGGCGGGCTTCGTTTTTTTCGTCGAGAATCCAGTAGGCACGGGCGCGCAGGAGATGCACCGATGGTGCGTCTTCGAGTTCACTTAGCCGATCAAGCGCACCAAGCGCCCGCTCCCCTGCACCGTTTTCGATGAGAGCGGCAATTAGTGTTCGCAGTATGCCAGCATCTTCGGGTGCAATGCGGTTGGCGATGAGCAGAAAAACCAGTGCCCGGCTCTGCTGGTGGCTTCGCATATAGAGATAGCCAAGCGAATGCATCAGCTCGGCAGAATCGGCATTGTCGCGTTTCATACCGGATCTCCCTCGGCTATTAACCGCTCTTCCAGATCGCGTCGGCGCTCGATCTCTTCTTTCAACATAGCCATAGCGATGGAGGTGACGTCTTCACTGGTGTCGAGTGAAGGCAGGATTTCTTCGATGACGTGATCGAGCAGCGCCATCGTGCGCGGCGCATTGAATATGCCGGGATCGGAAATCTCCGGCATGGTCAGTGCGTCGATTTCGCGCCGCAGCGATGCGCCTTGTGCCGTGCTGCCACGCCGACGTATCCGTAGCGCCGCCTCGAAAGCTGCGATCTGTGCGCGGCTGACCGCATCCGCGCGCCGTCCGGCTTCGGTGAGCGCACGGTCGAGGCGTTGACGCTCTCCGGGCCGCTCAACAGGCACTGGCCGTATTACGTCGCTCACGCGAGCCATCCTGAACGCAGATCACACATCATAATGTCAGCTTGAATTCTTCATTGCCGCGGACGACCGAAACGGCACCGGGTTCAATTGACTTGAGCATCCAGCCGTCTTGAAATGCAGCGCCCGGATAGCGACGCTCGCCGCGGGCATCGATCACATAGGGATTTTTGCCGAACCAGACGGCCTGAAACGTAAAGCTTGGTGCATTGGCGACGGCTGCGGCGTTGACTAGGCTGGTCAGGATATACCGCCCACCATGCATTCGGTCGAAACTGCGCTGGATTTTTCCCCAATCAGCCATGCGCTGGGCCGGAATCTCACCGGAAACCACAATCCTGCGGCCATCTGCATCGAGCTTGAGCGTGGCAAGATCTGCCTTTTCCAGCTCCTGCAGAAGCGCGTTTGTTACCCTTTCATCGGAGAAGGCTGCGGTGGCGGGTTCAGCCGTCTCCGGCTTGGTCGAAGCTGGGGTCAAAAGAGCCGGAGCCGGTTCGCCATGCGCCATGGCTTGTCGCGGCATTAGTTGGGAAAACCCTGTCTGAAAAGCGAGGAGGGCTACAGCGACGAGTGCCAGCGCGCCGCCCGTATAGATTGCCCAACGTGGCAGCGCGCGGGTTTGTCCGCTCCCGCGCCCGATGCGCAAGCGGGTTTCGCCGACACCAAGCGTTACCGGCAGATTGACCTTGCACCCATATCCATGTCCGAGAACTGAGCGACCTTCGATCGTAACAACTCCGCCGACAGCGTCGATTGCAACCAGCCGACCATAAAAGCGCAACCGCAGATGTTCGGGCGCGATACCCTCGTCAACCAGAACCACGTCGCAGCCTGTCGCTGATCCGATAGCGCATGCCGTACCCTCGATCGGAGCACGTATGCCACTGTGAATGCCGGAAAGAACCTCAAGCGCTAGCGCGCCCGGGGCGGCAGCGTTCAATACCGCAATCGCGGGCAAGCGAGGCTTGGCGGCGGATATAGTCAACTTTGCCAGAGACAAGTGTCACCTCTCATCGGATCCGGTTCACAGCGAATACGGCGACCGAAAATCCGCTGCCGTATCCGTGAAAGAGTCCAAATATGGCCGGGCCTGTCCGCCCGAACCGAAGGAATCAGTTCTGCGGGCGTTGCTTGGTCGCGTCGAGTTCGGTCTTCTTCTCGGTCGTGATTTCAGTGATCTTGGCCGACTTTTCGATTGCTGCATCGAATGCGGCCTCCATCTTGCTGATCGCGGCGTCAGCGCCGCCGCCGGAGGTTGGTGTAACAGCTGCCATTGATGGTCTCCAGTTCAATCAAGAATTGCAATCTCAAAACTTCGCACGCTCGTCGGAGGATAAGATTAGAATTATCGCCAACGAAGGAGAACAATTTATTGAGCGATAAAATAAATCAACGGGCAAATTGTGAAACTTTTGTGTCACTGTTCGTCATGAGAGGGTAACAGGATTCATTTATACACTGTCATGAAAATTTCATATTGCTGTTCTTCAAGCGTGTTGGGCGATAAGTTATAAGCAGCATATGAAATACTCGAACTTAACTTCTCATCTGCCAATTGTTTTACGGCTGCAAGAATTGTCGGATCGGGTGTAATGGCGCGTTTTTGTTTTTCGGTTGGGGCGGCAAGGTTCGTTCATCGAAGGGTTGCAGCGGCAATTGCTCTTGCTACGGCTTTGTTCTGCCTTGTGCAGACGGCAACTGCCGAACCGGGCTGGTTTGCCGATCCGTACGACTACGTCGTGCTCGATCAAGATTTGCGCGACACATTGACGGAGTTCGGGCGTAATCTGGGCGTGCCCGTTGTGCTTTCAGATGCTGTGAAGGGGCGCGTTCGCGGTCGGGTCGAATCGAAGTTTGCAGGCGAGTTTCTTGAGCGCCTGGCAAGAGGTAATGGTTTGACGTGGTATTTTGACGGGTCGGTTCTGCATGTCAGCGCCGATACGGAATTCGCAACACGCCTATTCGATGCCGGCAAGCTCAACGGTGCGATCATGATCGCGCAACTGCGCGAACTCGGTCTGGCGGACACGCGTTTCTCTGTTCGCAGCTCCCGCGATGGCCGTGTCATCACAGCGTCAGGTCCGCCTGCTTATGTGGCGGCCGTCGATCAGTTGGTGCAGCGCATGCAGCCCGAACCGGTCGTCGCCGGTGATGACCCGCGGGTTCGTGTTTTTCGCGGCGGCATCGCGCCGGAAGTTGTTTTCACGCCCGGTCCCCATTCGGCTGTGCCGGGAACCGATGCAGAAGAGGTTGCTCGCTCAAACCGGGCGACGCAATCAAAACCTTGAGCGTGGCAGGCTTTGTCTGCCGGTAAAACCAAAGGAGATACCAATGGCCATACCTCCCGTTTCCGGTGCGGATTCTTCCGCTTTTGTCACCAATTCGAGCGAAGCCGCCTTTGACGGTGCGCTTGACAAGGCGCAGCAGGGCGAAATGACGCCTGAACTGGAACAGATGATGGTCGAGGGTGCAGTGACCGTCGGCGGTCAGATGATCATCATGCCGCGCGCCAATGATATTCTCAATGAAGCGATGTCCGACGAATAATCGTCGTCAGGCTGGATTGTTTTTGGAGCAAGGCTCATGACGACAGCAATTGTGGCTGCAAGCGTTGCGCCTGTATCGCCCGTTCAGGATGTGGTGCCGCAGGCAACGCAAAATCTGTTCGAGCATGTGGCGGGGCAGGCGAAGGCTCTGCCCGAGGGTGCAAGTCCGGCCCAGCTGGGTGAAGAAGTCCTGCAAAATCTCAAGGGCTTCTTTGGACGTGTCGGAAGCTTTTCCGAACGCGCAAGCAGTCTGACGCAGAGAACGCCACAGGCGACCGGTGGCGAGTTGGTCAGTGTCGGCCCCAACGGTGCAGGGCCCACAGACCTGTCGCAAACACGCAATTCGGCAACGCCGGTCGATCAGACGCAGATGGACAAGGTCATCCAGTCGCTGGGGATGATGTTTGACCAGTCAATAGAAACCCAGCTTGTGGTGCGTGGCACCACGCAGGTTTCCGGTGCCGCCAATACCTTGCTGCGCGGCCAATAGGGTCGCGCAGATCACCACAGATCACTATTGATTGCTTGTTTTGAGAATGAGGATGCCCGTATTGCGGAGATGTCTCAATATCGGCGTGATGCTGGTTGCGCTTTTTCTGGCCGGTTGCGACGTCGATCTTTATACCGATCTCGCCGAGCGGGAAGCCAATTCCATGGTCGCCACGCTGGAGAGAAACGGCGTTCCCGCCGGGCGCACGCTTCAGGAAGATGGGCGCATGAAGGTGACGGTTGATCGCGACCGTTTCGCCGAAGCGGTCCGGGTTCTGGAGGACGCCGGGCTTCCTAAGCAGAAATTCGCCTCCATGGGCGAGGTGTTTCAGCGCGATGGACTGGTGGCGTCGCCGGTACAGGAGCGTGCGCAGATGCTCTATGCTCTTTCGGAAGAACTGTCGAAGACCGTTTCGGAAATCGATGGCGTGCTTTCGGCGCGCGTTCATATCGTTTTGCCGGATAATGATCCGCTGCGCCGTGAGGCGGCACCGTCTTCTGCCTCCGTCTTTATCCGTCACGAGGCGGGGCTTGCGATCGATCCGTTGATCCCGCAGATCAAGACGCTGGTCGCCAATGGGATTGCGGGCCTTTCCTATGACAAGGTTTCGGTGGTGCCGGTGGCAGCACCTGCGCTGCGTTCGGATGCGGCTGACCAGCCAATGACAAGTTTCCTCGGCCTGTGGATGCTCGAAACCAGTGTTTCGCGTGCCAAGTGGATCGTTGGCGGGCTAGCATTTCTGGTGATCGTTCTCGGTGGCGCACTTGGAACGCTGATCTGGCGTCAACGCGGTCGGCGAACCTACGAGCTGGAAACCTTGTAATGAGCAGCATACTCGATAACGTTCATCCCGAACGGATTGCCGCCTGTTTTCGAGCGGAAGCATCGGGCAGTCTGGCAAAAAAGCTTATGAAAGAGCCGCGCTTTGCCGGACGGCTGGAAGCGCTCCTTCACCAGCATTATCAAATCAGCGATGATGGTGATGCGGATGACACTGTAGACCGGATGATTGCCGGTCTGGATTTAAGCGAGCTTGAAGCACTGGCCTTTCGCGCCGGTATTGTTTATCGCGCCCGCATCTTTGTTCAGGAAATTCGCGGGCCGATCTTGGCGGCCTTTGCGGAGCGTTTCGGCGAGGAAGCCTTGCAGGACGCGCGGCTTTATCACGATCTTGCCGGTGAGCGATTACCCATCCTTGATCTTGATGCTCTGGAAAATGCCATTCGCGAGGAGGGGGAAGCCTGCCTTGGCGCGTGGATCCGTACCTTGCCGGAGCCGCTTTCAAAACAGCTTAGCCTCAAATGGCCTGATGATGCAGCGATTCCTGCAACAAGTGACGCGGATATTTTGGCGCGTGGACCGGCTATAATGCGCCGCCTTGGCGAAAATAGAGGGCAGACGTCATGACGGATTTGGTCGATGCCGTGCCAAACCGCCCGCTTGCCCGCATCATTCGCGCGGAAGATGCCGATAGCTGGATTGACGGCTATGCTTTTCTTGAACGAGCGAAGGCCGAGGCGGAAGCAATCCGCGCCACAGCGCGTGAGGAAATAGCGAAGGCGCGTGAAGTCGGGCGTATCGAGGGCCGCAAGGCCGGTGAAGCGGAGGCGGCTGCACTGCTGATGCGCACCCAGGCCGATATCGCAAACTATCTTGATGAAGCGGAACCGCGTCTCATTACGCTTGCAATGGAGATTTTGCAGCAGGTTCTGGGCGCGTTCAGCAATGGTGAACTGGTAGCCTGCGCCGCGCGTCAGGCGATCAATGCTTTCAGCGATGAAAACGGCGTCACCATCAATGTCGCGCCGGAAATTGTTGACGACGTTAAAACACAATGCGCGGCTTTTGATCTCAAAAACATGGCCATCCGCGTGGTGGCTGACCGGCATCTTTCCGCGACCCAGTGCACGGTGACAACGCCGTCGGCGAGCATCGATGTCGGGATCGAAACGCAACTTGCTGCCATTCGCGCCATGATGATGGGTTCAAGCCGAGGTGGCGCATGAGCAGCACGGCAAATCCCGATATTGACGGCCTGTTCTCACGCCTGTCGCGTGCGGCGTCTCAAGCAGAACCGCGGCCCGTGCGTGGACGTGTGCGGGAAATCCGTGGCGTTATCGTTCATGCCAGCCTGCCGACGGCACGCATTGGCGAATTATGCAATCTGCGCGATCCGGTGACCGGGCGTCTCGTGCCTGCCGAAGTGATCGGCTTTCAGGATGAGCGCGCTGTGCTCTCCCCCATTGGTGACCTCGAGGGCATGTCGCCCCGCGCCGAAGTCATACCGACGGGGCAGGCCCTGCAGGTGCCCGTCAGTGAAACCCTCCTTGGGCGCGTGATCGATCCGTTGGGCCGCGCGCTGGATTTGGGATCGCCGGTTAAAACCTTGCAGACCTATCCGGTCCATGGCGAGCCGCCACATCCGCTTGAGCGCGACATCATCGAATATCCATTGCGCCTTGGCGTGCGGGCCATTGACGGGTTGATGACGGTGGCGCGCGGCCAGCGCGTCGGCATTTTTGGCGAGCCGGGCGTCGGCAAGTCGTCGCTGCTCGCCTCCATCGTGGCGGGAACGGAAGCTGACGTCATCATCATCGGGCTGATCGGCGAACGTGGACGCGAGGTGCGCGAGTTTGTCGAAATGCAGTTGAGTGCCGAGGCACGTCGGAAATCCGTGACCGTGGTGGCAACCTCGGACCGTCCGGCAATCGAGCGCGTCAAGGCCGCGCATGTCGCAACGGCAATCGCCGAATATTTCCGCGATGCGGGTCATAATGTGCTGCTTTTGATGGATTCAATCACTCGCTTTGCGCGCGCGCAACGCGAGATCGGTCTTGCTGCGGGCGAACCGCCGACACGGCGCGGTTTTCCGCCGTCGTTTTTTGCAGCACTACCGCGTCTTCTGGAGCGGGCCGGGCCGGGCAAAGGAGGCTCTATTACCGCCCTTTATACGGTTTTGACCGAAGGCGATGGTGCACTCGATCCGGTCGCCGAAGAAGCGAAATCGATTCTCGACGGACATATCATTCTATCGGCCGATCTTGCGGAGCGCAATCATTTCCCGGCCATCGATGTCCTTAAAAGTCGCAGTCGCCTGATGAATACGGTTGTTTCATCCGATCACCGCGACATGGCGGGTACGATCCGTGAAGACATGGCAGCCTATCGCGATATCGAGCTTCTGCTACGCGTCGGCGAATACAGGCCGGGCAGCGACGCCCGTGCCGACAGGGCGGTTTCACGCCGTGATGCAATCGAGGCTTTTCTGCGCCAACCCTCTGACGAAATATCCGATCTGCGCACGATGCTGCGGCGCATGAGGGACATTGTTCAATGAAACAGGTCGATGACATAGCCCGGCTTGTGGCCTTGCGCGCGTTGCGCGAGGAGCACGCACGGATGGCAATCGCCGTGGAAACTGCGCGCCTGAAACAGAAGCAGCATGCGCTCTGTCATGCCAATGCTGCCATAGCGACCCATGACACTGAACTGGACGAACGGGAACAGAAATTTCTTAACGCCATGAATATCAGCCCCGTTTCAGAACGTGAACTGGGGCGTGTTCGTGACAGGCTATTCCTGTCCGATCAGCAGCGCGAGGTTTTGCAGGAAGCTCGGGCACAGGCTGAAAAATCTGTATGCGAAAGCGAAAAAGCACTGGATGAACTGCATAGTGAATGGCGTCAGCGGCTTTTTGCGCGTGACAAGCTTGCTGACATGCATAGCCAACTCAATCTGGCCGACCGTATCAGCAGCGAAGCGCGTTCCGAACTGGAAATCGAGGAGTTGAGCGTGGCCCGCACGGAGGCCCCATGCTGAGCGAAACAATGGGCAGCGCGGCACGTCTTGCAAACCTGCTTGCGCCGGAAAGGGTAGCGCCGCCCTCCGATTTTTTGGAAAGATTGTTGCAGAAGCGAGCGCCGATCACGCTGAAACTTGGCGAGCGGGCTGTTTCTGTCACTTTCGAAGAAGCGCCTGCAAAAAGCGACATGCTTTCCTTCCCCGTCCAGATTGGGGATGCGATCTGCCAGTTGCATATCCCGAACGAATTGGGCTTTTGGCTGCAACAGTCGTTGCATCTTTCCGGCAGGCTTGCCGACGAACAGGAGATGCAGCGCGCTCTTCTGCTGGAACTTGCCTGCCTTGATCTTTGCCAGAAGATTGAAACACAGCTTGGTGAAACCGTCCGTGTCGGTGAGGGCAAGCCCGGTAAGTTGTCCTTGGTCACAGGCATTCGCATTGTTTCGGGCGATGAAGGCTATCTCTGCCGTCTTGCCATGCCCAAAGAGCTTGGCGGATTGCTGGCCGATGCGCTTGATCGTCTGCAGGCACCTGAACCACCTGATCTGTCGGGACATTGCGTCGCGGTTGTGGTCACGGCTGGCAGTCAGGAGCTGTTTCTGAACGAACTCGATGGTCTGCGACCGGGCGATATCGTCATGCTTGAAGGCAGCCAGCCAGCAATCGTGATCGAGGGCAAGCTGGCGGCGGCCGTTGAGTTCAATCACAACAGTGTCGTTCTTGCCTGTCCCCTCGCTCCTTTGCCGATGCGTGAGCCGTTGCCGTCCAAGAATGGCAAAGTCAGGAAAAAACAAGCCAACCCGATCTGCCTTGCCTTTGAATTCGGGCGCATCACGATTTCTTTGTCCGAGGTTGAGGCGCTTGTGCCGGGCAGTCGGCTTCCGCTGGCAATCATCGATACTGATCGCGTCGATATCATCCGCGATGGCAAGCGGATCGGTCGGGGCGAAATCGTCAAAATCGGCGAAGGCACCGGCATTCGCGTCACACATCTTCCCAATGCCGCCAGCGCTGCGTACGAACAGGTAACATGAACGAATTTCAACCCAATCTCATCGCCATTATCATTGTCGTTTCGACCATCGGCCTTTTGCCTCTGGCCATCGTCACCATGACGGGTTTTCTGAAAATATCGGTGGTGCTGTTCCTGATCCGCAATGCGCTCGGCATCCAGCAATCGCCGCCTAATCTCGTGCTTTACGGCATCGCGCTGATTTTGACGGTTTATGTCACGACGCCGCTGGTCGGCAATATGTATCGGGCGCTCGAAAACCGGCCCATTGATATTGAAAGCGTCGAAGGTCTACGCTCGGCGGGTGAGGCGCTCAGCGTACCTTTGCGCGATTATCTGGAGCGGTTCGCCAACGAACGTGAACGCGCCTTTTTCATCGAGGCTACCGAAAGCGTCTGGTCGCCTGAAGCGCGCGCTAGTCTCAACGAAAAAGACCTCGTCGTTCTGATCCCGGCCTTCGTCTCTTCTGAATTGACGCGGGCTTTTGAAATCGGCTTTCTCCTTTATATACCATTTCTGGTGATCGATCTGATCGTGGCCAATGTGCTGATGGCCATGGGCATGATGATGGTGTCGCCAACACTGATCTCCATTCCGTTGAAGATTTTTCTGTTCGTCGCCGTTGAAGGCTGGTCGCGGCTGATGCATGGGCTGATTCTGAGTTACGGGGGCGGCTAGCGATGGGGCAGGAGGTCTTTCTCAACGAGATGAACCAGGCGCTGGTGACGGTGCTTCTCGTCTCCGCGCCCGCACTCGGCATTGCGATCATCATCGGTGTGAGTGTTGGTCTGTTGCAGGCATTGACGCAGATTCAGGACCAGACGCTGCCACAGGCGGTCAAGCTCGTCGCCGTGATGCTGGTGCTGATCTTCGCAGGCCCGCTTCTGGCAGCACAGGTCGGTACTCTTGCCAGCCACTCGCTCGACACCTTCCCGTCGCTGACGCGGTAGATGAGCGATGAATCTTGCAGCCATCACAGCGGCAATTACCGAATTTGCCTATCCGCTCTTGGCCGCATCCGCCGTTGCCGTTGCGCGCGCACTCGGCATGATCATGCTGACGCCTGCCTTCATGCGGCTTGGCCTCACCGGCATGATCCGTGCTGCCGTCGCCTTTGCCATTTCCCTGCCGATGATCCCGCAGGTCTTCACCATGCTGTCCATGACCGGTCAGCCGACGAGCTTTGATCTCACCGGCCTCATCATCAAGGAAATGGTGGTCGGAGCACTTATCGGTCTTGCCTTTGGCATCCCCTTCTGGGCGGCGGAAGTCGCAGGCGATCTCATTGACCTTCAACGTGGCTCGACCATGTCGCAGCTGCTTGACCCACTGGCAGCGGGTGAATCGTCTGTAACGGCCACGCTTCTCACCGTCTGTCTCATCGCGCTGTTCTTCATGTCGGGCGGATTTCTATTTCTGCTCGACGGCTTCTATCGCAGCTATGAATTATGGCCGGCCGCAAGTTTTACGCCGGTTCTTGATCCGGGCGCTTTTGTCTCGATCCTTCACGTGCTCGACCGTATCATGCAGATCGGCGTTATCCTTATCGCGCCGCTGGTCATTGCCATCCTGATTGCCGACATCATGCTGGCCTTTCTGTCGCGCATGGCGCCGCAACTGCATGTGTTTGACCTCTCATTGGCGGTCAAAAATCTTCTCTTTTCATTGCTGATCGTTCTTTATCTCGTGTTCCTTATGCCGTTGCTATTCGGCCAGATAGCCGATCTTGGCGGCACGTTTGAAACCCTGCGTGCTTTCGTGACAAAGGAAGGCCCGACGCCATGAGTGATTTCGTTCCGCGCATACTCGATGGTTTGACGGCATTGACCCGTGAACTTCTCGATAATGCCAGCCAGCACAACTGGTTGCAGATCGAAAATCCCGACAATGGCCGCGAACCGCCGGAGGCACGTCCGAGAACAGACCGGCCATCGCCCCAAAACACGCAACCACAGCCCAAGGCGGGAGCCAAACAACCACCGTATTCTCCACCTCCAGCAAAGGAAAACAAAGCGCCTGTTTCCGCTGACAAGAGCGGCACAGGTGACACAGCCAAAAGTGAAATCTCGGCTCAGCCTTACCCCCTACCGGCATCCCCGATTGCTGGTGCGCTCAGGGAAAACCGCAATGGAGAAAAGCTGCGCCATGTTCAGCTCGCTACGCCTGCGGTGGTGGGAGCGCCCCCGGCACGCACCCAAATACGGCCCGTCCTGACGACAGCCACCAATATGTCTCCTTTATCCCAAGCGCGGATTGGCGGCAGTGACCCCGCAGCGGTCAAGGTCGAGCGTATTCTGGTCTCAGCCGGTGCACAGATGGCTGCGCAGGAACTGCACGCTGCTGTCCGTTCGCTTCCTGCCAGTGAAATCTCGCTGTTCCTCGATAATTCCAGCGCTTTGGTTGCTAGCGTTCTTGAAAAATCCTGTGGCGATCTGCCAGCAGGAAAGGTGGACGAGAAGCAGCGCACTGTGCGAACTGCGCTGGCAGTCGCGCATCTTTCAGCAGCCATCGACAAGGATCCGCGCAGTCCTTCAACGATGCGCCTTATGCAGGATATCGGCTCGGTCGTGCTTGCATCGGCAACGCCGAACGACAATACTGTCTTCACAGGTCTGGCACAGGCAATCGGAGCCGGCGCGGGCATCAAGCTGGCGCTGATGGTGGCTGCGGCGCTGGCACATGAAGAAGGGGAGCGCCGCTCCCGTGCGCCGTCTCTGCGTGCTTTGATGGTCGCGGGCTTTTCACGCCTTGGGGAACGGGTCGATGAAGCGCACCGGGCTGTTCTGCAATGTCTCGGACCTTTGCTGATGGACTGGGCATCGTGGCGCGCAGCCCGCACAGATGCAGCACTGATTGCGCTGGTCGACTTTGTCGGATCGCAGCCGAACTTGATCGAAAATCTTGCACCCCGGCTGGACCGGATCGAGCAAGTTGGCGTGGAGGCGTTGAGAGTGCTGCGTGATCTCGCATCTTCTTCGCTTGATGACGGGCTGCGGAGCGTTCAACAGCAATTTATCGCAAGCGAAAGTGTTTTCGGTTCCATCGCTGCCAGTCGCACGGCACTGCGTGAGATTAACCAGATCGCAGCATTGCGCATGGGTGGTGAAAACGCCAAGGTCGAACTAGACGCGATAAAGCTTGTGCTGACAGATATTGGCTTCGATGCCCCGCGTGCCGCTTTTCTGGCTGATCGTAGCCGAATCGATCATGGGGCAATGCTCGCCCACAACTGGACGGCACTTGAAAACTTCGCGCATATGGAGGCGCATGGGCGGCTGTTTCAACAGCTTCTCGCGTTCTTGAATGGGCAATATATTATTGAATATTCGCCCGCTCTCATTGGATTTGATGATCTAGATCCAAGTTCCATGTTAATAGAGCTATAATATTAAAAAAACATGATGTATATTTATTTATTTCAAAATTTGAATTAAATAAATACATTTATGGCCATTAAGTTTAATTTATACGTGAATATACTTCATATGGCATTAAGTAATTATGCAAAAGTAAACTTAGTATGTAGCAAATCTGTATAGATATATTCATTAAATCGTCACTTAATTTTTTGAGAACGTATTTATATATTGTCAGTGCCGGAGACTTCTTGAGGCTCTGCGGTTCAAAGCGCGCTTGCGCGATATTTTAACTTTGCTCAACGAATGGAGACACAACGATGTCGAGCGTTACTCCTGCATCCGGTGGCGGTGCTGATGCCGCGATCTCAAAGATGGAAGCTGCTTTCGATGCCGCTATCGAAAAGTCAGCCAAGATCACTGAAATCACGACTGAAAAGAAGACCGAACTCGACGCTACCAAGCAGCGTCCGCAGAACTAATTGAAGTGGCTCGGGCGGTTGCCGTCCGAGCCACTTTTCCTTTCGTTGATATTGAATGGCCGATCCGGGCGAGATGCCGGGCGTCAACATCATGTGTGGGTTAAGGGGCATTCAAGCGCCTTATTGAGGAGCACGCAATGAAAGTGGGATCGCAGCTTTCAGGCTGGGAGGGATTTTACGCAGACCGTGCGGAACGGCGCGACGCGGCGACAGATCCGGCATTGCGCGAGCATTTTGATAATGAACTTCAGCAGGCCCGCATAACCATGCAGGCAATGGGTATTGAGGTGCCGCAAGATAGCGCCAGAAAAAGCGAAACGCCCGGCAGTACAAATGCCCATGCCGAGACCGACCCCGGCCCCAAACCAGGCAATGACGTGAAATTTGTCGATAAAGATGGTGCGCCAGTATCTAATGCGCTCGACAAGGCAACGCAGTCAGGATCACTCAGCGCCGGGTTGAATGAAAGTCTTCAGCCCTATCGTCAGGATATTCTGGCCGCTTCGGATGCAACGGGTGTGCCCGCCAATCTGCTGGCCGCTGTCATTTGGGATGAATCCAAGGGCGTGGCTTCGGCTGGAACCATCAATGGCGAGAACGGGCAGACCGACTCCGGCCTCATGCAGATCAATTCCGAAACCTTCGCCGCTTTGAAGGCACAGCATCCCGATCTGGTGACTGGTGAGGCCTCCGACCCTAAAAACAACATCATGGCTGGTGCGCTCTATCTGAAAGAGCAATACGACCAGTTCGGCGACTGGGATCTGGCTCTGCGTGCCTATAATTCGGGACCGCTCTCGGTCGATCCATCCGATCACACGATATCGACGACCGGCTTCGGCACCAAGAACTACGTCGAGAAAGTCAATTTCTATGAGGACCTTCTCAATCAGGGAAGCTCCATGCCCGACGGTTACCCGGCTGGCAATGAAACTTACTGAGCTTCGTAAGGGGCTTAGGCGCAATCAACAGATCATCTCAGTCAACAGAAATGGAAGGAAGGGGTCCCATGTCCATCACCTTGTCGCCTGCAAATCTAAGTCAGGCTAATCAGAATACGTCAGCACTGACCTTCGATGAAAAGCTCAATATTTCAAAATCGAGCCAGATCATGGTTGATTACATGAAGGAAAAAGGCAAATCCGCCATTAATGCGGATGAGCTTGCAGCGCTTGCCCGTAATGCTTCCGGGGATGTGCCTGCCGAAGTTTCAGCCGCTGCGGCCTATATGCAGCGTCATCCTGATGTATTCACGGCAATCGAAACCCACGACGTGGCCGGTGCAGATGGCCTTTCGGGTTCATGGAATTTTGAATGGGCGGCGCAAGGGGGGCTTGCTGGCACGTCCATCGAAGCTATTGCGAATATGGAAGAAAGCTTCAACCGAGCGATCGAGAAATCGGCCAAGATCACCGAGCTGACCACTGAGAGCAAGACCGAACTCGACGCTACCAAGCAACGTGCTCAGAACTGATTTTTCGAAGTGCTCCTGCCGGTGACGGCGGGAGCACTTCGTGCAATCGCCCGGCACGGCAGTGCGCCAGAACGTTATCAACCTGATTGAAAACTAAAAATTTCGAGGAGATTTTCCATGGCCAAGGTCAATTCGTCAGCTTCGAGCCCGGTAGATCCGAAATCGGTTGATCCGAATAATACCGAGGCATGGAAACAGGCTGAAAAGGATGCCAAGGACGCGGGTATCCGTTGGGAAAAACCGGCTGATGACAAGCGCTCCGCTCAGGAGATCATCGACGATACGCCACTTCTGAAAAACCTCGGCAATCAGAGCGGCGTGAAGGATTCGCTGGAGCAGCGGGTCGGAGGGGATATCGAAAAGGATGCTGATGCAGCCTATCGTGCCGCGCAGGTTCTCGAACACGTCGAAAAATTTGATGCCAAGGGAAATCGTCTCGCAAGCAACGACATCAACAACGGCGAGATTAACGGTTTTACCAAAGGTAAAGAGGCAAAGCCGAACACGGAAGCAGGCCGCCTTCAGGATTTCGGCAAATATGGTTTTTCCAATCTCAAGGGCAAGCTGAACAATGTTTCAGCTGCGGATGATCCAAAAGCCCGCAAACAGGCGGAGGATTTGGGGATTAAATGGGAGCGCCCAAAAGGCGATGACCGCTCTGCCAAGGATATCATTGATAGTAATCGTCTGCTCAAGGGGCTCGGCAACCAGAGCGACGTCAAGGCAATGCTCAAGGAACAGGTCGGTGATTTCGAGAAGGATGCCAATGCAGCCTATCGCGCGACGCAGGTCCTCGATCATATCGAAAAATTTGATAAAGATGGCAAGCGGCAGGTTGGTGGCGATGTCGGTGATCACAAGATCAACGGTTTCACCAACAGCGGCGAGGCGGAACCTAATACTGAGGCTGGTCGCCTTCAGGATTTCGGCAAATATGGTTTTTCCAATCTCAAGGGTAAGCTGAACGATTTCAAGGATGCGGGCAACAACAAGGAAGAGCGCAAGAAGGCCGAAGCCCTCGGTATTGAATGGGAGCGCACGAAAGATGACAAGCGATCTGCAAAGGACATTGTGAACGGCGACCCTCTTTTGAAAGAACTGGGCGATCACAGCGGCGTGCGCGATATGCTAAAGGAGAGGGTGGGCGACTTTTATAATGATGCCGATGCTGCCTATCGTGCGACGCAGGTTCTCAGGCATGTCGAACAGTTTGACAGTAAGGGCAAGGAAATTACCGGCGGCAGTGTCGGCAACGGAAAAATAAACGGTTTCACCACATCACGTGAGGCAGAGCCTAATACCGAAGCGGGTCGCCTACAGGATTTTGGCAAATACGGTTTTGACTCTCTCAAGGGCGATCTTGGCGACGTTTCCTCCATCAAGGGCAAGGGCGAAGATGCCAAGAGCTACAAAGATTATATAAAGGCGAACAAGGACGCCGACGAAGGCTCGAAGCAGGTCGCAAAATATGCGGCCATCCTGGAAGAAAACTATGACACGATCCGCGAAAAAGCAGGAGCGGGCGGCAATCTCGATGCTGATGCATTGCAGCGCTATAAGAATACAGCCAAAGGGCTGAGTGATGAGGCCAAGGAAGCACTCGATTTCTGGTCGCAGTCGGGCGCGTTCAATATCATCGATAATGCCAAGCATTCACTGGCTCAGCGGCCGGATGGTGATCTCAGCAAGGGCGACTTGCAGAGCTGGCTGAGCAAGTCCGCCCCAAAAGACGCCTCTTCACTGATGACATTCCTTTCCGATGCAGCACAACGCAGCGCGCTTTCGGACATCGACACCAGCAAACTCGGCAATGATGTTTTTGAAAATCCGGGCAATTACTCGAACGAGGAAAAAGCTGCCGTTCTTCAGGACTTGCAGCAGGCCCAGCAATTGATGGTTGATGGCGCTTCCGCTGGTATGTGGAAAGATGATTATTCCAAGGTTTCCATCGCCAATCGTGCCCGTGTCCACCCGGACAAGGAAAAGGTTTTCGATGATCTCAACAAACACATAAAGATTCTTCAGGACGACAAGGAAGTCACCAAGACCCTGAGCGAGAAAACCGCGGGCGCTTTGAAGGACCTTGTGGCAGATAACAAGGGGCTGAAGGAAGCCGTTCAGAAGACCTACGACGATGAAATCAAGAGCGGAAAGGCTCTTAACAAGTCGTGGGATACGAATATGAAAGACGGCAAGGTTGAGCAGCAGGCCGTTCTTGCTGAATTCCTCGGTACGGCGCAGTCCTATCAGGGTGCCCTCGATATTAAAAAGCCTGAAGACATTAAGGACGCAATCAAGAAATCCGACCATGAAGGGGACTTCAAGGATTTCTACGAGAACAAGCTTGTTTCCGGCGACCGACTGAAAGAGCTTCTCAAGGACAATTCCTTCGAGGCGGCGGCAAGCGTCTACAACATGGAGGTTGGTCTCTATAACGCCGCGCTTGATTCTGAATTTACCGGAAAACTCGATGACAAGCTGGAAGAGAACTTCTCCAAGATCGGTAATGAGAATATTCTTAAGGACGCATCCTTCGATGATATGAAGAAGGCTTTCGGCGTCAATGGTGGTGATGAGCTCGATGAAAAAAAGGTAAAGGAATATATCGCGGAAGTTGCCAAGGAAAATCCGGAGCTTTTCGTCAATGAGAACGGAAAGGCTGCGACACCTGACCAGATTCTCGGGGGCTTCCGGGCAACGTGGGATGTCTATCGCCAAGGCACGAAAACGCTGGATAAGACGGGATCACTTGAAAACCTCGATCCGAACAAGAATGCCAAAGGAGCTTATGATAAGGGCGTGCTGCACGGCGTCAGCGGTCTTTTTCTGGCAGGCATGACTATTTCCAGAGGCGTCGGAACCAATGGAGAACTGCAACCGAAGGATTATGTGAACATAATCGCCGGTTCTGTCCAAACGGCGACGGTACTGACTGAAGGGGGAATGAAGGGGTATTCGCAGTATCTGAAGGGTTTGAAGGACAAGCTTGACGATGACCTCATGAATAGTGTGGGGTCTTTGTTGGATGACGTCTCTCCAGAAAACCTTTCCGCACAGGATTCCAAGGCCAACAAGTCCCCTTTGTATGACAAGAGGGCGAGTCTTGCCAAGAAATTCGAGGAGGGTGCCAAGGGGCTTGGCGGTGCGGCAGGCGCTGCCATGGGAGCTTACGGTATTTTCGATGGCGTCAAGTCGATCAGAAACGGCGATACGGTTACAGGAGCGCTAGGTATTACGTCCGGCTCGATCGGTGCGATGGCCGGATTGGCGTCCATGGTAGAGGGGGCATGGGGATTGGGAAATGCCTTGCTGCCTAATCTTATCAGTAAGGTGCCGAATATTGTTCCGGTCTTTGCCGGTGCGCTCGGTTGGGCAGCGGCAGGTGTCGGTGTGATCGTTTCGTTCCTTCCAAGTCTTATAGAAGAAGGAAAGCACCAGAAGCGGTCTGACGATTTCGGTCATACGCTCGGCAGCTTCCTGACGAAGTATGAAATTGATGGCGTCGAAGGCGGCAGTTTCAGGGATATCCCGGATAACGAATGGCCAGGCTATGAGGATGGTCCGACAATAGGCTCGTGATTTTTATCGAAGCCCCCAAGGTCCGGTTTCTGGACTCAATATGTTCGCGGCGAAGTCATGATCGTGTCGCTATGGGGCGTCTTGCCTACCGGTCTGGTGGCAACTGCGCCGTTCCAGCTGTCGGAGGGATGGCTAGGCGAGCTGCTCAAAGAGGCACGCGCTGTTTGCGCAATACATTGACCCGTGAGACGGTAAAGTTGCACTCGCCATCACGCTATTCGGCAGCGAATATACGTCGGCGGCAATGACATCATTGGGGTCAATGCCACCGACGATTCGGCCAATCACACCATTCACCTCATCACATTCAAGCAGAAACGGCTGTGCCTTCAGCCGCATCCAGTGCGTGGATGATACCGCGCAATTCCGCCAACCCCCGCAAGCGACCAATCGCGGGATAACCCGGCGTCACTTCCTTTTCCAGATCGTCCAGCATGCGATGTCCATGATCCGAACGAAAGATGATCGACGCAACGCTGTCGCGCTTTCGATCCTCAGCCAGCAATACGCGTAACACCGCGACCATATTCACATCCCCTTCCAGATGCGCCGCCTCAAAGAAGCTGCGTCCATCGCCTTGACGCATGGTTGCTCGCAAATGCGAGAAATGAATGCGGGAAGCGAAGCGCTTTGCCATGGCCGGCAAATCATTATCAGCGCGGACGCCAAGACTTCCCGTACAAAAACACATGCCATTGGAAGCGGACGGAACAGCATCGAATAAGGCTGCATAATCAGCTTCGGTCGAGGCTACGCGCGGCAAGCCGAACAGCGGACGCGGCGGATCGTCGGGATGCAAAGTCAATTTCACACCAAGCTCCTCCGCCGCCGGTGTTACTGCCTCCATAAATTCAATCAGGTTTCGGCGCAGGCGATCCGCATCTATACTAGCATAGGCTTCGAGCTTTTCGCGAAATGCCGGAACTGTCAGCGGCTCGGTCGTGGACCCCGGCAAAGCACTGGCTATATTATAGACAAGGCTGGCAATTGCCGCATCATCCATAGCCTCAAAGAGTCGGCGCGCAATGGCACGATCGTCTGCTGAATACTCCGCCTCCGCTCCCTTTCTTTGCAGAATATGCAGATCAAACACGGCAATCATGTTGTGATCGAAACGCATTGCCGTCGCCCCAGTCGGGGTCACATAATCGAGATCGGTCCGGCACCAATCGACCACAGGCATGAAATTGTAACAGATGACGCGAATGTCGTTCTCCGCCAAGGCCTCCATGCTAGCCATCCAGGCAGCGATTTCCTGTTTGGCTTCACCACCCAGACGTTTGACGGCGTCAGGAATGGGAATGCTTTCAACAACCGACCAGCGTAGTGGCGTACGTCCCGCAGGCGTGTTTTCGATCAGTGATTTACGCTCCCGAACCTCAGTCGACGTCCAGGCCCGTCCAATTGGCACCTCATGCAGTGAAGACACGATATCAGTTGCACCGGCCTGTCGTACGGCATCGAGTGAAACACCAGCCTTTGGCCCAAACCATCTCCACGCTTGACGCAATTTTGTTCTCCACCCTCAATGTTTAAATGCCAGATAAGAATTGGCAGGAAACTCAGTCTACTCGTGTCATGATCCAGTTGTTTACATTCAAATCCACGAAACCTTCACATTGCAAAACGAATGCTCCTTGCTTTAAATAAAGGAATCCGGATTGCTTTTTCTTAGTTCATCAATGTCCGGCTTCACCGCACTCAGATGATGCTTCATTGCAGCACAGGCCGCAGTTACATCATGGCTTTCAATAGCGTTACGGATAATTTTGTGTTCGGCAATGACCTGTGTCATGCGGCCCAAAGCGGGCACGGTCATGCGGCGCGCGCGATCGATCTGCACTTTGACCGGCTTGAGAAACTGCCAGATGCCGGGGTGATGGGCAATGGATGCAATCGCTTCATGAAAGGCATCGTCGGCTTCATGGAAAGAGCCCAGATTCTGTCGTTCGGCAAAAAAACTTTGCCGCGCCAGTATTTCGTCCAGAAGATCGATGTCTCCACTTGTAGCAGACGTTGCGGCACGTTCTGTGGTGGCGCCTTCCAGCGCCTGACGAATAATCACAGCCTCGGGGATCAGGGCAACAGGAATTCGCGCAACAAATGTCCCTGACTGCGGAAAGACATCGACCAGTCCATCCTCGACCAGACGTATGATTGCCTCTCGCACCGGCGTGCGACTGACGCCGAATTGTTCGGTCAGAGCCTTTTCATTCAGCGGGGTTCCAGGCGTCAGCTGCATGGACACGATAGACGTGTGTAATTCACGATAGATTACAGTGGCCGTGGTAATGCGTCCGGCACTGATCCGTCGCGCGGAGGCAGCCAGGCCTGCTCCAGACTGTTGCGAAAGAGAGGCAGTTGATTTGGCTTTTGGCTTTTGCACTGTCGTTTTCATATCCTGTTCTGTCCATAGCCCCTCGCGATTGGAAATCGCCCCAAAATTAAACCCCGTCATTCATACGCAAGAATCGTTGCAGAAGAGTCATTAACTTCGGTTGACATACTAATATATTATTCTTTACTGTTCGCCAAGGCTCATGCAGATTTTATGCAAAAAAGTCTTGGGATGACCCTTGCCGGGAGGAGGCATTATGAATCGCATCATCGACCGAGAAAGTTTCAGGATCGAGCCCGGGGGAAATTTATTTCGTTTGGAGTTCCGGCCAGTTCATGTCGGCCAAGCCTGGATTTAATTTCTGGTTTGGAGCTGTTTACCGGTTACGTGACTTCCCTGTCGGGGGCACAAAATCAATGGCCGGGACGACGTCTCGGGTCCAGCAGTTCGCCGTTTTCAATTCAGCTAAAGCATTTCGCATTATATCGTACCCATAAGACACGCATTAAGCTTTGTTCTTACGCATGTCTTATCCCATCGAAGCATGATCAAACACCAGCCCAGAGGACTGGCCCACCTGCAGAGACGGCCCCAACTTTTGAGAGACATGCTTTGAGCGCCCTGATTTCGGGTGATGCAACACCAATAAACACAGCGAGGTCAGATCATGTCTCTTCATCCGGATCGAGTTTTTCCGATCGAACCCGATGCACGCTCCATAGCCCGCCGGCTTTTTGCCGAGGTGGAAAACCTGCCGCTCATATCGCCGCACGGCCATACGGATCCGATCTGGTATGCGCGCGATGAAGCCTTTCCGGATCCGGCGAGCCTGTTTGTAAAGCCCGACCACTACATTTTCCGTATGCTGTTTTCACAAGGGATCAACCTTGAAAGCCTTGGCGTATCGCGTGTTGATGGTGGACCTGTCGAAACCGATGGCCGAAAAATCTGGCAGCTATTCGCCAGCCATTGGCCGCTGTTCCGTGGAACACCTTCGCGGCTGTGGTTCGAACATTCTCTGGAAACAATATTTGGTATCACGGAGCGGTTGAACAGCGAAAATGCTGACCGGATTTATGATCAGATCGCAGAGCGGCTGGGCGATCCGTCCATGCGGCCGCGTGCGCTTTACGATCAGTTCAAAATCGAAGTCATTTCAACAACAGATGCCGCCACCGATGACCTCGCAGCGCATGATACCATCCTGAAGTCGGGCTGGCATGGTCGTGTCGTGCCAGCATATCGCCCCGATGCGGTTATAGATGCATCGCGGGCAGATTTCCGGACCAATGTCGAAACCCTGCTGGCTCTCGCAGGCACACAAGCCGATTATGACGGATATCTGGAAGCACACCGCATCCGCCGCCAGTATTTCATCGCTCGTGGAGCGACATCAACAGATCATGGCCATCCCACAGCCCGTACCGCAAACCTTTCCATTGCTGAAGCCCGCATATTGTTCGACCGTGTTTTCAAAGGTGGTGCATCTCCAGAAGATGCCGAACTGTTCCGCGCTCAGATGCTGACCGAAATGGCAGGCATGAGTATTGACGATGGACTGGTTATGCAGATTCACCCCGGCTCATTCCGAAACCATAACGCACCGCTGTTCAGCCGTTTTGGTCCCGATAAGGGTGCCGATATTCCGCGTGCAACCGGTTATGTGGAGGAATTGAAGCCGCTACTGGATGCCTATGGCAACGATACTCGCCTCACATTGATCGTCTTCACGCTGGATGAAACCAGCTATAGCAGAGAGCTTGCACCTTTGGCCGGACATTACCCGGCCCTGCGCCTCGGTCCCGCGTGGTGGTTCTATGACAGCCCCGAAGGTATGCGCCGCTATCGTGAACTCACGACAGAAACCGCCGGTTTCTACAATACCGTGGGCTTTAACGATGACACGCGTGCTTATCTGTCGATCCCGGCTCGGCACGATATGGCCCGTCGTGTTGATTGCGCCTATCTTGCGCGTCTGGTGGCCGATCATCGGCTGGACGAAGACGAAGCGCGTGAAGTGGCAATCGATCTGAGCTATCGCCTTGCCAAGAAAGCTTACAAGCTTTGATTTTCAGCGTGTACTCTGGAGTTAATCAACATGACGCTGGTCGAGAAGTTTTGCCTTTCCGATGATACTTTACACCTTGCAGCGAAGGAGGTCTCCAGACCCGACTATGACCGACACGCTGTTAAAACCGGTATCGTTCATTTAGGGATTGGTGCCTTCCATCGCGCGCATCAGGCCGTTTATACGGATGATGTTTTAGCCAGCGGCGATAAAGACTGGGGCATTACCGGCGTATCGTTGCGCAATGCCGATACACGCGATGCACTCGAAGTGCAGGACGGTCTTTATACACTCGCTGTCCGCGACGGGGGTGGTGAACAGTTGCGCGTCATCGGCAGCATCCGGAAGGTTCTGGTCGCACCCGAAAACCCGGAAGCGGTCCTTCGCATCATGAGCGATGCAGATGTCCGCATCGTCTCCCTGACGGTAACGGAAAAAGGCTATTGCTACCAGCCAGCCACGGCAACGTTGGATGAAAAGCATGCCGATATCGTGCACGATCTCGATCATCCTCACGCGCCACGTTCCGCACCGGGTTTTATTGTCGAAGCGCTGCGACGTCGTCGCGAAGCCGGGATCGCCCCCTTCACGCTGCTCTCTTGCGACAATCTCCCGGCCAATGGCCAAACCTTGAAAAGCGTTGTCACCCGCTATGCCGAGCTGTGCGATGCCGGGCTCGGTGCCTTCATTGCCGAGCACGTTTCGTTCCCATCGACAATGGTGGACCGGATTGTGCCTGCAACAACAGATGCCGATCGCTTGCTTGTAGCGAATCTGACGGGTCTTGAAGACAATTGGCCAATCGTCACCGAACCGTTCTCGCAATGGGTTGTGGAGGACGATTTCCCAACCGGTCGACCGGATTGGGAGAAGTTTGGCGTCACCTTCGTCGATGACGTTTCCGTCTTCGAATTGATGAAGTTACGTCTCCTCAACGGAAGTCATTCGACATTGGCTTATCTTGGCTATCTTGCCGGCCATGAAACCGTATCGGACGCCATGCAAGGCGAAGGCTTTTCAGCGCTTATTGAAGCGCTGATGGATGAGGATGTGACACCCACCCTCCCGCGATTGCCGGGATTTGATCTGCACAACTATAAAGCCGATTTACGAGAGCGTTTCCGCAACCCGGCATTACATCACCGCACATGGCAGATTGCTATGGACGGATCGCAAAAACTGCCGCAGCGCCTGCTCAACACAATCCGGGTTCGTATTGAACAAAAGCAATCATTCGAGCACCTGGCTTTCGGCGTCGCGGGGTGGATGCGCTATGCAAGCGGAACAGACGAGCAGGGCCGCCCCATTGATGTGCGTGACCCACTGAATGAAATCATCCGGACGAGAATAATGGGCAAAACTTCGCCTTCTGAACTGCTGAACGCCTATTTATCGCTTGAGCAGATTTTCGGAACCGATCTGCCGTTAAACAGCGAATTCCGCTCGGTAATTCTGAAAGTCCTGACAAAACTAATGCAAAAAGGAGCGGCATACTGCGTTGCGGAACATGCAAAAGCGCTTGCATGATACACTGATAGATTAGTATATTAAATTTAAAGGCGCATACACTGGCAGGAGGAACGCAGTGGTTCTGCGTCCAATAAGAGGGAGAAAAACCATTTTTAAAATATCACGCAGACAGGCCCTCGGCGGGCTTGCGGCTGTCGCAACGTTACCAGCCACACGTGTTTTTGCTCAATCGAGACTGGCCTTGCCGACTTCGCCGATTTACATCAACATCGTGGATGTGGCGGGTAACCTCGCCCTGACACAGAAAGCCATTGAAAATTACGCTGCTGCCAAGTCCGAACTCGTTTCAAGGATCAATTTCACCAAGGCTCCGGCACCGGAACTTCCGGGCAAGCTGAAGGCGCAACAAGCCGCGAACCGGCTTGATATCGATCTGGTTCTCACAGGCGCTGATGCGCTGGCCGCAGGGCTGGAGATGGATCTTTGGGTCAAACTTCTGCCGGATCATTCCGATGGATTGCCGGATCTGGCATCCATTTATCTTGAACCGGCGCATCGCATGCTGGCCTTCGGGCAGGATCACGGGGTCGTCGTTACCTACTATCCATCCGGGCCGTTGCTCGAATATATGCCCGACCGCGTCAAGACCGTGCCGAAAACCGCATCGGAATTGCTTGACTGGACCAAACAAAATCCAAACAAGTTTATTTATGCGCGCCCCGCTAATTCCGGGCCAGGCCGCACATTCCTGATGGGATTACCATACCTGCTGGGCGACAGTGATCCGAAAGATCCGGTCAAGGGCTGGGACAAGACTTGGGAATATCTGAAAGAGCTACACAAGCACGTCGAATATTATCCGACTGGCACGGGTGCCCTGATGAAGGAACTGGGCGAAGGCACACGCGACATGACGGTCACGACCACAGGTTGGGACATCAATCCGCGAGTTCTCGGAGTGGTGCCCAAAGAGGCTGCCGTATCAAAATTCGATGGTTTCCATTGGGTGGCTGACGCACAATTCATGGCCGTTCCGAAGGGTGTTTCCGACGAAAAGCTCGCAGTTCTGCTCGATCTGATGAGTTTCCTTTTGACCCCGGAACAACAGGCCTACACCTATGATGAAGGCTATTTCTATCCCGGCCCTGCGGTAAAGGATGTTCCTTTGAGCATGGCTCCGCAATCAAGCCAGGATGCGATCGCCGAATATGGGCGTCCGGAATACGCCGACTGGATTGCCAATAATCCCGTCGAACTGCCACTTGATCCGTCTTCAATGGTCGTCGCATTCCGCCGCTGGGACGAAGAAGTCGCAAGTCTGAAAAAATAAGGTCATACCTTGCGCCAATCGGCCAGGACCGGTTGGCGCACAGAAGCGAGGTCGATAGATGCTGCTTGCGTCGTCAGAATTTAATGAAATCCGGCTCGATCGCATGAGCCGTTCCTTCGGTGCCCATAACGCATTAAAAGACGTCACATTATCCATTCGCAAGGGAGAATTCATCGCCCTGCTCGGGCCTTCGGGCTGCGGAAAATCCACTGCACTCAATTGTATTGCAGGTCTTCTGTCGACCACGGGGGGTGGCATTTTTCTCGATGATAAGCGCATTGACACCTTAAAACCCGAGGATCGCGGGTTTGGC
Organism: Brucella sp. BE17; assembly: GCF_039545455.1. Classification (NCBI taxonomy): domain Bacteria; kingdom Pseudomonadati; phylum Pseudomonadota; class Alphaproteobacteria; order Hyphomicrobiales; family Brucellaceae; genus Brucella; species Brucella sp. BE17. Next base: position 984,118 of record NZ_CP154468.1, on the reverse strand, counting down.
ATGGTCTTCCAGAACTATGCACTTTTTCCGCATATGAGTGTGCGGCAGAACATCGGATTCGGCCTGAAAATGCGTGGCACACCCAAGGCGGAAATGGCCCGGCGCGTTGAAGAAGCACTCAATCTCGTCCGGCTTCAGGGCCAGGGCGATAAGCTGCCGGGGCAGCTTTCTGGCGGTCAGCAGCAACGTGTCGCCATCGCGCGCGCCATCGTCATCGAACCGCCACTGGTTCTGATGGATGAGCCTTTATCCAATCTCGATGCCAAGCTGAGGCTTGAAATGCGCGCGGAAATCCGCCGCATTCACAACCAGCTTGGCGCGACGACAATTTACGTGACGCATGATCAGGACGAAGCCTTGTCGCTTGCCGACCGCATTGTGGTCCTGCGCGACGGCCAGATTCGCCAGGTCGGGGAGCCAAGCGACCTTTATCAGCGGCCTGACCATCTCGATGTCGCAGAATTCATGGGCTATCGAAATCGACTGACGGGTCCTGTCACAGCCGTGAATGGCGATCGTGTGTCCATTGCTGTTGGAAAATCCACGCTAAGCGGCATTGCGCGTCAATCGCTTGAAGTCGGACAAAATGCGATTGTTGCGGCAAGACCTGACGATGTAGCCGCCGGCGAACGCTCGGATAACCATATCGACGCCGTTGTGGAAACCATCGAATACAGAGGTCGGGAATTTGTTGGAACCGCACGCACAGCCGAAGGGCAGGAGCTGGTGTTTCATGCACCGCAAAGTGCAGAACTGGGCAGCACGATTTCACTGGCAGTCGATGCCAGTTACGCTCTCGTCTTTGCAGCGGGAGGTTAGAGATGGTAACACAACCCACCAGCTATGATGAAAAGCTGTCATTACGTCAGCGTCTTGCCCTGCGCGGATTTGATGGTGTCACGCTCTTGATCCTGCCAGCCGTCATTTTCCTGCTGGCAGTTTTCATCTACCCGTTCGCCTATGGTCTGGTTTTGTCATTCACGCCACGTGAAGGTGGCTGGCTGGCCAATTATCAGAAGTTTTTTTCTGATCCGTTTCTCTACGATACGATAAAGACAACGCTTTGGCTGGCTGTTCCGGTCACGCTGATCAGTCTGGCTCTGGCACTGCCTATCGCCTTTCGTGTCCGACTGATGAGAAATCAGCGTCTGTTGACCACCATTCTGGTGCTGCCGGTTACACTCGGCACTGTCCTCGTGGCTGAAGGCCTGTTGAACTATCTGGGACCGCAAGGCTGGTTTAGCCGTACATTGATGTTGTTCGGTGCAATCGACCGGCCTTTGAAGCTCACCAATAATTACTGGGGTGTATTCGCTTCGCTTATTATCACAGGCTTTCCGTTTACGTTTCTCCTCACACTTTCCTACGTGACAGGAATTGACCCGGCACTGGAGCAGGCAGCTGCAACGCATGGTGCGAAAAGCTGGCAGCGCTTTCGCCATGTCACGCTTCCCCTGTTGATGCCGGGGCTAGCGATCACCTTCTGCCTGTCGTTCGTCCTGGCTTTCGCGGTGTTCCCATCCGCCATTCTTCTTGGTGCGCCCGCCGGTGCAACCCGCGTTATTTCCATCGCAGCCTATCAGGCTGCATTCGAGCAATATGATTACTCAATGGCTTCAGCAATCGCCATGATCATGGCCTTTGTACAGCTTGCCATTGTTGTGGCGGTACTCGGGCTGCGCGGTCTGTTTTACCGAGGTTCCACAGCGGGCGGAAAGGGCTGACCATGATACGCGATACAACAATTGGCTCCAAACTCTGGATTACCGCCGTCTGGGTGGTTGTCGCCTTCTTCATCGTCAATCTTCTGGCGATGATTGCAACGGTTGTCCTTTCTTCATTCAGCACCCGTTGGTTGGGCACATGGTTGCCCAATGCCCTGACGGTGAAATGGTATTTTACCGCATGGGCGGAATTTCAATTAGGCCATATTCTGGTTGTCACATTCCAGATCGTCTTCACGGTTGTCGCTCTGTCGGGTCTGATCGGAGTGACAGCGGCATATGCATTGGCTCGGCGTGACTTTCCCGGAAAAAGGCTGGTGATGCTGCTCTTTCTGCTACCGCTTCTGGTGCCGCCGATTACCTTTGGTATTCCTCTGGCAACAGTGCTCTATCAGGCTGGGGTCGGCGGGACCTTCTGGGGGGTGGTGCTGGCCAATCTGGTGCCAACGGTGCCTTTCGTCATTCTGGTGATGATCCCGTTCATCGAGCAGATTGATACTAAAGTGGAATCAGCAGCGCGCGTTTTTGGCGCCAATACATTTCAGCTTTTTCGTTATGTATTGATGCCGATGCTGTTGCCGGGAATTCTTGCCGCATTGCTGCTCGTGCTCGTCCGAACCGTCGCCATGTTTGAACTGACATTCCTGACCTCGGGGCCAACCAGTCAGACGCTCGTCGTCGCACTTTATTATTCGGTATTTGCTTCGGGTGTTCGGGCCGTTCAATCCATCGATGCCATGGCGGTCATTTACATGATCACCACACTGGTCTGGTTGTTGCTGGCGTTGCGGTTTGTCAACCCGACACAGATTGTCGCGCGTTCAAAGCAATCGACGGACTAAACGACAACGGCCCAAAAATCGAAAACGATTTTTGGGCCGTTGCTACAGCTTAAAATGTTCTAGAGCATAAGTCCTATCGGAGCCCGCTCTAAACGGGCTGTTGGCAGGAAGGATCAGCGCGAATAATCTGTCCGATCAGACGATGGGTAGCCAGAGCTTCTTCGCCAGTCACCATCGGATCACGCCTGTCACGAATGGCACCGAGGAAATCGCTGATTAATGCGCGGTGCGCATCATGGGGAAAATCCATGATATTGGCACCGCTACCAGATTTGCCTTCCGAGGCGATATATTCTTCCCGCCCATCCAGCCACGTCAATTTCAGATCGCCTGCCGTCATATGAGCCGAGCCGGTGGAGCCTGTAATTTCAAGCGTCTCGGGATAACCGGGGAAAGCCGCGGTCGTCGCAAGCAGCGACGCTGGCGCGCCGTTTTCCAGTGTCATCAGCGCGGTTACATGATCTTCGGTTTCCATGCGATGCAATGCCGTGGTGTGTATGCGTGATGCGACAACCTCACGAACCGGCAACAGAGAGCGAAACATATCAAGCGCATGAATAGCCTGTGAAAGCAGAACACCACCGCCATCGCGTGCCAGACTGCCACGCCCTGCCAAATCATAATAAAACTGTGGCCGCCACCATGGCACACGCAAAGCCGCAGCCTCTATCGTGCCCAATTCACTATTGTTAATCACCGCACGAATGCGTGCGCTGGATGCTCGAAAGCGATGCTGAAGTACGACACCAAAGGTCAGGCCCGAGCGGCGTGCAAGCTCCACCATTTTTTCCCCCCGCTCTATGGTTATATCGAGCGGCTTTTCCACCAGCACGTGCTTTTTCGCAGCCAAGGCACGTTCGGTAATATCGAGATGCGAACTGGCCGGTGTCAGGATCAGCACGATATCCACGCTCGGATCTGTAATGGCTGCGTCCATATCGGTTGTTGTGGGAAACGGAAAGGTTCTGGCAAATTCTTCAGCACGCTCGCGCGAGCGGCTAACCGCCCAGACGACCTCAACCTGATCCCGCAAATCCATGAGACTGCGCGCATGCGGCAATGACGCCGGACCTAGTCCGACAATCGCCAGTCCGGGCTTTCTCATAAGCTTGTCCTTTCATGTTCAAAGCTGATCCGTTTATTTACCGATCCATGTGGCGTCCCGTTGCGCTTCCAATGCCAGACGGCTGACAGTGAAAACATGGGCTTGCGCCATAGCGGTCTCCGTTCGATGTCGCACATCGTGAACGAACTGCTTAAAATATTCGATCGGTTCGGTACTTGCATCGAAATGGCGTGTCCCCTCAGTATTGACCAGAAACAGGTGATCCGTGCCGGTGCGCCCCGCCACATCGACATATTTGCGCAGTTCAATTGTTCCCTTTGTACCATGGACAAACAACCGGCCATCGCCCCATGTCGGCAAACCATCGGCAGTAAACCAGTCGACACGGATATAGCCGCTGGCTTTTTCACTGCGCAAAAGGATCTCCCCGAAATCCTGAAAATCCGGCAGGTCATTATCGGCGAAGTGCGCTATTGCGCTGTTGATGATTTTTGCATCTCCTGATCCGCTAAAGATCAGAAACTGATCGATCTGATGCGAAGCGATATCGTTGAGGACGCCTCCATAAGTAGCAGCATCGAAAAACCACTCCGGCCTGATTGCACGATTGAAGCGATGCGGTCCCATCCCCATCGTCTGGATAACCCGGCCGATGGCACCGTCTGCAACGAGCTTCTGAGCCAGGCCAACGGCTGGTACAATAAACCGCTCGGAAAAGCAGATGGAAAAAATCCGGCCCGTTTCAGCCACGACCTGTTGGATTTCGCTTAATTGCAAGAGGCTGACGATACCCGGCTTATCCGTCATGACATCTTTGCCGGCAAGCATCGCAGCCGTGGCAATGGCCGCACGATCGGAAGGGATGGCGGCGGTGACGATGATATCAATGCTCGTGTCATTGAGAAAAACGTCGGCGTCAGCAACCGGCCTGATATCTGGAAAGCGTTCTTTGAGGCCTTTGAGAACAATAGGGTCACTGCTTGCCTCAACGAAACCGGCGCACTCAGCGCCAGCTTCGAGAAGACCGCCTATCATGTGATAGATATGGCGGTGATCAATTCCGATGACGGCAAATCGCATTATTGATTGGCCTTGTTGGCACCGATTTCCCGATCCCATTTGTCAAACGCCGCTACCAGAGCTTTGGGCTGCAATGGCGCTTCGACCGGATATTTGGCGATTAACTCGTCATAATGCGGGCGTCCGAATTCGGCAAGCACGTCACGGCTGTCCTGCGGAGCCATATCGATTGACACGTTCTTGACCGCCGGACCCGGATAGAAATAGCCATGATCATAGGTGTAGGCCTGCTGCTCTGGCATCAGCATATAGGACATAAGCTTGAGGAGAACCGCGACTTTTTCGTCGGGAACGCCTTTCGGGATGCACATGAACTGCGTATCGGGAACCCAATGTGTGCCATCGAGAGCGAAGGTTTCCATTTCTTTGGGAACGACGCCCAGAACGCGTGGATTGATATCCCAGCCAAATGACGAAACGATCATGTCGCGCGTGCCTTCGGCAAGCTCCTTCATGGTCGCAGTCGTCCCGGGAGGGTAATAATCGATCCCCTCATCGAGTTCCTTGAGATAGGCCCAGGTCTTCTCCCAGCCATTGATCGGATCGCCGGGGTCCTTGTCACCAAGGATATATGGCATTGCCATCAGAAAGGTCCAACCGGGACCGGAATTGACTGGTCGCGCATAACAGAAGCGACCGGGATTAGCCTTGACCCATGCCAGAAGCTCATCGGTATTCTTCGGCACGTCCTTTACGCGGTCAGGCGCGTATTCGAACAAAGGTCCGGAAGGCGAATAGACGACAGCGACCCCCTCGTTCTGACCGAAATTCTTCTGCATCATGAGAGCTTTCTCATGATAGGTTTCTTCTGCATTGGGCAACTGATCCGGATACTTGGTCCAAACATCAATCCATAAGCCCTGTTCAATCCCGTCTGACATAGCCCCCGGTCCTGTCAGTACCAGATCGATGTCGACGCGGTTGGCGGTTTGCTGCGCCTTCAGCTTGCCCGGCAATTCCGGCGACGGAGCCCGGGAAAAAATGAGTCTTGAAACAAGCTGCGGATTGTCCTTGGCAAATTTTTCAATCGCCGCCTGTGTAAGCTGTAAATTGCCAGCCACATCGATAATATTCAGCGCAACCGGGGATGCGGGTAAGGCGAGTGCTTGTGCACGCGCGAAACTTGATGACCAAAGAAGCCCGGCTGCCCCTCCAGCCAAACCACCCAATGCCTGACGACGCGTAATTCCGTTCATGCGGTTTCCTCCCAAAAACACAACCAAACGCGATCGGCGGAAATACATGAATTCAATTTTATATTAGTATATCAGTCGATCAACATAACGATTATCATGTCTTCCGGTCACCGGCAACAATAATGAAAATATTGTATCGCCAATCAGCAGCAATCAAAGTGACCATCCAGTTGGATCGACCGTCTAGACCGATATAACTGTTTGTTTTTATGTCATTAAAGATATGGCTAGTTTCACCGTTTCACGGGGCATATTTCAGTTCCAGAAGACGATCGACTGCGGTTTCGAACAAGGGTTGAGCAGCACCTTTTAACACATATTCGATGCTGGAGCGGTCAGGAACCAGGGTCGGAAGCGTCAGTGAGCCCACCAGCCCTTCCGCTCTGAAGCTTGATTGCAGCAAGTCGAATACGCCGTTATTGGCAATAAACGGTCCGGTAATAAAAACCTTTTTTGGAAATAGTATACGGCAGACATTGCCCAATGTCCGGGCCATCAAACCGACGGCCATTCGGATTTCTGGAATATCTGCCAGATCCAGTCTGGCAATCTGTCCTGCACTCGTCTCTTCATCTTCGGCAATATCGGGATAGATCGTGCGGATCACCGGCAACAAGGCGCCAAGCGATACGGCTGTTTCAAGACAACCGTAATTGCCGCAACCGCAGGGCCTGTCTTCCAGTATGTTGAAACGCCAGTGCCCGATCTCGCCGAATGGGCCATCCTGAAACGACGTTGTGTCGGCCTTTGTCCGATAAGCGAGGCCAATCCCCCAGCCCCAGTGCAGGACGCCAGCGCTCTCAGGCGCGTCTGAACCAAGCTCAGCAAAACGTGCATTCAGTTCGACGTCCAATTGGCGAAATAGGTAAACCGTGGGTGTAACCTGGCGCAAAGCTTCGCCAATATCGAAATCGCGAATTGCCGGCCAGCGCGATGTAAGGATCCAGGTTCTGTTTCTGATATCCGTAATTCCGGTCACCGCAACCGACGTCCCGACATGGATCATTGATGGCGGACAGGCGGCAGTCAGCGCGCGAACAATGTAACACATGGCCTGCTGCATTGCGCTAGCGCCTGTTTCCGGTCCGATATAGCGCGTTTCACGTGACAGGATATTGCCTTTGAAATCAATGAGGACACCCGTCAGTTGGAGGCTCGATATAGACAGGATGGTTGCGCCTGCACATAGCGGATTAAGTGCAATCTGCGTGGCTGGTCGCCCGCGGCCATTTTTTTTATCGCCGGTTTTCTCGCTGATAATGTTGCGGGCCACCAGATCGGCAATGATCCTGGAAATAGCGGTGGAAGTCATTTCGAGCGCTGCAGCAAGGCTTGCCCGCGTTTGGAAATCTTGGCTGTGCAATGCGGCAACCACACGCGCGCAATCGCGCTGGTGCGCATCATTGAAGTAGCGATTTTCGATCATCAGCATCAGGCAGTTTCTTTCGATTTCTATTTTTGAATAACATTATTCAAAAATATCTTGCAAGGCTCGCTCCGCTGTGTATCCTCACATGCAGCATTAGGTCGTTCATGAAAAGAGTATAGATTTCCATGGCTGATATACGCATTTTTGATAGCAAACACGAACTCGGACAAGCGGCTGCCAAACGGGGGGCAGACGCAATCCGCGAAGCGATCCGTGCCGATGGGAAGGCTTCGATCATAGTGGCGACCGGCGCCAGCCAGTTTGAAATGCTGGATCATCTGGTAAAGGAGGAAGGCATTGACTGGTCACGCGTCACCGCCTTTCATCTCGATGAATATGTCGGCATTCAAAAGCAGCACCCCGCCAGCTTCCGCCGCTATCTGCAGGAGCGTTTTGTCGAGCGACTTGACGGGAAAGTAAAGTTGCATGAAATCAACGCCGAAGGCGATGCGGATCGTGAAGCCCGGCGGATCAGCGCCCTGATCATGGATGAAAACATTGCCGTCTGCTTTGCCGGCATTGGCGAAAACTGCCATCTGGCGTTCAATGACCCGCCGGCGGACTTCGATACGCGCGAGCCTTATATCGTTGTCACTCTGGATGAAGCTTGCCGCAAACAGCAGATGGGTGAAGGCTGGTTTCCTACCCTTGCCGATGTGCCACAGCAGGCAGTTTCCATGAGCATTCAGCAGATCATGAAAAGTGCTTTGATCGTTGTTTCCATTTCCGATGAACGGAAGGCGCAGGCGGTAAAACAAGCGCTGCAGGGCGAAATCGATGTGAATTATCCCGCTTCGATTTTGCAGCGCCATCCGAATGTGGCGTATTTCATCGATAATCCAGCCGCATCGTTGCTACCATGATCACGCCGGGCCTGATCGATCTTCAGATCAACGGTTTTGCTGGCATTGATTTCAATTCCGGCGATCTGACAGCCGATCAACTCGATCACGCTCTTCAAGCATTGCTGGCAACGGGGGTCACATCCTGTTTGCCCACCATCATCACTGCTTCACCGCAGAAACTGGAGCAGCGTTTTCTGGCGCTGGATAAAAGCGTACAGGAGAGCCGTCTCGGACGACTGATGTGCCCCGGTTATCATCTGGAGGGGCCCTTCCTTAATCCGGACAGCGGTTATTCGGGGTGTCATCCGGCAGATGCCATGACTGCTGCAAACCTTGACCTGTTTGAACATCTGCAAAGCCTTATCCAGAGGCCTATATTGCTGACAACCCTGGCTCCAGAGGTGAAAGGCGGTATCGATTTCATTCGTCATATACGGGCGCGTAATGTTCTGGTGGCGATCGGACATTCCGCCTGTGATTTTGACATGGCCGTCAAGGCAGCCGAGGCTGGAGCGACACTTTCAACGCATCTAGGCAACGGATTGCCGCAAATATTGCCGAAGTTCAACAATACAATTTTTGCACAATTGGCCGAGGAACGGCTTGCGGCATCCTTTATAGCCGATGGCATTCACATACCCTCACAAGTCCTGAAGGTTCTGTTGCGCGCCAAGGGAAAGCACAACACGATCCTTGTCACGGATGCTGTGTCCGCCGCAATGGCACCGGCTGGAAGCTATCGCTTCGCCGATATGCATATTGAGCGACGTGATGATTCAACAGTGTTAAATCCCAATGGCGAGGGTTTGGCGGGGTCCTCATTGCGTATGGACGATGCGATCCGCAATCTGGTGCATTGGGGGCTCGCAACTTTCGAGGAAGCTGTTGCCATGGCTTCGAGCCGTGTTGCCACTCTTCTGGCGCCTGTACTGTCGCCGCGCGGCATTACTTTGCCACCAAGCCAAATTACCTGGTCGGATTCCATGACTGTCACCGGCAGCTCGATCAATAACGAAGAATATTACGCCACCTGAAATCTAAACAGGCAATGGAGCCAGAAAACAAAAGGCCCAATAATCAATAGGGGAATGACATGAAAGATCATAAGTTCAGACTATCACGCCGTTCACTTCTGGCAGGTTTGGGGGTTGCGGGACTAGGCGGCCCGTTGCTGGCCAATATCGCCAGCACACGGGCGGCAGCGCCCCAATTGCCATCGACGCCGGTACTGATTACGGTGATGGACGTAGGCGGGGCATTGGCACTCTCGCAACCAGCCTTCGAGGAATATGCAAAAAAATTCCCCGAAAAGGCCTCGCAAATTGTCTTTTCCAAGGCACCTGTCACCGAGTTGGCTGGGAAGCTCAAGGCACAGCAATCAGCAAATCGTGTTGATATAGACTTGGTTCTCACTGGCAGCGATGGCCTTGCTTCCGGACTTGCCAATGAAACCTGGCAGAAAATATTGCCTGACCATAATGACAGCTTTCCCGATCTCGAAGACAACTATGAACCCGCCGCATTGGCATTGCATAAGGTTCAAGGAGCCGGCTATGGCATCGTGGTCAATTATTACCCTTCTGGACCACTGATTGAGTATATGGAAGAGCGGGTGGCCAAAGTACCGACAACCGCAGAAGAATTGCTGGAGTGGGCCAAGCAAAATCCTGCACGTTTCATGTATGCCCGGCCAACAAACTCCGGTCCAGCAAGAACATTTATGATGGGATTACCATATCTGCTTGGCGACAAGGACCCGCACGACCCGGAAAACGGCTGGGAAAAGACCTGGGCCTATCTTGCCGAAATCGGCAAGTATATCGATTATTATCCGGCCGGAACTGGTGCCACGATGAAAGAGTTTGGCGAAGGCAGCCGTGACATTATTATCACCACGACGGGCTGGGATATCAATCCACGCGCTTTGGGTATTGTACCCAAGGAAGCTAAAATCGGTACATTGAAAGGTTTCCATTGGGTATCCGACGCATTCTTCATGTGCATTCCCAAAGGTGTTCCTGACGAAAAAATGGCTGTTGTTCTGGACCTGATGACTTTCTTGCTGACGCCTGAAGCACAGGCCTATTCCTATGATGAAGGTTACCTATATCCGGGCCCTGCGGTTAAGAATGTTCCGCTATCGATGGCCCCGCAGCATAGTCAGGATGTCATCAACGAGTTCGGGCGACCTGAATATGCCGATCTGATCGCAAATAACCCCATTGAATTGCCGCTTCCACCGGAAAAAATGGTTGTCGCATTTCGCAAATGGGACGAACTGGTTGGCGCTCAGAAGTCCTGATCGCGAAATAAGAATGCAAACTGTTTATAATTGCGCAAGCCGGATCGTTGGTTTGCGCAATTATAAAAACCAACCTTAACATCACCGGGGGGCATTACTTTTAACGTACCCGCAATGACACATATCGAAGCAAACTCGCCCGCACACCAGGATTATCGTCACTTACGAAAAGCGCATCACCCTTTTTAGCAAATGTACGTTTTCCATAACGACATAAAGGGGCAACCATCTCGTGGTTAGCTTGCCATTGGCGCATTCGGCGCGAATGATGATATTGTGGGCCTTTATATGATAACGAACGACGCTTCCTGCGACCCAAGTCTCCAGTACCTCCATCTCGAAACTGAGAAGCGTTCGATTTCGTGTCCTCACCAAAGTTAGTCCATAACAGAGTACGAACGCAGATTTCATCCCCTGCATCGAGTCGACGTGCGTTGAGCCTTCGTTAATTTGATCACTACTTCTACAGTCAGGCTACCGGCACAGGCCGTTTTATCTCCACGCCGCCTCGGAAGTGCGCTAACGACGTACCAGGAACAAAATCCAATCAGATACTCCAAGCTAGATGTGGAGTGCTCCCCATTTCACCGGAGGGTTGTCTTGTTTGATTTAGCCTTGATGAAATGGTGGGGAGAAACAATCTTGGGCGTGGAATGTGGATCAATTTAATTGTGATTTGCGATTCATCCATGGATGAGCCGGAGCGTAGTTTCGGCGTCCGACAGAGCTGATATCCGTATATAGTCCCGTTTCAACGTTTTGAGGTACGCTTCGGGCATACCGTCGACTGTGGATTGGCCGTAGCCGCCATCAAGACGCTGGCCATCTGGCGAATGTCGAGTGCGTGGCTACCATCGCAATACTGGCTGCAGTCCAAGCTTGTGATTGCCAGACAAGCACAAGCCCGCACGTTCCGGAAACGGAACGGCTCTGGTTGAAAATCCGCAGCATGGTTCCGACCTATTGCGACAATCGTCCAAAGAACCATGATATCACGCGAATTCGCGATATTCTGGAGGCAGAGGATGCCAGGAAAGAGTAATATCGCTTAGTGCGTGTATGGTTCTTTCGTTGTTTTCTTTAACTCAACCTGACAATCCCATCCTTTTGCAGCTCACATGCAAAAGCTGCGAAGGTCAGGGCGTCGCCTCTGGCGTGATTGTTTTTCTGGCCTGTTATTCGTGTTGAGACATTCCCCCCACACTCAATGCATGGTGCCGAAGCGCTCTTCACTGAGGGCTGCGGCCATCAGCGCCTTGGTATAGTCCTGCTGCGGATCATCAAAAATCTGTGCCGTGTCGCCCTGTTCGACGATCTGGCCATTTCGCATTACGATTACGTAATCCGATACAGCGCGGACGACAGCCATATCGTGACTGATGAACAGATAGGACAGGCCGTGATCCTTCTGCAGACCGCGTAGCAGCGTGATGACCTGCTTTTGCACAGAACGGTCGAGCGCACTTGTTGGTTCGTCGAGCACGATCACGCGTGGTTTTAGAATCATCGTGCGAGCAATGGCGATTCGTTGGCGCTGGCCGCCAGAAAATTCGTGCGGATAGCGGTTGCGCATGGCAGGATCCAGACCGACTTCTTTCAGCGCCTGCTGCGCGCGGCTGTCGCGTTCTCTGGTCGAGAGTTGCGGCTCGTGAATAAGCAGTCCTTCAGTAATGATACGCCCAACCGTCATGCGCGGACTGAGCGAACCGAACGGGTCCTGAAATACCAGTTGCAGTGCGCGTCGCTTCGAACGCATTGCCAGAGCTTCCCGCGGCAATTCCTGGCCAAGATAGGCGATCCGTCCTTCTGATGGTAGAAGCCGTAGGATCGCGCGGCCAAGTGTCGACTTTCCAGAACCCGATTCGCCGACGATCCCGATAGTCTGCCCCTCTTTGAGCGAAAGCGAAATATCGTCGACGGCCCTCATATAGTTCGCAGTACCAAGCCAGGGTTTGGAAATTAGGAAATCGACCTTCACGTTGTCTGCTTCCAGCAGCACTGGTGCCTGATCCGAAGGAGCAGGCTTTTCACCTTCGGGTTCAGCGTTGAGCAGCATTTTCGTATAGGCATGCTCAGGCGCATCGAAGAGCGTTTTCGTGTCGTTGGTCTCAACCACGCTGCCCGAACGCATCACATAGACGCGGTCGGCAAAACGGCGCACGATACCGAGATCGTGGGTGATGAAGATTACCGCCATACCGAGCCGCGTTTGCAGGTCGGCCAGAAGGTCGAGTATCTGCGCCTGAATGGTGACGTCGAGTGCTGTGGTGGGTTCGTCGGCAATCAGTATGTCCGGCTCGTTGGCAAGCGCCATGGCGATCATGACACGCTGGCGCTGACCACCAGAAAGCTCGTAAGGATAGCTGTCAATACGCCGCTCCGGTTCTGGAATGCCAACCAGTTGCAAAAGTTCCAGAATACGCGGTCGCGCCTGTTTGCGGCTGAGGCCACGATGATAGCGCAACGGTTCTGCCAGTTGATCGCCGATACGGTAGAGCGGATCAAGTGAGGTCATCGGCTCTTGAAAGATCATGGTGATCTTCGCGCCACGGATTTTGTTCAGCGCCTTGTCGGACATGCCGATCAGGTCCTGATTGCGATAAAGCGCCTGTCCACTGGCATGGCCATTGCGGGCAAGCAAGCCCATCATAGCCATGGTCGCCTGGCTTTTACCGGAGCCGGACTCGCCGACTATCGCGATGGTTTCACCAGCCCCGACATCGAGGTCGATCCCGCACACAGCCTCCACCGATCCGTCATGCGTCTCGAAAGTCACGCGCAGATCGCGGACGCTCAGTATATTTTCCTTTGTCATCTTAGCGGTCCTTCGGGTCGAGACTATCGCGCAGGCCGTCGCCCAGAAAATTCAGCGCAAACAGGATGATGGTTAGTGTCGCAGCGGGCCAGATCAGGAGCCAGCTTGCACCGCGCATGTTCTGGGCGCCTTCCGAAATGAGAAGCCCGAGCGAAGTGAGCGGATCCTGAACGCCGAGACCCAGAAATGACAATAGACTTTCAAGCAGAATGGCTTTTGGCACCAACAACGTGACGAAGACAATGACTGGGCCAAGCGCATTCGGGATGATATGGCGGATGATGACGCCGCGACGTGTGGCTCCCAGCGCTTCTGCGGCCTGCACGAATTCCTGCCGCTTCAGGCTCAGCGTTTGTCCACGCACGATGCGTGCCATGTCCAGCCATTCGGTAGCACCTATGGCGATGAAGATAATGAAGATCGAGCGCCCGAAGAATACGAGCATCAGTATCACGAAGAAGATGAAGGGCAGAGAGTAGAGAATGTCGACAAAACGCATCATGATATTGTCGGTTCGCCCACCCAGATAGCCTGATATGGCGCCGTATGAAACACCCAGAGCCAGTGCCATGGTTGAGGCAAGCAGGCCGATGGCAAGGGACATGCGCACGCCGATGAAGATGCGCGTCAGGAGATCGCGCCCGAGATTGTCCGTGCCGAGCAGGAAATAATTACGGTTGACATTGAGCGTGAGCTTGCCCGAGAGCCCGTCGGCGGCAAGTTCGATCCGCGGATTGCGGAAGAGATCGGAGCGCTGGAAATAGCGCAGGACGCGCTCATCCGTTGGCCGTTGTACCGTGAAATCAACCACTATTTCATTTTGGTCGAGTTCCGGCTCTCCACCAGCTTTCAGGCGCGCGCGCGCCAGTTCCCGTTCAAGACCTGGCAGGATCGTATCGGCGCGAGGGTAGGCTTCGAGACTGGGCGCAACGCGCACGAATTGCGGATAGATTTTGTCATAAGGGTGAGGGCTGATTATGGGGCCGAAGATGCCTGCGAAACCAAGGATGACAAGAATGACTGCGCTGGTGACAGCGGCCTTGTTGCGGCGCAGGCGTAGCCACGCGTCCTGCCAGAGTGAGCGACTTTCAATTGAAGCGAGAGCTTCAGTTTCTGTCGTGGCAATGAGATTAGTCATAGCGAACCCTCGGATCGAGCCATGCGTAAAGAAGATCGACGATCAGGTTGAAGACCACGACAAAAATGGAAATCACCACGACTGTGCCCATGACGAGCGTGTAGTCGCGGCTCAATGCGCCTTGGACGAAGTAGCGACCAATGCCGGGAATGCCGAAAATTGTTTCAACGACAACCGAGCCGGTGAGCAGGGCGGCGGCGGTTGGACCGAGATAGGACACCGCCGGAAGCATTGCTGCGCGTAGCGCATGGACGCCGACAACGACGCGAGATGGCAGCCCATAGGCGCGCGCTGTGCGCACATGATTGGCGCGCAATGCCTCAATGGTCGCTCCACGCACTAGCCGTGCGATGACACCCACCTGCGGCAGTGCCAGGGTGAGGACTGGCAATATCCAGTAGCTGATGTTTGCCGATGACCAGCCGCCGGCAGGAACCCAGCCGAGAATGACGCCAAACAGCAGGCTCAGTAGAGGGGCGACGACAAAGTTGGGCGTCGTGATGCCGAAAGTCGCGATTGCGACTACGAAATAGTCTGTGGCCGAATTCTGCTTCAGTGCTGCAACTGTTCCCAGAAACGTGCCGATGATCGCAGCCAGGCTGAGGCCAAGCGTGCCGAGCACAATCGAGACGGGCAGACCGGCGGCAAAAAGGTCGTTAACGGTGAAATCACGTCGCGTGAAACTAGGGCCCAGATTGCCCTGAAGAAGATTGCCTAGATAAATGAGATACTGCCGCCAGAGCGGCAAATCCATGTTGTAGGATTTCTTGAGATTTTCAAGGATGAGTGGGTCGATGGGACGTTCGAGATCGAAGGGACCACCTGGGGCAAGTCTTATCAGGAAAAATGTCAGTGTTATGATGATAAGGATCGTGGGTATGGCACTACCCAGTCGTCGGAGCGTATAGCCCAGCATTCTGTGTTCCCTTCGTGCCGAAAAGTTTTCAATCTATTTGGTGGTTCCCGTTATTGTTGTTTTTTAAGAACCTATTTTATGTAACTGTAATTATGCGTTTTCGTCATGGATAGATGAGCGGATTTTTGCAGAAAAATGCACAGCCTTTCCCTGCATTGAAGAGAGGCTGCGCCTATTGGCGCAGCCTCTGCCTGAAATCATTGCTCGAGTGAAAGCCAGCGTGTCTTGTGACTGTCCAAGAGGTTGTCATTCCATCCGCTCAACTTATTGGAAACGAGACTTCGCGAGGAATAGTAAAGAATTGGGATATTACCCAAATCTTCAAGTTTCATTTTTTCAGCCTCGGCCAATACTTTCGCGCGCTCGCCTAAATCCAGTATCTTCTCGGCTTCTGCCATTTTGACATCGAATTCCGAATTTTTAACCTTGGAATAATTGAAGCTGACATCGCTGAGGTTGACGTAAAGGAAATTTTGCGGATCGTTGTAATCACCGATCCAACCTGCACGGGCAATGTCGAAGGGGCCGTCTTCACGCAGGAAGTTGAAATAGGTGGCGCCTTCGGTTTCGTTCAAGGAAGCCTTGACACCTATATTGCTCAACTGGTTGGCAATGGCTGCCATGGTGTTCTTGTTGTTCTCGGATGTGTTGTAGAGCAACTCGATCGAGAGCGTGTTCGGCTCGACACCGGCTTCCTTCAGCAGTTCCTTGGCTTCGTCTTCGCGCTCCAGCATGTCATCGGAATAATCGAGTTTCGGTACGTCTTGCACGTAATTGGCAATGCCGGGCGGTACCAGCGAGTAGCCGGGCAGCATCGTGCCCTGCCAGACCTGATCGGCGATGAATTCGCGGTCGATGGCAAGAGAAATGGCCTTCCTTACACGCGGATCTTTAAGCTTGCTGTCTGGCGACTTGCCCTTCACCGGCAGATAATAAACACCGAGATAGGGTGCCAGATGAAATTCATTGGAAAGGTTTTTCTTGACATAATCCATCTGTTCAGCGGGAACGTCCGAGCAAATCTGCACTTCCTTGGCTTCGAAGCGGCGCATGCAGCTTGCCCGATCTTCAAAGGGAATCCAGTTGACGGTGTCGATCTTGACCTGATCGGCTTCATAATAATGCGGGTTTTTCTTCATCACGATTTTGTCGTTCGGGGTGAAGCTTTCGAGCATATAGGCGCCGTTGGTCACCATCTTGCCAGGCGTGGTGAACTTGTCGCCATTCACCTCGACACTCTTCTGATGCAACGGGAAGCTTGTTTGATGCGTCAGCAATTCGAGGAAATAAGGGGCTGGCGAATTTAGCGTTATCTTGAGCGTATGATCATCGGCCGCTTCGACGCCCAGCTGTTCGACTGCAACCTTGCCGCTAGCAACATCTTCCGCATTTTTAATCACGAACAGCATGCTGGCATACCCGGCAGCGGTTTTCGGGTCCATCAGACGACGCAATGCAAACTGGAAATCGCCTGCTGTAACCGGATCGCCATTCGACCATTGGGCGTTATCACGTAAATGGAATGTATAAGTCGTGCCGTCTTCAGAAATATCCCAGGCTTTGGCAACACCCGGTATGGCTTTTCCGTCCGCGTCCTGAATAGTGAGGCCATCATAAAGATCACGCAGCACGTTGGCCTCCGAGATCGTCGAAGTGCGCTGATGATCGAGCGTGGCCGGATCTGTATCGTTGCCACGGTTCAGTACGACCTCGGCCGACGCAATACCTGCGAAAGCCAGAAGACAGACGCCGGACAACAAAATCTTGCGGTACATTGAAAACCCCTCTTTTGTAATTTTTGAAATGCGGCGACTATTATGCATAAGGATGAGCGTTGCAAGGCATCTGCTCATCACATTGTTTTTATTGTAATATTTTAGCAAAAAAGTGCGGGATAAATATCCGAATCCCGGTACGCATGATGTGGTTATTCTCCTCGCGCATCGATTTTGATCGTGACGGCGTCATGATGCCAACATTCATATTGCAATCCGTGATTCGTCCAGTCTGGTCTGGTCACGACCGGCTCGAGAGTTTCGACAAAGCCGGACACGTCATGACCGGTAATCGACAGAATTGGTACATAATCGTGATAGTTACTGCGCCCAACCTGATAACCCAAGGGATTGATCGACGTGGCATGAACGCTTGCCAGGGCTTGTTCCCTCTGTGGAACGGGCTTCGGGACTTTGGAGGGCCCGAATGATTATGGACTTGCTTCAGTCAGTGTTACGAATTTCAGATTTGCCACACTCGTTGTTGATCATGATCTGACCGTGGACGGTGATCAGTACAAATTCTTCATCAACTGTGTTGCAAAACTGGCCGCAGCAACAGGCAGAATACGGTCGCGTAACTGGCAAAGGCTGAGATCTGAGCTTGGAATATCACGCTCGTCTATCGGGCGGGCAGTTATATCTGCACCATATTCTTCTTTGGGTGCGCCAATTGCGATCTGGAACGAAATCATGTTGCTGTACAGAACTAGCCCGCGCAGCATTTCGAAAGAATTGGTTTCAGCCATGATGTTGAGATGAAAATCCCGCCGAGCGCTAATTTCATCGATGAGCTGCCGTCCACTGAGCGTCTGATCGGGGAGGGCAAGCGGGAGACCGACAAAATCGGAAAGTCTGAGTGACTGTTTGGCCGCCAGCGGATGATCTTTGCGCAAAATAGCCGTCAGTCTTTGCGGGGCCGTTTTTACGATGCGGATGGCCGGCCTTATAGTGGCACGATAGACAAGCGCCAGATCCACATCATAATCAATCAACGAGTTGATCGCGGCATTGTGGTCCATGACCTTGAGATTAAAGACAAGACGTGGATTATCCTGCCTGAACTGGCCGATCTGTGATGGCAGGAAATCCAGTGCGAGTGCCTGACTGCAGGCAATATTGACAGGTCCTCTGCGAAGCCCTCTCAAATCCTCGAATTGCGAGTTCATGCGGTCTGCATCGGCAATCTGACTGCGGGCATAACGCACAAAGAGTTCACCGGCAGCCGTCAGTTTGACGCCTCTGGGTCGGCGCTCGAAGATGGGCATGCCTATTTCCTGCTCGAGATCCTGAATCTTCCGATTCATCGCCGAGGCGGTGATGTTCATATTGTCGGCTGCCTGCCTGATCGAGCCGGCGCGCGCAATCTCGGAAACCTGATGAAGCAATTTAAGGTGACGCATGGTGATCTCCGAGTGATGCCTTTTTGACATCGGTGTAGGTCGATAATAGCGCTAGAGGGATTCACTGAACAGTGTAATGATCGCGATCAAACACGAATGACAGAGCCTCGCGCAAGAGGCCTTTTCACATAAAAAGGGGAACTGAGTGAATGGCTAGCCTCCATATGAAAAGACGTGCCTGCATGGCAGCTCTCGCTGCAATGACCATGCTTGCACCACTGACCGCAGTGGTGAGTGCGCGGGCAGAAACCAGTATAAAACTTGTGTTGAACTGGAAATATCAAGGACCGCAGGGTCTGCTGTTTCTTGCCGAGGACAAGGGGTACTTCAAAGAGGAGGGGCTGAATGTCACCATGGATCAGGGCAATGGTTCCGGTGCTGCGGTGCCGCTTGTCGCAAATGGCACCTACGATATGGGTTTTGGTGATATCAACGCCCTGATCGAGCTTGCCGCGAAGAATCCCGAGGAAGCACCGATCGGCATTTTCATGCTTTATAACCAGCCGCCCTTCACTGTGGCGGTTAAAACGGACAGCCCGATAAAGACGCCGGCTGATTTTCCAGGACACACACTGGGCGGTGCGGCAAATGATGGTGCGCTTAAGCTTTTTCCGGCCCTTTGCACGATTTCGAAGACTGATTGCTCGAATGTGGAAGTCACCAACATGCAGCCTAACCTTCGCGAACAGATGCTGATGCAGGGACAGGTCGATGGTGTTTTTGGCTATGTGAATACAATCCGCTTTAGTGCGAAACTCATTGGCATCGATACGAATGAGGAGATCCGTTACATCAATTATGGTGACTACGGCATGGACCTCTATTCGAATGCCATTATCGTTTCCAAGTCCTTTGCAGCCAAAAACCCGGAGGCGGTCAAAGGCTTTCTTCGGGCCTTGAACAGGGGCGTCAAGGCGGCGATTGCCGACCCTGATGCTGCGGTAGAAGCTGTGCGGGTTCGCGAACCCTTGATCAATGTCGACGTGGAGCGGGAGCGCTTTGACGCAACGCTGGCCGAGGAGATGAACCATCCCGAACTGGCAACTGTCGGACTTGGCAACGTTGATGACGCCCGTTTGGCGGAGTCTATCGACATTCTTGTCGAAGCAAACAATCTGCCGCGGACGCCAAAGATCAATGAAATCTTCGATCGCAGCTACCTGCCGCCACAAGGTGAGTTGGTGAAGTCCGTCACCAAATGATGCTGTAGCCAGACTGAACTTACAAAACCACCGAAACGGAAATGAAATGGACCTTAATCTAAAGGACAAAGTCGCGCTTATCACCGGACCTGCCAAGGGAATGGGCGAAGCCGTTACGCGCGCTTTTGCCGCCGAAGGCTGCAAGCTTGCTCTGGTTGGACGCGATACATCGGCAATAGAGCCTTTGGCATCGGAACTGAAGGGAAATGGTCTTTCTGTTGTCGTGTTGGGCTGCGATCTGACCGATGCAGCGCAGTGTGATGCCGCCGCGAAAGCGACGTTGTCGGCATTCGGTCGCATTGATATCCTTGTCAATATCGCGGGTGGTTCAGGGCCCATGGGCAAAACCGGGGCCGAAACCACGCCCGGGGAGTTCGATGACATCGTCACCCTCAACATGAATGGCTGCTTCCATACAATCCGTGCCGTTCTACCGACAATGATTGCCCAGAAGTACGGCAAGGTGGTTAATGTCGGCGGTACGTTCGGCATGCATGGGAAGGCAGGAAGGCTTGCCTATTCTGCGTCCAAGTGGGGACTTCGCGGTATTACCAAAAGTTTTGCTCTGGAGGTTGGTCAGCACAATATCAATGTCAATTGTGTTGCACCCGGAATGGTCGATGGTCCGCGTTTTCGCGACAAGGTCTGCAAGACAATGGCGTCCAGGCTCGGCATCAGCGAAGCGGACGCTGCCGAACGCCATGCAGCAGATTATGCTTTGAAGCGCATCACCCTTGGTGAGGATGTCGCCAATGCCTGCCTTTTCATGGCGAGTGATGCTTCACGACAGATTACGGGTGTCGACCTGCCCGTCGATGGCGGCTGGGCTGCGTTGTGAGGATGAATGACATGATTAACTCCAACATCTTCGCTGATCTCGTCATCAATGGCGGAACCATTGTTTCTCCCGATGCGGAATATCAGGCCAGCATTGCGGTAAAGGACGGCAAGATCATCGCCATAGGAGAGCCGCAGGCGATGCCGCGCTTCCGGGAAAGCCTGGATGCAACAGGTCTGCATATCCTGCCCGGAGCCATCGACGTGCATGTGCATTTTCGCGATCCGGGCTATCCGCAGAAAGAGGATTTTGCCAGCGGAACCGCTGCTGCCGCGTTTGGTGGCGTCACGACGGTTTTTGACATGCCGAACACGATACCGACCGTTTCGGATGCTGCAAGCCTTGCAGACAAGCATGCGATTGCTAATGCGAAGTCCCATGTCGATTACGGGCTTTATGCCGTACTCGGCGAAGATAGTATCGAAAATGTTCCCGCGTTGATCGAAGGCGGTATCATCGGCTTTAAACTCTACATGGGCAATACGTTCGGTCGTATTCCGTCACCCTCGACAGGTGCCATGCTTGAAGCCTTCGAGGTCGTTGCGCCGACCGGCAAGCGGATTTCTCTTCATGCCGAAACCAACACGATCATGGAGCGCCGCGAGGCCCGTCTGCGTGAAGCCGGGCGTATTGATCCGCTGGCTCATCTTGCCGCTCGTCCGGCTGTGGTCGCGACCGAAGCCGTTGCCCGCGCAGCCATATTGGCCGAATGGACCGGCGCGCGTATTCATGTGTTGCATATATCCTCAGCAGCCGAACTGCGCCCTCTGGCTGAAGCCAAAGCACGCGGTGTGGATATTACGGGAGAGACTTGTCCGCAATATCTGCTTTTATCGGACGACGATTACGAGACCTTGCGCGGGGTAATCCGTGTCAATCCACCCGTGCGCGAAAAGGAAAACCAGGACCCCATTTGGCAGGCGCTGGTTGAGGGGACGATTGATATGATTGCGACCGACCATGCACCGCATTCTCGCGATGAAAAAACACGCGAGGATATCTGGACGGTTGATTGTGGTTTTCCCGGTGTCGAAACGCAGATGCCACTCATGATAACCGAAGCAGATCGTCGCGGTGCTAGTCTTTCCGATTATGTGCGCTGGAGTGCGGAAAATCCTGCCCGTTGTTGGGGATTATTTCCGCGAAAAGGCGCTCTCATGGTCGGCTCGGATGCGGATATTGCGATTGTAGATACGAACCGGTCATGGACGATTGAGGACCGCGCGATGCAGTCGCGCGCCAAGATCACGCCATGGAATGGCATGAAAGCCAAGGCTCTTCCGATCCATACTCTTGTACGCGGAAAATTTGTGATGAAAAACCGCAAACTGCAGGGAGACGCACGCGGTTGGGGCCGTTCCGTTCACGCAATACAGGAAATGCCTGCGCCGGAGCCACGCCATACGGATCAGACGATGGCAGCCGTGACCTCGGTGTCAGGGAGCGTTAAAGCATGACAACTCTGCTGGAAAAGGTTCCGCAACGCTCTCGAACGATTATCGATATCGAACGCGTGAATGTCACGTTCGGAGAGGGAGATCACAGAACCGTTGCCCTCGCCGAAACCTCGCTTCAGATCGACAAGGGTGAGTTCGTCGCCCTCGTCGGGCCGTCCGGCTGTGGAAAGTCGACCATACTCAAGCTGATTGCAGGCACGCTGGTGCCTTCTGATGGGCATATTTTCATCGATGGCAGGGAAATCGGCGCCAATGATGTGCGCATTGGCATGGCTTTCCAGAACCCGACATTGCTGCCATGGCTCAATATACGTGACAATGTTATGATGCCTTTGAAGATCGTCCCGCCTTTTAAGCGAACTTTTTCCAAGGATAAAAAAGGCGCTTATCGCGATCGGGCGGAAGCCCTTCTCAAACAGGTCGGTTTACAGGGTTTCGGCAACAAGTTTCCCTGGCAGCTCTCGGGCGGTATGCAACAAAGAGCTTCTCTGTGTCGTGCGCTCATTCATGAACCGACTTTGCTTTTGCTTGATGAACCGTTCGGCGCTCTTGACCAGTTCACGCGCGAGGAACTCTGGGAAATCATGCAGAATCTCTGGATGGAGCAAAGTCCAACTGTTCTTCTGGTGACCCACGATCTGAAGGAGGCGGCCTATTTGTCCTCACGAATTTGCGTCATGCAGGCCCGTCCGGGCCGGATCATCGAGGACAGCCCGGTCGACTTCCCCCGTCCCAGAACCATTGAAATTGCATATGAACCTGAATTCGTGTCGCTGACCCAGCGCCTTCGCGAACGGATTGTTCATGCCCGCAGCGTGAAGGAAACAAGCGTATGAAACCCGATACCAGACGCCGTGTTTTATCTATTGCTTGCATTCTTGGCTTTTTCATTGCCTGGGAATTGATTTGTCTTCTTTTCAATGTGTCATCACTGGTACTGCCGCGGCCCTCGCAGGCTTTTTACACATTGTGGGTCAAGTTCCCGGGTATTTGGCCTCACGCCTTGCAGACGCTTTATACAACCCTTGTCGGGTTTGGCCTTGGAATTTTCATCGGCGTTATGCTCGGCATGTTGATCGGCTCATCGAGGCTGGCCTATGACGTAGCCTATCCGATCCTCGTCGGCTTTTCGTCAATACCCAAGGTGGCAATCGTTCCGATCCTGGTTCTGTGGTTTGGTGCAGGAACGGTACCTGCCATATTGACGGCGATGGTGATGTGCGTTTTTCCGATTGTCGTGAATGTTGCCACCGGTCTTGCGTCCACTGAGCCCGAACTTCAGGACGTCATGCGTTCGCTCAAGGCATCAAAACTGGAGATTCTCTGGAATATTGGCTTGCCACGGACGATGCCCTATTTCTTCGCATCGTTGAAGGTGGCGGCGACGCTGGCCTTTGTCGGAACGGTCATCTCCGAAACGGTTGCTTCCAATCGCGGTATAGGCAATCTAATGATGATCGCAAGCTCAACCTTCGATGTGCCGCTTGTATTCGCTGGCCTCTTCATTCTCGCGTTTCTGGGGGTCACGCTTTATGCGCTCTTCTCGATGGTTGAGGCCCGTGTCACTGGCTGGGCGGTTCGCAGTGACCGTTTTGCCGCAGGCGGCTGATTCAACGACAATATCGTCGGCTTTCAATATGGAACCCATACATGACCAAACTCAAGATCACCGCTGGTCCCTACACATTCGATGCTCGCCTGGAAACGGAATCTGCTCCGCAAACCTGCGCCGCCTTCGTTAAATTATTGCCTTATGAAAGCAAGGTCGTCCATGTTCGCTGGAGCGGCGAAGGGGTTTGGATTCCACTCGGCGATCAGGATTTCGGCGTCGGTTATGAAAACCATACCAGTCATCCTGCGCCCGGCCACATGATCCTTTATCCGGGCGGGGTCAGCGAAACGGAAATTCTTCTTGCTTATGGCGGCGTTGATTTTTCCTCCAAGGTTGGACAGCTTGCGGGTAATCACTTCATCACAGTGGTATCAGGGCTGGAAAAGCTGCCATTGCTGGGTAAGAAAACCCTATGGGAAGGGGCACAGCCAATTCGCATCGAACTGGCCTGAGCATGGCCAGTCATACGCTTGTCGCACGGCCTGATACGGTGCATTGGGGCTTTCTCGATGCAGGGCTGAAACCTGTTCTCGAAATTGAAAATGGCGATACGGTCATCGTGCACACGCTCAGTGGAGCGTGCGAGGAAGTTCCTGCCGACAGCTCCCAAATCCGCCCCGAACTTCTGGCAATCCATGAAAAGCTGGTGCCTTTTCCGGGACCGCATATTCTGCTGGGTCCCATTTATGTTCGCGGTGCCAGACCCGGCGATATGCTCAAAGTCGATATTCTGGATATCGATCTTCGTGACAGTTGGGGGTTCAATACGATGCGTCCCGGCAAGGGAGCGCTGCCGAAAGAGTTCAATATACATAGCGTCCAGCATTTTGAAATTGACCGCATTGCGAAAACAATCAAATCCCCGTGGGGTTCTAAGATTGCTGCAAGGCCTTTCTTCGGCATTATCGCAGTAGCCCCCAAAATAGCCGACGGAAAAATTTCATCTATTCTCCCAGGATATTATGGCGGCAATCTTGATATCAAGGACTTGGTGACGGGATCGAGCCTTTATCTTCCCGTCAATATCGAGGGAGGGCTGGTTTCCGTGGGCGATGGTCATGCCAGTCAGGGTGACGGCGAGGTCTGTCTGACGGCGGTTGAGACCGCTTTGGTTGGGCACTTACGCTTTTCTATCATCCGTAAGGCGGCTGACACTTTTCCCTATGGCGAAACCGCGTCGCATCTGATTGCCATCGGTCTGGATGAAGACCTCGATGAAGCAATTCGCCAAGCCTTGCAGCGAGCCATTGGCATGATCTGTTTGAGAACCGAACTGACACCTGCGCAAGCCTACACCTTGTGCAGTATCGCTGCCGACGTACGGATCAGTCAGCTTGTCAATATTCGCAAAGGTGTCCATGTGATGATCCCCAAAGAAGCCCTGCCGGTCTCAAACGGCAAGGGCAGATATTAAATGAGGTTGTTATGAGTGTCAGGGAAATCAAGTCTGTAGCCGTATTCTGCGGCTCCAATTTTGGTGGTGCCAAGGAATACGGGGAGGGCGCTAAAGCTCTCGGTGAGGCTTTGGGCAATGCGAACATCACGCTGGTTTATGGTGGAACAACGAAAGGTCTGATGGGTATCGTTGCCGATGCAGCACTCATGGCAGGTGGCACGGTTCACGGCGTCATCACCGAGCGCTTGCATCTCAAGGGACATACGCATGCAAGTCTCACAGGACTGGAAGTGTCTCAGACGCTTCGTCAGCGCAAACACCGTATGGCCGAGCTCGCCGATGCCTTCATTGCACTGCCCGGCGGTATCGGCACCCTGGAAGAATTCATGGAAGTCTGGACGATGAACCAGCTTGGGGAAGTCGACAAGCCCGTCGGCCTTCTCAATACACTCGGGTTTTTCGATCCATTTTTGTCCTTTATCGATCACATGGTGACGTCAAAGTTCCTGCCACAAGCCCACCGGCATTCTGTCGTGGTGGATGCGGATGCAAAAGACCTCATCGGCAAGCTACGCAATTATGAGCGTGTCGATGTACCCAAATGGCTGTGATCTGCCCCGGCTATCTGGAAAATTTCTACCGGTTGAGCACTATGATCGGGGCGGCTTATAAACGGATCAGGCCTGCTTTTCTTGAAGATAGAGTTTCCAGTCTGCGAGATCGGTAATATCAGTTCCACTGATTGCACCGGTGGCCTCGCAGATGAAGCCGCAAACCGTTTCGCCAGAGGCGAGCTCGACTTTCCCCAATCCCAGTGGCGCGGGAATGCCTTGCAGAAAGTCACCAAGCCTTGTCACTGGTAAAGCCCAGACTTCAACAGCAATACCCGCGTGCTGCCGCTCTTGCGTGCGGATCATGCCGGGGCGAGGAAGACCTTCGCCCGCCAATGCGTAGAAGCGGTAGTAAGGGGCAGAGCTGGTTGCCTCCAGCAGATATCCACCACGCGACGTGATCTGCTCATTGAGGGGCAGACCGGAGAGATGCGCGCCGCATACGGCAAGCTTGGTGTAACCGGCGGGGATGTCTGCTACGGTTTTGCGCTTTGGCAAGGACCAGGTTGTGGCTCCAAGTTTTCGTCCGTGTGCAGCTTCGAGCCCCGTAGACAGGCTGGCCAACAGAGCATCCTGCCCCGATGGCGCCAGAAGTGTCACACTCCCCGGCCGTCCGTCTTTGCGCTGTGCCGTCGGTACAGCAAGGGCGCACATATCCATCAGATTGACGAAATTTGTGTAGGTGCCGAGATTGGAATTGGGCACGATCGGATCGGCTCCAAGATCGGACAATTTATAGAATGTCGGGATGGTTGGCACGCAGATCATGTCGAGTGCGCTCAGGACGGGTTCGGCTTTGCGTTTGAGTTCCTGCAAGCGATAGAAGCCACGAAAGGCATCGGTAGCGGAAAGGCTGGTCGCCTTTTCGATAATTTTGCGCGTTACCGGCAAAACCGCATCGGGGGCTGTCTTCAGCAAATTCTCTATTACACTGTGGCGTTCCGCAACCCACGCGCCTTCATAAAGCATATCGGCTATTTGATAGAGCGGCGCAAAGTCGATCGGCACGATCTCATGGCCTTCTTCATGCAGTATATCGATGTTTTCCATGAAAGACGCAGCCTGCATATCATCCCCAAAAAAGCGGATGCTCTGCGCATCGGGGATCCCGATCTTAAGCTTCTGTGCCGGGGTGAATAGCGGTCCGGTTTCAATGGCCTTGCTGTAGCTATCGAGATGATCCTCGATCGCGCCAATGCGATAGACATCGTAGGCATCCTCAACGCTCATCGCGAAGATGGAAATCGTTTCGATCGAACGGCAGGCAGGAACCGAACCGCGCGCAGACCATGCACCCAGAGACGGCTTGAGACCGACAATATTATTGAGCGCCGCAGGAACGCGACCCGAGCCCGCCGTATCTGTACCAAGCGCGAAGCTAACGATGCCATGCGCGACGGCGACTGCGGAGCCACTGGATGAGCCGCCGGGTACGATTTCAGGATCAATCGCATTTTTAGGCACACCATAAGGGCTACGTACCCCGACCAGCCCTGTTGCAAACTGGTCAAGGTTAGTCTTGCCGATAACCAGAGCGCCTGCTTCACGCAAAAGCGAGACAACAAATGCATCGCTTTGCGGCTGGTATTCCCATGCGGGACAGGCCGCTGTTGTCGGCAGACCGGCAACATCGATATTATCCTTGACCGCAAAGGGTATGCCCCAGAGTGGGCGGCTTGCATCGCGCGGTCCGAGGGCTGCCGCCTCTTGCAAAACATCTTCCTCATCGCGCAGGGAAATGAATATTGCCGGATCGCCAATCTCGGCAATTCGGGAATAAATCTGGCGGATAACATCCTGCGGCGTTGATCCGCTGTCGTAAGCGCTTGAAATTCCGCTGAAGGTCAAAGGAATGGTCGTGGTGGTATGTTTCATAGGCCAGCCTCACAATCTTTCTGCCGGTTCTGGATTGTTTTGAGTGAAACATCTATTGCTAAGAATTCACAAAATCGGTGAATTTTTTGCACTGCTCAGAGGCGCTATGAAACATCTTCAGGATTTTCGCTACATCGAAGCCATCATGCGGGCGGGCTCAATCCGCAAGGCGGCTGATGACATGAACATCACCGCATCGGCCTTGAACCGGCGCATCCAGCGCTTTGAGCAGGAATTCGGCGCGGCTATTTTCGAGCGCTTGCCGCGTGGTGTCAGGCTTAACCCGGCGGGCGAGCTTCTTGTACATCATTTTCGCGCCCAGATTTCAGCGTTGCGGCGTGTGCAGGGGCAGGTGGCCGATCTTGTCGGTGAACGCCGCGGTCATGTGACGATTGCCTGTTCACAGGCGCTCAGCCCCTATTTTCTGCCAAAACAGATCTCAGCCTACAGGCACGCACATCCTGGAGTGAGTTTCAGCGTCAATATTCGCGACCGTGCCGCTGTAGAGCAGGGGCTTGCGACTTTCGAAAACGATCTTGCGCTGGTTCTCGAGCCTGCAAATATGACTGATGTTGAAACGCTTGTGTCTGTTCAGCAGATCGTTCATGTCATCATGCGTGCAGATCATCCGCTTGCACGCGAAAAAGAAGTGCGCCTGCGGCAATGCTTCGATTTTCCGCATGTTTTGCCCATGGCATCTTATGCCGTACGCTATCTTCTCGAACAGGCGCTCGCGGGCGGTACGCGAAAACTGCATCCTATTCTGGAATCCGACAGTTTTGATCTGATGCGTCATTATGTTGAATATGAGAATTGTGTGAGTTTTCAGGTGCCGGTGGGGCTGCGTCTGCCACGTGAAAGCGGGCTTGTTTCAAAGCCGATCTCCCAGCGCGATATGCGGGCGGGTGTGCTGCTGCTTGGCCAGTTGCGTGGGCGAACCCTGCCTGTGGCTTCGGCAAAATTTGCCGAAGTGCTCAGCCGCTCGCTTCTGGATGCTTTTCCAGCAAACTGATGTCTGTACCGAGCGATGCATTAAATGCACCGCTATTTGGAAATCTTAGCAGAAGTCAGCAACGCAGCGCTGCCATATAGTCCTTTTCGATCCCGAAAGCATGTCGCCCAGACAGGCTTCATTCATCGGAAAGGTGTGATCCTCCATGTCCAGGCCAGTCTCAGGCTCTCTCTCCCGCCGCCATTTTCTTGCCGCGACGGGGGCGGCTCTTGGTGCAAGCGTTAGCCTGCCTTTTTTCGGAACGGGCAATACTTTTGCTGCCGATAATTTTACCGTCGGTTTCATCTATGTCGGCCCGAAAGACGATTTCGGCTACAATCAGGCTCACGCTCAGGGAGCGGCAGCAGTCAAGGAAATCCCCGGTGTAACCGTCCTTGAGGAGGAGAATGTGCCTGAGGCCGTCGACGTGCAGAACAGCATGCGTTCCATGGTCAATTTCGATGGCGCGAAGATGATCTTTCCCACCTCCTTTGGTTATTACGATCCCTTTGTGAAAGAAGTTGCCCCGGAATTTCCCGATGTCCGCTTTCAGCATTGCGGTGGTCTGTGGAAAGAAGGCGATCCTGCCAATGCCGGTTCCTATTTCGGTTATATCGGCATGGGGCAATATCTGAACGGTGTTGCGGCAGCGCATGTCACCAAGTCGAAAAAGATCGGATTTGTTGCCGCAAAGCCGATCCCGCAAGTGCTCAACAACATCAATTCCTTCCTGCTCGGTGCGCGTTCCGTCGACCCGTCCATTACCTGTCAGGTCATCTTCACAGGTGAATGGTCACTGGCCGTCAAGGAAGCCGAAGCGACCAATGCGCTCGCCGATCAGGGCGCGGATGTGATTACCTGCCATGTCGATGGTCCCAAGGTCGTGGTGGAAACGGCTGCCGCGCGCGGGTGCTTCGTCTGCGGTTATCACACCGACCAGAGCCCGCTTGCACCGGAAAAATATCTCACCGGAGCGGAATGGAACTGGCCCAAGGTTTATGTGGACTTCGTCAAGCGCCAGATGGCGGGCGAGACAATTCCGAATTTCGTCCGCGGCGGTCTCGCTGAAGGTTTCATCAAGATGTCGCCGCTTGGAGCGGCTGTTCCTGATGCCGGTCGCAAACAGTTCGAGGCTGTCCAGGCCGAGATGCTGAAAGGGGGCTTCTCCATCTTCAAGGGCCCGATGAACGACAACAAGGGCAAGGAAATCATCCCGGCGGGTACTGCACTTCTTGAAACGGACATATCGCTTGAATCGATGGATTATCTTGTCGAAGGCGTGGTCGGGTCCCTTGGCTGAACCGATGAGTTTGCAGGCAGGAACGATGCGTAAGACCGGCTTTGCGGATGTTTTTAACCCGCTCCTGCCTGTTCTTGAAGCAATGCTTATTCCGCTGCTGGCGCTTGTCGGCGGCGGAGTTCTGTTCTCGATTTTTTTGCTGGCGCAGGACAAGTCGCCCATCCAATTCTTTTCACTCGTCTGGCAGGCGGGCTTTTCTTCTGCCTTTTCATGGCAAAATACGCTTTCACGCGTGTCGCCTTTGATTTTTGCCAGCCTCTGCGTCGCACTCCCGGCGCGTCTTGGGTTGATGGTGATCGGAGGAGAGGGCGCACTGGTCTTCGGTGGGCTGGCTGCTGGAATAACGGGCGCGACGCTTGCAGGCGTTCTGCCCTCCGGTTTCACGGTTTTCATGATGGTGCTGGCTGCAGCCATTTGCGGTGCCTTCTGGATCGGCCTTGCCGGTATGCTGCGCGTGAAGCGGCAGGTAAACGAAACGATTGCCTCACTGCTTCTGTCTTATATTGCACTGGCTTTTTTCAATTTTTTTGTGGAGGGACCGTTCCGCGATCCCGCAAGTCTGAACAAGCCCTCCACCGCTTCCCTTCAGGAAGCTTTGCGGGTTGGTACCATGCCTTTTTTGAGCGATCATTGGGGTCTGAAGGTGCACTGGGGTGTCGCTTTCGGGATCATGGCCTGCATTTTGTGCTGGTTTTTGCTTGAGCGCACCACGCTGGGATTTGCCGCGCGTGTTACGGGCGACAATGCGCGTGCCGCTCAGACGCAAGGTCTTCCCGTTACCCGTATCGTCATCACCTTTACAGCACTTGCCGGTGCAATGGTCGGAATTGGTGGCTTTTTCGAGGTTGCCGCCATTCACGGCTCTGCCAATGGGTCGTTGATTTCCGGTGTCGGCTATACTGGCATACTTGTCGCGTTCCTGGCTCGCCACAATCCGCTGGCCATTATTCCCGTTGCCATATTGATCGGTGGCATCGAAGCGTCCTCTGGCCTGATCCAGCGTCGCATGGCGCTGCCCGATGCAACAATTCTGGTTTTTGAGGGCTGTGTCTTCCTGCTCGTGCTCCTGGGTGAAACGCTCTATGGGCGCACACCGGAATTGTTGCGGCGCATGGTGGTATCAAATGGAGCCGCATCATGAACGAAGCAACCGACATCGGACTGTGGGGTGTATTGCTCGCCATCCTTGGCGGTGCGATCCGGGTTTCCACGCCTTATCTTTTCGTATCCCTTGGCGAATGTCTCACCGAACGCTCCGGTCGTATCAATCTGGGGCTGGAAGGGACGCTGGTGCTGGGCGCGATGACGGCCTATGCCGTCTCATTCCATTCCGGTTCAGCCATCATTGGCGTTTTGGCCGCCGCTTTGGTGGGCCTGCTGTTCGGGCTGCTGCATGGATGGATATGCGGTTTTCGGCGTGTCAATGATATTGCGGTTGGAATTGCCATGATGCTGCTTGGCATGGGCGTCGCCTTTTATTTCGGCAAGGCTTATATTCAGCCGGCAGCACCGCGATTGCCATCGATCTCGCTTGGCTGGTGGTCGGATATCCCCCAGCTTCGCGCCGCCCTTCAGGTCAACATGCTGTTCATCATCGGCGGAGTTCTTGCCGTGGCAATGGCATGGATGTTTCGCAATACCCGCATCGGCCTTGTCATCCGTGTCGTCGGTGACAGCGATGACGCCGCCCGCGCCATGGCGATCAGTCCCGGTCTGGTTCGACTTCTGGCAACGGGGGTGGGTGGTGCGTTCGCAGGTGTCGGCGGAGCTTATCTTTCGCTTTTTTATCCCGGTAGCTGGAATGAGGGGCTTTCCTCGGGCCAGGGCCTGATGGCTGTGGCACTGGTGATTTTTGCGCGCTGGAACCCCATTACCTGTTTCTGGGCAGCGCTTCTTTTCGGCGGCGCAGGCGCGCTCGGTCCCGCGTTGCAATCAGCCGGGATCACGCAAGGCTATTACCTCTTTTATGCGGCTCCCTATGTGCTCACGCTCATCATCCTGATCGCCACCTCGTCCAAGGGGCGCACGATCAGCGGCATGCCCGGCGCACTCAGCATTACACGATAAAGGATCAGGAAATGAGCGGTCTTGGCGGATTGAACATATCGAAAGAAGGCGTTGGCATTGGCCTCGTGCAGCTTCAACTGCCGTTGGTCAGAACAAAGGTCGATCTGACAACGCAGACGCAGCGTGTCGTGGAGCTGGTCGCAAAGGCGCGACGCAACCAGCCGGGCATGGATCTGGTTGTTTTCCCTGAATATGCGCTGCACGGGCTATCGATGGATATTACCCCCGAAATCATGTGCACGATGGACGGGCCGGAAGTGGCAGCAATGCGTCAGGCCTGCATCGATAATTGCATATGGGGTTGTTTTTCCATCATGGAAAACAATCCCGGCGGCATGCCCTATAATAGCGGCATCATGTTTGATGATCGTGGCGCGCTGAAACTCTATTATCGCAAGATGCACCCCTGGGTGCCGGTCGAACCCTGGGAACCCGGTGATCAGGGTATCCCGGTCTGTATCGGCCCCAAGGGCATCAAGCTCGCGCTCATCATTTGTCATGATGGCATGTTCCCGGAAATGGCGCGCGAATGTGCCTATAAGGGCGCGGAACTGATGCTGCGCACCGCCGGATACACTGCGCCTATCCGCGATGCCTGGCGCTTCACCAATCAGGCGAACGCCTTTTGTAATCTGATGGCGACGGCAAGCGTGTGCATGTGCGGCTCGGACGGAACGTTCGATTCCATGGGCGAAGGAATGATCTGCAATTTCGATGGTTCGGTGATCGTGCATTCGACCAATGGTCGTCCCGACGAGATCATTACCGCGGAAATTCGTCCTGACCTGATCCGCGAGGCGCGGCTCAACTGGGGTGTCGAGAACAATCCCTATCAGTTCGGCCATCGCGGCTATGTCGCGGTCAAAGGCGGCGCGCAGGATTGCCCCTATAGCTATATGAATGACCTTGTTGCTGGAAAATACCATCTTCCCTGGGAAGGCGAAATTCGCGTCACCGATGGAACGGCGTGCGGCTTTGCCGCGCCGCAGCGGCTCTTTGGTGAAAAGGAATAAGCCCCATGCCCACGATTTCCTCTGTTCCTTATGCATGGCCTTATAATGGCGATCTACGACCCGATAATACGGCGCTGATCGTCATCGACATGCAGACGGACTTCTGCGGCAAGGGCGGTTATGTCGACAAGATGGGCTATGACCTTTCCTTGACGCGCGCACCGATCGAGCCAATCAAGGCTGTCATGGGCGCGATGCGTGAGAAAGGCTATCACATCATCCACACCCGTGAGGGTCACCGACCGGACCTGTCGGATCTGCCTCAAAACAAGCGTTGGCGCTCGCGCCAGCTCGGCGCAGGGATCGGCGATCCCGGTCCTTGCGGGCGTATTCTGGTGCGTGGAGAGCCGGGCTGGGAAATCATCGATGAACTTGCGCCCCTGCCGGGGGAGGTCATCATCGACAAGCCGGGCAAGGGAAGTTTTTGCGCAACCGACCTTGAACTCATCCTGCGCCTGCGTGGCATCGAAAATATCATATTGACCGGCATTACAACGGACGTCTGCGTGCATACGACCATGCGCGAAGCCAATGATCGTGGCTTTGAGTGCGTCTTGCTCAGTGATTGTTGTGGCGCAACAGACCGGCGCAATCACGATGCGGCAATTGAAATGATCAAGATGCAGGGTGGTGTCTTTGGCACGGTTTCAGACAGTAATAGCCTGCTTGCGGGGCTTGTCTGATGCCGCGCACGCGCCTTCATGTGATCCCGACATCAGCACCCGATGATGTGCGTGGATTGAAGCAATTGATTGAGGCGGGCGAACTCGATCCTGCTTGCCTGCGCGCCATCATCGGCAAGACCGAAGGCAATGGCTGTGTCAACGATTTCACCCGTGCCTTCGCTGTCTCTGCCTTGACGCAGGCGCTGGGTGAGACGGCACACAATGTTGCAATGATCATGTCCGGCGGAACCGAAGGTGGTTTGAGCCCTCACATCATGGCCTTTGAAAAACTGGATGATCGAGGGCAAAACGAAGACGGACCCTCTCTTGCAATAGGCTCGGCGATCACCCCCGACCTGCCT
The DNA here is from genome assembly GCF_039545455.1 of Brucella sp. BE17. Taxonomy (NCBI): domain Bacteria; kingdom Pseudomonadati; phylum Pseudomonadota; class Alphaproteobacteria; order Hyphomicrobiales; family Brucellaceae; genus Brucella; species Brucella sp. BE17. The sequence goes on along the minus strand of NZ_CP154468.1, from coordinate 950,198 downwards.
CCGCAAGAACTTGGCCGGATTGGGCAGATCGAAATGGTTGCCGAAGGGGTGCGCGCTGCCATGCACGACGCGGGGATTGAAAGCATTGATGATGTCCATTTCGTCCAGATCAAGTGTCCTCTGCTGACGGCAGCAAGGGTCACGTCCGCAACGATTACAAGCGATACTTTGAAATCCATGGGTTTTTCTCGCGGCGCATCGGCGCTTGGGGTGGCACTCGCGCTTGATGAAGTCACGAAAGCACAGGCGAAAACGGTGCGCGTCTGTCAGGATACGCAAGTCTGGTCAGGGCGGGCTTCGACCTCGGCAGGTATCGAACTCGCTTGCCATGAAATTGTGGTCATGGGGATGAGCCGCAAATGGAATGGCCCGCTTGCAATCGATCATGCTGTCATGGCCGATCAGATCGATGTCGCGCCGGTGCACGAAGCCATGCAGCGGCTTGGTATCGGCACGACATCCCGTCTTGCGGCACTGCTTGCCAAGGCTGAACCCGGCACAAAAGGGCAAATTCGCGGTGCGAGGCATATCATGCTGGATGACAGCGATATTTCTGCCACCCGCCATGCACGCGGTTTCGTCGGTGGTGTTCTGGCGGGTTTGACTGGGCGAACCACACTTTATGTTTCTGGCGGAGCAGAGCATCAGGGACCGGATGGCGGCGGAACCGTTGCATTGATCAGCGAGCGGGGGATTACTTGATGAGCGGTCACAAGGCACTTTCTGTCGAAACCTATAATACGACGATGCGTTTTGGTGCTTTTACGGCACTCGATAGCGTCAGCATCAAGATTGCGCCGGGTTCATTTCATGCGCTTCTGGGGGAAAACGGTGCTGGAAAATCCACGCTCGTCAAATGCATTATGGGCTTTTACAGCGCAACATCCGGTTCTCTGCTGGTTGACGGGCGAGAGGTGGCCATTGCCGATCCGCGTGCCGCACAGAAGCTGGGCATGGGCATGGTCTATCAGCATTTCACGCTGGTGCCTTCTCTGACGGCAGCAGAAAATCTGGTCATTGCACGCGGCGATGCACCCGCCATCATAAACTGGAGAAAAGAACGAGAAACCTTGCGTAAGTTCATGCAAGAAATGCCTTTTTCGGTTGCGCTTGATAAAAAGGTTTACGCGCTTTCGGCGGGTGAAAAACAGAAGCTCGAAATCCTCAAACAGCTTTATCTGGGCAGCCGGTTTCTTATTCTCGATGAACCGACTTCGGTGCTGACGCCTGCTGAAGCCGACGAGATTCTGGGTTATGTGCGCAGCCTGACGAGCGCGGGAGAGCTCAGTGTTCTCATGATCAGCCACAAGTTTCGCGAGGTGCGCGCCTTTGCCGATGAGGTGAGCGTGCTTCGCCGCGGCAAGCTTGCGGGCAAGGGCAAAGTGAGCGAGCTGAGTGACGCCGACATGGCTGCGATGATGATGGGAAAAGCCGGCGAGGCAAAACCCGCTATCCGTATCGGGAATGAAGGCAGGGAAGTGCTGCGTCTTGATGGTGTTCGCACGCCTGATCGCTCGGGGCTGGGTGAGATTGCACTGGACAATCTTACTGTTCACGCCCGTGAAATTGTCGGTGTCGCCGGTATCTCTGGTAATGGCCAGTTCGAACTGATGGAAATTCTGACCGGACAACGCAAACCCGTTGAGGGCGAAATCAGGGTTGAAGGCCGACCCTATCATGGCCGCCGCGAGGAAGCGCGGCGGTTGAAGATACGTTATCTGCCGGAAGAGCCGTTGCTCAATGCTTGTGCACCGCGCATGAGTGTCGCCGAAAATCTGGCTCTGCGCTCTTTCGATGGGAACGGGCGGCGGTTTTTTCTCAAACGCAAGGCCATGATGCAGCAGGCGAATGATCTCATTCGTAGTTTCGATATCCGCACCCGCAGCGCTCACTCGCCCGTACGCGAACTCTCGGGCGGAAATATCCAGCGTGTGGCACTGGCGCGCGAACTCTCAGGGGACGTCGATCTGCTTGTGGTGGCAAATCCTTGTTTCGGGCTGGATTTTTCGGCAGCACGCGCGATCCGCGACCGGATCGTGGAAGCGAGAAATGCTGGAGCGGCGGTTTTGCTGATCAGTGAAGACCTCGACGAAATCCTTGAGCTCGCAGACCGCATCGTCGTGATGGCTGATGGTGCAATCGTATGGCAAACAGCCGGCGGCGCCGATCCCGCCATTCTCGGCCGCTACATGGCAGGGCAAGTGCAATGATGACAACACAAATGATTGAGGCGCGGCCTTTTGCCTATCCGTTTCGGCGCGATGCCCTTGCTCTCATCGTCATAGACATGCAGCGTGACTTTCTGGAAGAAGGCGGTTTTGGAGCCTCGCTTGGAAACGATGTTTCGCATTTGCGCCGGATCGTGCCGGCGGTTGTCCGATTGATAGCCGGTTTTCGTGGCGCATCGCTGCCAGTCATTCACACACGCGAATGCCATCGGCCAGACCTTTCCGATCTTCCTGACGCCAAACGGGACAGGGGCAATCCTTTACGCAGGATCGGTGATCCCGGGCCGATGGGACGTTTGCTGGTTGCCGGGGAACCGGGCACGGAAATCATCCCTGAACTGACCCCTCTGCCGGATGAAGTCGTCATCGACAAACCCGGTAAAGGTGCTTTCTACGATACCGAGCTTGGTGCAGTTCTGCGCAGTCGCGATATCCGCAACCTCATCATTGCCGGCGTGACCACGGAAGTCTGCGTTCAGACCACCATGCGCGAGGCAAATGACCGTGGCTATGATTGTCTGCTCGCAACCGATGCGACGGCAAGTTATTTTCCTGAATTTCACGCGGCAACGATTGAGATGATCATTGCACAAGGTGGCATTGTCGGTTGGGCAGCGGATACCGATACCATATTGGAGACTCTCGATGCTTGATCCTGTTTCACTGGCGGGGCTTATGCAAGGCGGCTGGCGGACCCTGCATTATGAGCCATTTCGTGATGGCGTTGATGTCCATTATCTCTATCGTGAAGACGCGCGCCAGGACACGCCTGTGTGGGCACTTCTTCGTTACGAAGCGGGCGCATCGGTACCGCTTCACCGTCACACGGGGCTTGAGACGATCATGGTCCTTGAGGGCAGTCAATCAGATGAACGGGGTCGCTACAAACAGGGAAGTGTCATCTTTAATCCGGAAGGAACGATCCACCGTGTGTGGAGCGAAGACGGTTGTACCGTCCTGATCCAGTGGGCAAAACCTGTCGAGATTCTTTCAGTATGACAGGCTAGCAACCCTGTTTAATCGCGGGCGGCGAATTAGCGAATGCCTGTGTCAGGAGCATATTGTTGGCAAATGGGGTAGCCGCCTTGCACTGGATGGCGTCGTACACCTTACGGAATATTATCGGGTAGGCTGGCCCCACATCCTAGTAAGTGGCCGTGATCCGTCGATCAGGTCCTGGCATTGGTCAAGCGCTCCTGTCAGAAAACAGTGAGGCGGATTGGACACAGCGAGTGGATTGAGACCACGAGACCATTCTCTGTCGCCTTTTGAGTAGGCAGCGTGGACGAAGTGGCTCGCACATTGGAAATACCCGTTCTGAGCTCCCCCAAAATACCTGCTCCCCAAAACCGTTCCTCGTGCGCCCCGAATGCATCAGACCCGTCCAATCGCTTTGGGTTGAGGATGTGATCCCGCGCTTCGCTCGTGTAGCCATCTTGCGTCTTTGCAGAATCATAGATAAAAAGGATAAAAATCTATATTATTATTATGGAGGCCTGAAGTGCACCAAGAATTGCCGCCATTATTGTCCGATGCAGCTGCCTTGAAGCGTCGATCCGACCAGTGTCCGTTTAGTGAAGCTAAAATTATCTATAATTTACCTTTTAACGATCTTATTTTTCGTGCGCAGCAGGTGCAACGTCGTCATTTCGATGCAAATGCAATCCAGATGAGCCGGCTTTTGTCGATTAAGACGGGCGGTTGCCCCGAGGATTGCAGCTATTGCAGCCAGTCCGTGCGTAATCCAACAGGTTTGAAGGCCTCTAAACTCATGGAGGTGGAACGGGTATTGACCGAAGCGCGTAAGGCGAAGGAGGGCGGTGCGACGCGATATTGTATGGGGGCGGCTTGGCGTAATCCAAAGAAGCGGGACATGGAGGCCGTGGTGGCCATGGTCGAAGGCGTAAAGGCGCTGGGCATGGAAACCTGCATGACGCTTGGCATGCTGACACCGCAACAGTCCGAACGTCTCGCCGATGCCGGGCTCGATTATTACAATCACAATGTCGATACGTCCGAACGCTTCTATTCGCAGATCATTACCACCCGCACCTTCGAGGACCGGCTGGAAACGCTCGCCAATGTGCGTGATGCCGGCATAAAGGTCTGCGCCGGTGGTATTCTGGGCATGGGGGAGACGGTTGATGACCGTATTTCGATGCTGGTGACGCTCGCCAATCTGCCGGTGCCGCCTGAAAGCGTTCCGATCAACATGTTGATCCCGATCCCCGGCTCGAAGCTTGCCAACGCTGATCCCGTCGATCCGATAGATTTCGTTCGCACCATTGCACTGGCGCGTATCCTGATGCCGCGCTCGCATGTGCGGCTTTCCGCCGGGCGCACGGAAATGAGCGATGAGACGCAGGCGCTCTGTTTTCTTGCGGGCGCCAATTCCATCTTCGTCGGCGAAACGTTGCTGACGGCGGATAACCCGGGCGAAGATCATGACACAGCGTTGTTCCGGCGTCTGGGCCTGAAGCCTATGGAGTTGCCGCTTGAGCAGGCCGGAGAGGAGCCGTGACCCTATCGGCGCTTTCTCCTTATGAGGCTAAACTTGCCGGACTTTGCCGCAAGTCGCGGCTACGAGCGCTCGTTCCCCAGCAGGGGATCGATTTCACCTCCAACGACTATCTCGGGCTTGCCGATGCGCCCCGGCTGAAGGCGGTGATTACCAAAGCAATCGAAAGGGGCGTGCCAGTCGGTGCCGGTGGTTCACGGCTTCTGCGCGGCAACCACTTGGAACATGAGGCGCTCGAGGCGGAGGCAGCGGCGTTTTTCGGCGCGGAAAAAACGATCTATTTCGGTAGTGGCTTCGCCGCCAATGTCGCGCTCTTTTCCACATTGCCGTTGCGAGGAGACGTCGTTCTCCACGATGAACTGATCCATGCCAGCGTGCATGATGGCATTGTGGCTGGTAAGGCGCAGGCGGTTGCCGTATCACATAATCAGGTCGAGGCGTTCGAGCGGGAACTAAGCCGCTGGCGACAGGCGGGCGGCAAAGGTCGCCCTTGGATCGCCGTCGAGAGCCTTTATTCCATGGATGGCGACCGGGCGCCGCTTGCGGCGCTTGCTGATCTTGCCAAACGGCATGGCGGATTTCTTGTGGTCGATGAGGCGCATGCCACCGGCGTTTTCGGACCCGATGGTCGCGGCCTTGTGGCAGAGCTGGAAGGGTGTGGAAACGTGGTGGCACTGCACACTTGCGGCAAGGCGCTCGGCCTTTCCGGCGCACTTCTGAGCTTGCCTGCGATTCTCGCCGAATACCTCATCAACCGTGCCCGTGGTTTCATTTATTCCACAGCGCCTTCGCCGCTGATGGCTGCGGCGGCGCGGGAAGCATTGCGGATCGTTGTCGATGAAGGCTGGCGTCGGACTCGGCTGGAGAAGCTGATAAACTTTGCGGGCGAAGAATTGCATCACCGGCTAGGAATAACTCCAAGCGGCTCGCAGATCATTCCGGTGGTGATCGGCGACAATGCCCGTTCGCTCGCTGTCGCCGCGCGCCTGCGTCACAGTGGGTTCGATGTGCGGGGCATCCGCCCGCCAACCGTGCCGGAAGGAACAGCGCGTCTGCGTGTCTCCATTACGCTCAACGTGGATGAGGACCAGATCGCCGATATGGTTGGATTGCTTGCTCTAGCTCTGGAGCAGGAATGATGAGCCTCCATTTTGTCATTTCTGGCACTGATACCGGCATCGGAAAGACGGTTTTTTCCGCAGCGCTCGCGCACGCCTTGCAGGCTTATTACTGGAAGCCCGTGCAATCCGGGCTGGAAGAAGAGACCGACAGCGAGATGGTGGAGCGGCTGGGCGGCGTGCCCCGCGCACGCATTGTGCCGGAAGCCTATCGCCTGAAGATACCAGCTTCCCCGCATCTTTCAGCCCGTCTCGACAATCTGACGATCGACCCCGTACTCCTGCAACCGCCGGAAACGAGAGGGGCGTTGGTAATCGAAGGTGCAGGCGGTCTCCTTGTGCCGTTGACCGACAGATTATTGTTCGCTGATATCTTCTCTCGCTGGCAAATTCCGCTGATCCTGTGTGCCAGAACCACGCTTGGTACCATCAACCACACGCTGTTGTCGCTCGAAGCGCTGCGGCAAAGGGCAATTCCGGTACACGGCGTGGTGTTCATTGGTGATGAGGACCGGGAAAATCAGCGCATCATTGCCGAAATTGGTGATACCCGTTCGCTTGGACGATTGCCTCACTTGCCGGAGATGAGCGCAGACGCGCTGCATGATGCATTCGCCGATCAATTTGAGCTTTCTGATTTTCTGGAGCTTCCAGCATGAGCCGTTCGCCCATCTGGCATCCCTTCACTCAGCATGGGCTTGAGCCCCCGATGAAACGCATCGTTTCGACGGAGGGTGCTTATATCGTTGATGCGGACGGTAAGCGGCTGTTCGATGCGATTTCATCCTGGTGGGTTATCACCCATGGTCACCGGCACCCGTCGATCATGGCTGCGATCCGTGCCGCGACGGAAGCCTTCGATCAGGTGATTTTTGCGGAATTTTCCCACGAGCCTGCCGAAACACTGGCCAAAGCGCTGGTCGAACGCGCGCCTGCCGGGTTGGATCATGTGTTTTATTCCGATAGCGGCTCGACTTCGGTGGAAGTAGCGCTGAAAATGGCGCTTGGTTGCTATCACAATCGCGGTGAAAAGCGTGACCGCATCGTGGTCATGGAGCACGGTTATCATGGCGATACGATTGGCGCCATGTCGACGGGCGAACGCGGCGTGTTCAATGTCGCTTATGAAGCGCTGCTTTTCGGTGTCGATCGTATCGCTTTTCCAGAACATGGCCGCGAGCAAAGGACGCTCGACATGTTCGAGGGTTTCTGCCGTTCGGGCCGCGTTGCTGCTCTGCTCATCGAGCCGCTTGTTCTGGGCGCTGGTGGCATGAAGATATACGGCGCTGGGGTGCTGGCCGGGCTGAAGCAGATCGCTGAACATTACGATTGCCTGTTTATCGTCGATGAGGTGATGACGGGTTGGGGCAGAACGGGCACCATGTTTGCCTGTGAAAAGGCTGGAATTTCACCGGATATTCTGTGCACGTCCAAGGGGCTCACGGGCGGTTCGCTGCCGCTCGCAGCGACGATGTGCAGCAGTGACATCTTTGATGCGCATTGTTCTACCGACCGCCGCAAAACCTTTTTTCATTCGAGTTCCTACACGGCCAATCCGATCGCCTGTGCCGCCGCCGTTGCAAATCTTCAGGTCTGGCGAGACGAACCAGTGCAACAACGCATTGGGCAATTGGAGCAGATGCTCGGCGGCAATCTCCGACGCTTTGCGGATGACCGGCGTTTCACCAATCTCCGGCAAGTGGGAACCATCGCAGCACTCGACCTTGTGGTGCCTTCCGGCGGTTATCTCGCCGAAGTCGGGCCGCATATGCGGCGTCTGTTCCGCGAGCGCGGGCTTGTCCTGCGCCCGCTCGGCAATGTGCTTTATCTGATGCCGCCCTATTGTACCACTGCGCAGGACTTGACCCATACCTTCGACGCCATCGATGAAGTAGCGTCGATCATTCTGAGGCGCATGTGATGGGCGCGGGTCGCTCATCGCGTATGGCTGGCTTTGGACACGCTGTACCGGCGCGTTGCGTCGAGAACGCCGAAATCGAGACCCGTTTGGGACTTGAAAAAGGATGGATCGAGCGGCGGACCGGGATACGGACGCGTTATTGGGCCAACGATAGAGAGACGTTGAGCGGCTTGGCAGCTGAGGCGGGGCGCATGGCGCTCAAGGATGCGGCGCTTGGTCCCACCGACATCGCACTGACGTTACTCGCCACTTCAACGCCTGATCATATGGTGCCGCCTTCGGCTCCGCTGCTCGCTCATAAGCTGGGTCTGGTAAAATCGGGTGCCCTTGATCTAGCCGGCGCTTGCTCAGGGTTTCTGTATGCGCTCGTACTTGCGGACGGGTTTGTCAGGTCGCACGGTCGTGCGGTGCTTGTGGTGGCCGCGAATATGTTGAGCCGCCGTATCAATCCTGCCGAACGGGCAAGTACTGTACTCTTTGCCGATGCGGCAGGTGCTGTCGTGCTCGTGCCAGATCGGAATAGCCAGCGCGGTCTTATCGCCGCCGACCTGATATCGGATGGAAGTGGCTATGATTTGATCCAAATCCCGGCAGGAGGTAGCACGCGCCCTTTTTCCCCGCAAATAGGGCCGGAAGAATTTCTGATGACGATGCGGGATGGGCGCGAGGTTTTTTCACGCGCCGTGGGGCTGATGACGCAGGCTTCGTGCCGTGTGCTGGATCAGGCAGGGATCGCTGGCGACGATGTCGATCGCTTCATTCCACATCAAGCTAACGCGCGCATGTTTGATGCACTGTGCAATAATATAGGCATAGATCAGGCAAGGATGGTCCGGACCATTGAAACTTATGGCAATTCGTCTGCTGCGACAATTCCACTTTCGCTGTCGGTTGCAAATGCCAAGAAGAGGTTTGCTGAGGGTGAGGTCTTGCTCCTGACCGCTGCTGGCGCGGGTATGACGGGCGGTGCTGTCGTTGTTCGAAATTGATATCGGGGTCTTCATATTGCATTGATGCTGATGCCGGGACTGAAAAGCTGGTGTGGCGAATCTGAAATTCGTGTCACTTTGGAGCAGGGCTTTGAATGAATGTGATATTCAAAGCCACACCAGCAAGATATTGATTATATTTAATTTTTTAATTTGAAGTTCCCAGGCGAGAATACCATGTAAATGGTAGGAACTTCAAAACCACCACACCAGGCGAGCGTCAGAAAGTTCCGGCCCAGCAGATAATTAGTCTGCCTTTCTATTGCGTATCGCGGTTGCGGCAAGACACAACTGGATGAACAGGATTTGCGCCGCTGCCTGCGCCGTATTGGTTGTTGGATCATATTGTGGTGCGACCTCGACCACGTCCGAGCCGATAAGGTTCAACCCGTTCAAACCGCGCATAATTTCCATTGCTTCGCGTGGCTGTAAGCCACCAACTTCCGGGGTTCCAGTTCCCGGAGCAAAGCCGGGGTCGAGACTGTCTATATCGAAGGAAAGATAAGTAGGGCCGTCCCCGACAACATTCCGAGCGGTCTGGATGATTTTTTCCATGCCCAGTGACAGCACATCTTCGATGTGCAGAACAGTCATGCCGGCTTCTCTTGAAAACTCCCACAAATATTCGGCACCACCGCGAATACCGATCTGGATTGTTCGCTGTGGATCGAGAACGCCATCCAGAACGGCTTGTCTGAATGGCCCACCGTGATGAAATTTACATCCTTCATAAGGGCCGCTTGTATCACAGTGTGCATCGATATGGATCATTCCGACTGGCTTTTCACGCCCCAAAGCGCGCAGGATGGAACCCGTGATCGAATGATCGCCGCCGACGGAAAGTGGGTAAACACCTGCTCCGACAATTTGGGTGTAAAACGCTTCGATATCAGCATGGGAACGCGTGAGATCGAAACGGGAATTAAGCGGAACGTCGCCAATATCAGCCACGCTGATTTCAGTCGAGGGCGCCATGTGCAAAACATGATCGAACGGTCCAACTCTTTCGACGGAACGCACTGCTTTGGGGCCGAAACGTGCACCAGAGCGGTTGGTTACGCCCAAATCCATTGGGACGCCGACAAGAACAGCTTCCAGTCCGCAAAAAGATGGATCGGAAGCAGCATCGGGTAAGTAGGGCTGGTCCAGAAATGTCGAAACGTTCGCGTAAGGAAAAGCACGCTTGCCAGCTTCTGAAAACTGAGCGCTGGCAGCTTTACGAAACACAGGGTCGAAAATGTCGCCGCCTTCTGTCTTTGAGTATTTTTCGCGCAGCGCTTTGAGGTTGTCCTGATCCATGTTCTCCAATGCCTTTCCAGCCAGTGCTATCGCATCGGCGCAAAAATCGGAATCGATTCTTGTAATGCACCATGCGTAGAATCAAAGACTTAGAGCGTCCTCTATGAGTCCGAGAGGACACGCCGCGCTCCAGACGATGCTTGTCGAGCTTTTCCTCAAAGATAGAGACATTTGTCGCGCTGGGCGATATCATGAATGGAAACAAGGGTTTCATGCGCATCAAACCATTGAGGATTGTAATGTTTTGCCGATGACCAATCTTGATTTGCGTCTTCTCAAGGTTTTCAGGGCCATTGTTGCCAATGGGGGTTTGAAAGGTGCGGCGACGATGCTGAATGTGGGATTGCCAACTATCAGCAAGCAGCTCTCTGATCTCGAAATTCGATTGGGTATGCGGTTGTGTAACCGTGGGGGATCGAAATTTGAGCTTACAGAGGAGGGGACCGCAATCTATCAGGCAAGCAAGCAATTATTTGCTTCGATTGAAGATTTTAGGACCAATGTCGGCAAGCTGAAAAAAAAGAAGAAGCAGGTGCTGCGTATAGCGGCCATAGATAATCTGATCACCGATAGAAACTCGCCGCTGCCATGGCTGATCGGTTATTTTGATGCCAGAAACTGTCATGTTAGCGTCATTATCTCAAGGCCGGACGAAATTGAAAAAGGCGTTCGCGACAATATCTTCGATATTGGTATTACGCCAATCTATCAACAGGACGCGGACTTGAAATATGCAGCGCTCTATGACGAAATCTCTTATCTTTATTGTGGCGATCAGCATCCTTTTTACGAAATAGACGATGAAGAGCTTGAACATCACAGGGTCGATGCGGAACCTTGCGTAAAGCATCTCTATGTCGACAAGCGTTTTATTCCTGCACTCAAAAATCAGCCCGGCGAGGGGGCTGAGGCACTTCAGGCCGAGGCAGTCTTAACACTGATCTTGTCGGGAAAATATCTGGGATTTCTTCCGGCGCATTTTGCATCAGCTTTTGAGAACAGTCATCAAATACGAAAGCTTCATCAAGCAAGACGTTGGTATTCGACGGAGATCGGTTTTGTTTATCGTCGTGAAGGCACTCTCAACACTACCGTTCTACAGGCTATAAATCTGTTGAAAAACCGCGCTTCACAAGATGTCAGCGTTTCGTGATACACCATTGAGGCAACCTTTAAGCATGAACTTCCATACTATTATCTTCATGCATGAAAACCACTCTCTGTCTTGCGTGCTTCATTGAGCGCCCAGTTACGGAATATCTCCAGTTGAGGGCTGTGCTCACGGTCTGCATGGGTCGACAACCAGTAACAATTTCGACTATTATATCGTAAATTCAAAGGATTAATGAGTTGCCCACTCTCAATCTCGTCGAGTATCAGGCTACGCGGGATCAGAGCCAGTCCATGCCCGCCGATTGCTGCACGAATGACGAGAGAATAATATCCAAGCTTTAAACTGCGTTCCGGCGGGAACTCGTTAATACTGTTTTCAGTAGCGAAATCATCCCAGTAAAGCGGTGTCTTAAGGTGCTCCAGCACTGAAAACTTTTGAATGTCTGCCGGAGTCGATATGCCGCCGCGTCGGGCAATAAAATGCGGTGAGCCGACCAGAACCACGTCGCGGCCCAGAAAATAATCCATATGCCATCCGGGCCATTCACCTTCTCCGAAGCGAAATACGACATCCGCCTCGTCTTCCGTGTCACTGGGGGCAAAAGAGCTGAACTGAACATCGATATCCGGGTGAGCTTCGGCAAAATGCACAAACCTCTGGATGAACCAGCGATCACCTAAAATAGGCAGAACGTGTAGCCGTAATGTCGGTTTGTTGGAACGTAAGCCCATCACGCGCGCTGCGGCCGTTTCCAGCGCACCCAAAGCAACCCTTGCCTGTTCGATGTAAATCGTTCCAGCCTCTGTGGGCATAAGTCCCTGGCTGGTGCGCAGGAAGAGAACGAGTCCAACCAGATCTTCAACGCTTTTAAGCTGTTTGCTGACCGCACTTTGGGTCATATGGAGAAATTTTGCGGCTTCGGAAATGGTTCCGTTTTGTGCAAGAGCGGTTAATACACGCAAACCTGTCGTGGTGGGTAGATACTGCCGCATTGATGAATCAATTCCCCTATTCCTTTTTGGACTACCATCCCGGAAATCAATTCAATTGTCCAGTCAATGACTGTTTGCCACACTTGCGCGGATCAGGAGGATAATCATGAATGAATCTGTAAGGCTGTGGGGCGCGCGTTTCCGTTCTCCACCATCTCCGGAACTCGTACGTCTGTCGGGTTCTCCCCTGAATCACTTCAGGCTCGTTCCAGAGGATTTACGGTCGTCGACAGCACATGCGCGCGAACTGGAACGCGCTGGTATCCTCGATAAAGCGGAAGCGGAAAAAATTACGACAACATTGCAGTCGATTGGTGAAGATTGGCTTGCAGGTCGCCTTGTGCCATCTGAAAATGATGAAGATGTGCATACGTTTCTGGAGCGCGAACTGACCAGCCGCCTTGGTGCGCTTGGCGGAAAATTACGTGCCGGACGTTCGCGAAACGATCAGGCGGCGAATAATCTCAAGCTTTATCTGCGCCGCATTGCGCACACACTGGTCGCGAATATCGTCGCCTTGCAGGAGGCGTTGATTGCGCAGGCGAAGGAGCATCAGCAGACCTTGGCGCCGGGTTTTACGCACTTGCAACCCGCGCAACCCGTGACGTTCGGTCATCAGCTTCTAGCGCATGCGCAAGGCTTTTCACGCGATATCGACCGGATCATTGATTGGCACAAGAGAGCCGGGCGCTCGCCTCTGGGAGCAGCGGCCCTCGCAGGATCGGCCATTGCGCTCAATCCCGAACTCTCCGCTTCCGAACTTGGCTATGATGCGCCCTGTGAAAACTCCATTGATGCTGTGGGCAGTCGCGATCATGTTGCAGAATTCTTGTTCATTGCCGCGATGCTGGGGGTCAATCTTTCGCGTCTTTCAGAAGAAGTGTTTCTCTGGTCTTCCAAGCAGTTTCATTGGGTCGAGCTTGACGATGGTTACGCTACCGGGTCGTCCATTATGCCGCAAAAGAAGAATGCCGATATTGCGGAACTGACACGCGGACGCTCTGCGCGGTTGATCGCATCGCTCAATGGCATGCTGATTGCCCTAAAAGGGTTGCCTTTTGCCTATAATCGCGATCTGAGCGAAGACAAATGGACCAGTTTTGAGGCAGTTGATACGCTTGATCTGGTTCTGCCTGCCATGGCGGGCATGATCGCGACGATGAAGGTCGACAAGAAGCGGTTGAGAGCACAATCCTTTGAGGGCTTTACGCTTGCGACCGAAGTTGCCGACTGGTTGTCTCAGCAAGGTATTCCTTTCAGTGAAGCACATGAAATCACCGGTGCGCTGGTGCGTTATTGTGAAGAAAAAGCCATCGGTCTCGAAGACCTTTCAGTCGAAAATCTTTCTGACGTTGATGCACGCCTGAAAGCCGATGTTTTGACGCGCCTTTCTCCAGAAGCAGCGATTGCTGCACGCAAAGGATATGGCGGCACCGCACCGGATCGCGTTGGCGAGCAAATCGACAGATTGCAACGACTCGTTCAGACACACCGTCAATGGGCAAAGTTGAGCTGAGTGCATTTGGAAGGGGTGCGGGCGATGCCCGCACGTGGCCTTCTTGTACGTAAAATGTGCCTTTAGAACGATGATCTAAGAAAATCGGGGAAGAGGAAGCAGTGGACGCTCTCGAATGTATAAACAAAGACTGCGTCAGTACAGTTCTGGACGGTCAAAGGAAATGCTGCGGGGAAATGTCGTTGGGACGAGCCACTGGATTGGAATGCGAAAGGTTAAACAGACGTGACTGATACCGTTTATAAAATCAGCCATCTCGTACATGTGCCGCGACGCCACTATGGTCGGATGGTTGCTGCTGGCGTTGTGGTGCTCGCACTTGTCGCGATTATCCACGCTTTTGTCGTTGGACAAATCGAATGGGACTATGTTGGTGAGTTTCTCACGGTGCCGGCTATCATGACTGGGCTTGTGAACACCATAGTCATGTCCATTCTGGCCATGGCACTTGGGATAGCACTCGGCGTTATATTTGCCATTATGCGTCTATCGGATAACCCCGTTCTTTCCTATGTCGCTGTCGGTTATATCTGGTTTTTCCGTGCTGTGCCGGCCCTTTTGCAATTGCTGCTTTGGTTCAATCTGGCGCTTGTTTTTCCGACCATGGGTATACCGGGCGTTTTCTCGGTTCCAACCGTGCTGATCATGACGCCTTTCGTAGCAACGCTTCTCGGATTAGGCATCCAGCAGGGTGCGTTCACCGCAGAGGTTGTCCGGGCGGGGCTTCTTTCCGTTGATCAGGGGCAATATGAAGCTGCGCAGACAATTGGCATGACCCGACTTAAACTGCTGCGCCGAATTATCATGCCGCAGGCAATGCGTGTCATCGTTCCGCCGGTCGGAAATGAATTCATCGGTATGGTCAAGCTGACCTCGCTTGCCAGTGTGATCCAGTATGCGGAAATCCTGCACAGCGCACAGAATATCTATTACGCCAATTCGCGTGTTGTCGAATTGCTGATTGTTGCTGCTTTCTGGTATTTGATCGTGGTGACTATCCTCAGCCTTATTCAAGGTCGCATCGAGAAATATTACTCCAAAGGTGTCGCTTCGCCGGGTGAAACGAAATGACCGAGGAGACAATTGATATGGACAATTCTGTTTCGACCGATGCCGGAGATCAAAACCTTTCTCCGCAAGCACCACTGGTAGTCGCTTCCGATGTACGTAAGAAGTTTGGCACACTTGAAGTATTGAGGGGGATCAGTCTTCAGATTGCTAAGGGCGAAGTTCTTTGTATTATTGGTCCTTCAGGATCCGGTAAAAGCACATTTCTGCGCTGCATCAACCAGCTGGAACATATGAATGGTGGTGCGATCTGGGTTGGCGGTGAATTGATAGGGTATCGTCGCGAAGGGGATTATCTTCATGAGTTGAGCGATGCGGAAGTTGCACGTCAGCGTCGCTCAATCGGCATGGTTTTCCAGCGCTTCAACCTATTTCCGCATTTGACCGTCACCGAAAATATCATCGAGGGGCCTGTGCAGGTTCTGCGCGAAAAGTCTCAGTCCGCAAAGAAGCGTGCGCATGAACTTCTCGAGAGAGTAGGCCTTTACGACAAGCGGGACGCCTATCCCGCCCAGCTTTCGGGAGGCCAGCAACAGCGTGTCGCCATCGCTCGTGCCCTTGCCATGCAGCCGACGCTGTTGTTGTTCGATGAGCCGACTTCAGCATTGGATCCGGAACTCGTTGGTGAAGTTCTGCACGTTATGAGCGATTTGGCAAAAAGCGGCATGACGATGATTGTCGTCACGCATGAGCTTGGCTTTGCGAGAGAGGTTGCGGATCGCGTGGCCTTCATGGATCAGGGCGAAATTATTGAAATAGGATCGCCCGAACAAGTGCTCGGAAGCCCGAAACAGGCACGAACACAGAATTTTATCAAAGCCGTTCACAAGAAGTAACACACAGCAAGGGGATACAGATTATGATCAATACCAAGAGCAAGCTTGCAGTTTCCATTTTTGCTTTGATGGCGGTGAGCCAGGCGGCAACAGCGCAGGAACTGCCTGAGCGTATCGCGGCAAAAAAGCAAATCGTCATCGCCAATGTTCCAAACTATCCGCCGCTTGAATTCAAGGATCCGAAAACGGGAACGCTGACAGGCCTTGATATCGACCTTGGCAATGCTATCGGCGAAAAGCTCGGCGTGACCATAAAATGGGAAGAGATCAGCTTTGAGCAGATGGTGAGCGCACTCAATACCGGACGTGCGGACCTTATCATGAGCGGCATGACCGATCTGCCTGGCCGTCGCGAAACACTGGATTTCGTGGACTACCTGGCGTCTGGTGCGCAGTTCTACACTACGTCCGACCGTGCGGAAGAATACAAGAAACCAGAAGATCTCTGCGGTAAAACGGTTGGTGCCAGCCGGCGCACCTCATTCCCGAAGGAAATGGAAACCTGGAGTAAGGAAACTTGTGAACAGAATGGTAAGCCGGCCCTGAAGATCGTTGGCACTGAAGGCTCAGCCGACGCTCGTACACAGTTGCGTCAGAAGCGCCTTGATGCAGCAGTGCAGGGCAGCGAAACACTGCCTTATCTTCTGAACATGGAAAAGGGTAGCTATGTCATTGTCGGTGAACCCTTCACCACTGTGCATCAGGGCATCGCGGTTACCAAGAAGGATACGCAGTTGCGTGATCTCATTGCCAAGACTTTGCAGAGCATGATCGAAGACGGCTCCTATGATGCGGTTCTGAA
Source organism: Brucella sp. BE17 (assembly GCF_039545455.1). Classification (NCBI taxonomy): domain Bacteria; kingdom Pseudomonadati; phylum Pseudomonadota; class Alphaproteobacteria; order Hyphomicrobiales; family Brucellaceae; genus Brucella; species Brucella sp. BE17. The sequence goes on along the minus strand of NZ_CP154468.1, from coordinate 933,797 downwards.
GAAATGGGAACTGCAATCTGCAGGTCTTAAGGCTGCGATGATCAACGAAGAGCCACTGAAGTCTGAATAACAGATGCGCGTGCTTTTTCTGATGTGACGTTTGCATCAGAAAATTTCGGGAAAATGCAGATTATAGAGCGGCTGTGTTTGAATGCGCAGCCGTTCATGCCGAAGGTTTGTCTAAAAAGACGCCACGCCTGTTCAACACTTTCGTAAGGAACACAGCCGTGAATGAACACCCGTCCATGGTTTTGGCACGTAATATTGCGATCATGCGTTTTTCCGATTTTCCGGCTGCGACCGTTAACAAGGCAAAAATCCATATTCTTGATACGCTCGGAGCGGCGATTGCTGGTGCGGCTTCTGTCGAGACAAAAATCGTTCTGAATGCCTTCGACCTCGTAGAAAAAAGCGGTATGTCTGGCCCGGTTCCGGTCTGGGGTACAGCACTGACACTGGATAGCCGTACAGCAAGTTTTGTAAACGGTGTTTCGGCCCATGCCTTTGAACTCGATGATAGCGGGGGCTGTGATCATTCCGGTGCTGTGGTGTTGCCGGCGGCAATTGCAGCACTTAGCGATGCACACACAACGGTTTCGGGCCCAAGTTTTCTAACGGCCGTTCTTGCCGGATATGAGGTCGGACGCCGCATGCTCGAAGCGTGTGGCGGGTACGAAACACATAACGGACTTGGCTGGCATTCGACCGGCACATGCGGCGCTTTCGCAGCAGCTGCAGCAACAGGGTCACTGTTTGGTTTCGACGCACAGAGACACGCTTCAGCGCTCGGCATTGCATGTTCTTATGCCAGCGGAACATGGGCTTTCATTCATGATGGCAGCCAGACCAAGAAGCTACACGCCGGTCGTGCCACCGAAGGCGGCTTTTCCGCCGCAAAACTTGCTGCTGCGGGTTTTAGTGGGCCAATTTTCGTTCTGGACGCTGCGGGCTGGGGGAATTTCTTCACGACTTTTTGCCGTGGAGACGGCAATCCTGCATTGCTGAGTTCGGATTTCGGAGAGTTCTGGCGTGTCAATCGGTGTTCGATAAAACCTTATGCCACCTGTCGTGGCACGCATTCAGCTATTGATGCCATCGAAAAAATGCTGGGCGAACAGAGTTTTGTCCCGGATGATATCATGCGTATCGATGTTGCCATGAGTGAATTTCAAGCTGGCATGTGCGGCGGCAAGATTGTCGCAAGCCGTGCCGATGCACAGATGAGCCTGCCTTATGCGCTCGCCGCTCGACTGCATTATGGCAGGGTCGGACTTGACGAGCTGGAAGAAGCTGCCTGGTCTGCGCTTTCAATTAAAAACACTCTGCAGCTCACGGATGTATTCGTGGATCCAAACATGGCCGCGAATGCGGAGCCAGTTATCACTGTCACGCTGAATGATGGGCGGGTTTTTAGTAAGACGGTGGAATTTCCATTGGGCGGGATGGACAATCCAATGAGCGATTCTGCAGTGGTCGCTAAGTTCATGGCTTTGGCCAGCCGCGTGTTGCCGGAATCACGGTGTCGCGAGATTGTTGATTTCGTCATGAACCTCGAGGCGGCTTCAGATGCGGGACGCCTTCCCGCCCTTCTGACATTGCCCGTGAAATCTTGATCCAACTCTTTCTGTGCTTCGTCAGAAGCGGCTTCCAACGCAGAAGAAAGTAAAATGAATATCCAGTATGCAAAGCGTATGAACGGCATCAAGCCTTCGGCTATTCGCAGTTTGAATACCAATCCGCAGATGATTTTCTTTGGCGGAGGATATCCCGATGGTGACGTGTTTCCAGTGGATGCAATAAGGGCTGCTTTTGATGAAGCGCTCAAAACGTCCGGCAAGGAAGCGCTTCAATATTCATCTTCAATAGGTCTGCCAAAACTACGCCAGCAGATCGTGGAGCGGATGAAGCATGAGCAGGTCGATTGCACGATGGATAATATCCTGATCCTTCAGGGGGCGCAGCAAGGACTTGATCTGGCGGCACGCCTGCTCGTCGATAAAGGCGATACGATCATTACGGAGGCACCAACTTTTCTGGGTGCGCTTGGCGCGTTTGCAGCCTGTGAACCGCAATATGAAACGGTCGCTGTGGACGAAAACGGTCTTGATACAGATGCCTTAGAAGCACTCTTGAAGCAGAACCCAAGGGCAAAACTGCTTTATACGATCCCGGACTTCCATAATCCGACAGGGGTGACGATGAGCCTTGATCGACGCAAGGCTTTGATCGCACTTGCGAATAAATATGACTTGATCGTCCTTGAGGACACTCCATATCGCGAAGTGTATTTCGATGCGCCGCCTCCGGTTACGTTAAAAAGCCTCGATGAAGAGGGCCGCGTCATTTATCTGGGCAGTTTCTCGAAAATTCTGTCGCCGGGTTTGCGCCTTGGATGGGCTGTGGCTAGCGAAGAGATCATCCAGAAAATGACACTGCTCAAACTTGGCGCTGACACCCAATGCAGCACCCTGAACATGACAGCAGTGTCTCATCTCCTTGATGTTTATGATCTGGATGGTCACATCACTTCAATCCGAAAACACTATAAGCACAAGAGGGATGTGATGCTTGGCGCCGTGCGCGAGCATCTTCCGCAAGATATCCACTTCACACATCCGGCTGGTGGCTTGTTTACGTGGCTGACTTTTCCCGAGAGTTTCGATGCTCGAAAATTTCTTCTTGAATGCGCAATACCGAAATTCGAAGTGGGATATGTGCCGGGCGATCCCTTTTATGCCGAGAGTCCTCAGCTCAACCATGCCCGTGTCAGCTTTTCCTCCGTGCCGGTAAGTCAGATTGATGAGGGTATTTTGCGTCTGGGTGAGGCCTTGCGCAACTATGTCGTGGGATAGATGCCGGCGTGATCAGCGGGGTTGGAAACGTCGCGTTCAATTGTAATACTTCATTATTATTCCAAGAATTGAATAGCTCTTTGAGGGGCTTGGAAGCGCATGTTGCGCTCCCGGAATATACATATGTCGTTTAAATATCGACAAATGTAAAATTATACAATTGACATATGTCGATCAATGAGTGATTTCTGTAAGGCGTGGTCAAGGAGGATGCCGTGCAGACGCTGTTGAAAGTCGAAAACCTCAAAAAATCATTCGGTGGAGTTGCGGCTCTTCGCGACGGTCAGCTGGAACTGCGGGCTGGTTCGGTCCATGCCCTTTGCGGTGGCAATGGCGCGGGTAAATCCACATTTCTTTCCATCCTGATGGGCATTCAGCAGCGCGATGATGGTCGAATCTGGCTACGCGGCAAAGAAGTTCATTATTCAACGCCTGCCGAGGCACTTGCATCCGGCATTGCAATTATCGAGCAGGAACTAAGCCCCGTTCCCCATATGAGTGTGGCCGAGAATATTTATCTCGGTCGCGAGCCGTCGGCACGCTTTGGCGGTATTGATTTCAAGAAGATGAACAATGAGGCGCAAGCGCTTCTTGATCGTCTGGAATTTGATATCCGTGCGACACAGGCCATGGGCCAATTGTCGGTCGCACAGATGCAGCTCGTGGAAATCGCCAAGGCATTCAGCCATAATGCCGATGTGATTTTTATGGATGAGCCGACATCGGCTATCGGTGAAAAGGAAGCGCAGCATCTTTTTGCAGCCGTGGAGCGGCTTAAGGTCGAAGGTAAGGCCATTGTCTATGTCTCGCACAGGCTGTCCGAAATATTCCAGATTGCCGATTCCTATACGGTCTTTCGCGATGGCGGCTATGTCGGATCGGGAGCATTGAGCGATATCGATCGGCCTGAACTGATCCGCCTGATTGTTGGGCGTGAGCTTGGCGAGGAATTTATCAAGACCAACGAACCGAGCGATGAAATCGGCTTTGAAGTTGACGATCTTGCTCTGCCGGGAAAAATCGAGGACATTTCCTTTTCGGTCCGCAAAGGCGAAATCTTTGGCATCTACGGGTTGATGGGGTCTGGCCGCTCCGAAATTTTCAACTGTATCTTTGGTCTGGAAAAAGCCAGCAAGGGGCACGTTCGTCTTGAAGGGCGCCAATTGAAGATCGGCAAGCCTGCCGACGCCATGGCTGAGGGAATTGCTCTTGTTACCGAAGACCGCAAGCTCACAGGACTTAATCTGACCGATAGCGTTCGCGCTAATATCTGTCTTGCGAGCTTGCCCGAAATGAGCCCGGCCTTTGCCATGCGTCAGCGTGAAGAAGCGGCCGCCAGCGCAAAAATGATTGAGCATTTCGGTATCAAGGCAGCACGTGACACGATGCCGGTTTCGGGGCTTTCCGGTGGCAACCAGCAAAAGGTCGTGCTCGGTAAATGGTTTTTGCGCAACCCGCGGTTGTTGCTGCTGGATGAACCGACACGCGGCGTGGATGTCGGCGCCAAGCGTGAAATTTATCGCATCATTTGCGAATTCACCGCGTCAGGCGGCACTGTTGTGATGATCTCATCTGAAATCGATGAAGTGCTGGGCATGTCCGATCGCATTCTGGTGATGCGACAGGGCAGGTCGGCTGGCGTCTATCACAGGGCAGATACTGACGCCCAGAAACTGGTGCATCTGTCAACCTGATGGCTGTGAGTGTTTTTGCACCTGATTGAGATTAAGCCTGCCACTGGCAGGCTGGGAGAGGCTTAGAACGTGAGCAATATTGAGAAAACACAAAAGACGGGCTGGTTTGCTTTGGAGAGGCGCCGACTGGTGATACAGGAATACGGCATTTTCCTTGCCTTCCTGCTTCTGGTCTTCATCTTGTCGGTGTCGAACCCCTATTTTCTGACAACCGGCAATATATCAAACGTTCTTCTGCAAACTTCGATCAATGGCGTTCTGGCCATCGGCATGACTTTTGTCATTCTGACGCGTGGCATCGACCTTTCTGTCGGCTCTGTCGCAGCGCTTACAGGCATTGTTGCGGCAAGCCTTGCCACCACGTCGGCAACCGCAGGTGTGGCTGGCGGGCCATATCCGGCAGTGGTCGCTATTCTTGCCGGTCTCGCCGTCGGCTGTGCCTGCGGCGGTCTCGTGGGCTGGATCGTTGCACGCTTTTCGGTGCCTGCATTTGTGGCAACGCTTGGCATGCTTTCGGCAGCGCGCGGCCTGACGCTCATTTACGGTGGTGGCAAGCCCGTCCCGGCACTGATTCCCGACTTCCGCTGGATCGGTACCGCCAAAATTATGGGTATTCCGCTGCCGGTCATTCTGCTCGCGATTGTCTTTATTGCTGCATGGTGGGTGCTGACCCGCACACGCTTTGGCCGCTATGTCTATGCCGTGGGTGGCAACCCGCATGCGGCAAAGACATCGGGCATCAATGTCACCCGCGTTCGCTTTTCCGTCTATGTCATTGCCGGTGCGCTTTCCGGTCTTGCGGGCATGATGCTTGCAGCCCGTACCGGCTCCGCGCTGCCACAGGCCGGTATCGCCTACGAACTCGATGCGATTGCAGCGGTGGTGATTGGTGGCACCAGCCTTGCCGGTGGCGTGGGGCGTGTGACCGGAACGTTGATTGGCGCGCTCATCATCGGCGTCATGAATAACGGTCTCGATCTGATGGGGATTGAATCCTATTACCAGCAGGTACTCAAGGGCGCGTTGATCGTCGGGGCTGTCATGCTCGATCAAAAACGCAACCAGAACGCCTGATGTGAAGAATTACCAATTGCCATGCTTATGGCGCAACCAAAGCCGCACTTTCAACCAATGCGGATAATGTGGAGGAAGTATCGATGAAGAAATTGCTGATTGCCCTGGCATCGGCCACAGCCCTGTTCGTGGGCGCAGCCCACGCTCAGGAAAAGCTGAAAATTGGCGCAGCTCCTTATGGGCTGAATGCCGAATTCATGCAGATTTGGTCTGAAGCGCTGAAAGAACATCCTGCTGTGAAGAGCGGCGAAGTTTCGCTGACAGTTTTCGACGGTCGTTATGACGCGCTCGTACAGCAGGAGCAGTTCAACACCATGATCACGCAGCAGTTCGACGCGATCATTTTCGTGCCGATCGATGTTGAAGCCGGTGCGACTGCCGTACAGGCCGCCCATGACGCTGAGATTCCCGTTGTTGGCTCAAACACACGCGTCGACTCTGAACTGCTGGCTGCCTATGTTGGTTCTGACGATGCGGTTTCCGGCTATATGGAAGCCAAGACGGTTCTCGAAAAGATCGGCTGCAAAGGCAATGTCGTGATTATCGAAGGCCCGATCGGCCAGTCCGCACAGGCATCGAGACTTGAAGGCAACAAGAAGGCTCTTGCCGAATGCCCGGATGTCAAGGTTCTGGAACAACAGACTGCCAACTGGTCGCGTGCCGAAGCGCAGACCTTGATGGAAAACTGGCTGACCTCTCACAAGGGCCAGATCAATGGCGTTATCGGACAAAACGACGAAATGGCGCTTGGTGCGATTGAAGCGATCAAGTCAGCAGGCCTCAAAGTCGATGATTTTGCCATCGCCGGTATCGATGGTGTGACCGACGCGCTTAATGCGGTCAAGGCTGGCACGATGACTTCGATCCTTCAGGATGCCCGTGCGCAGGCGCAGGGCGCGATGGATCTTGCGATCTTCCATGCCAAGAAGGGTGATTACAAGCCTCAGTCTGACATCTGGACGCAGTATCCCGATATGCCGTTCAACGATGGCAAGGGCAAGGAATACAATGTTCCATGGACGCCGGTAACGGCTGACAATGTCGACAAGCTTCTGGAAACACGCAAGTAAATGACAAGCGGGGTGAACGGATTGTTTCGTTCACCCCGCCCTCAAACCCGAGGATCAAACGATGTCCGATCAATCTCCCCAAATCGACCTCAACTTTCCGCTGACCGGAAAAGTCGCCCTTGTGACGGGCGCTGCCTCCGGCATTGGTGCTGCTGTTGCTGATGCTTTTGCTGCCAAGGGTGCAAAGATCGCTGTTCTCGATATCAACGCAGATCAGGCCCATGCCAAGGCGGAAGCGCTTGGAGATGGAGCAAAGCCTTTCGTCTGCGATGTGTCTGATCCAGTGTCGGTCAAGGCAGCTATAAAGGCCGTGGTCGAGGCATTCGGGCAGATCGATATCTCTGTAAACAGCGCTGGCGTTGTTTTTCTGGCACCCGCCGAAGAGCTGACATTGCAGGACTGGGATCGTACGATTGCAATCAATCTCAAGGGCAGCTTCCTTGTCACACAGGAGGTTGGTCGTGCGATGATCGCGGCTGGCAATGGCGGCAAAATCATCAATCTCGCCTCGCAGGCAGGCACGGTCGCCATCGAGGAACATGTTGCCTATTGCGCCTCGAAATTCGGTGTTATCGGCATGTCGAAGACCTTTGCCGCCGAGTGGGGGAAACACGGCATTACGGTCAATACGATTTCACCGACCATCGTGCTCACCGAACTGGGCAAGAAAGCCTGGAGCGGTGAAAAAGGGGACGCTGCCAAGAAGCGCATCCCGTCTGGCCGTTTCGCATATCCGCAAGAAATCGCCGCTGCTGCGGTCTTCCTGGCGTCGAGCGGTGCTGAGATGATCAATGGCGCCGATCTCCTGATCGATGGCGGTTATACGATTTTATAAAAAGCTGCGGCACAGCATAGTAATATTTTTGCGGGACTGTGTGTCCCGCCTTCGATAGGTGCAAAGATGCAAAGATTTATCAATAACCCGGATGAAGTCGTCGAAGATACCGTTAAGGGCTTCGTCAAGGCGCATAATGACCTTGTCCGGTTGTCGACGGATAACCCGCGTGTGGTTGTTGCGCAAGGCGCACCTGTTGAGGGGAAAATAGGCGTCGTAACGGGTGGCGGTTCCGGTCATGAGCCAGCTTTCATCGGCTATACTGGCAAGAACCTGCTTGATGCCGTCGCAGTGGGTGAGCTCTTCTCCTCGCCGACTGCCAAGAGTTTTTATGATGCGTTCCGCGAAGCCAATGGCGGCAAGGGCGTTGTCTGCCTTTACGGTAATTATGCCGGCGACAATATGAACGTCAAAATGGCTGTGAAACTGGCTGCCAAGGACGGAATCGAAGTGCTGACAGTCGTCGCTAATGACGATGTGTGCTCCGCCCCTGCGAGCGAACGCGAAAAACGCCGCGGTGTCGCTGGCGAAATCTTCATGTGGAAAATCGGCGGTGCCAAGGCTGCAGCCGGGGCAAGTCTTCTGGAAGTACAGACAGCCGCACAAAAAGCCATCGATAATTGTCGTTCCATTGGCGTCGGCCTTGGTCCCTGCACTTTGCCAGCCGTCGGTCATCCCAATTTCCAGATTGAACCTGGCACAATGGAAGTGGGCATCGGCCATCACGGCGAGCCGGGTGTGCGCGTTGAGCCGCTCAAGCGTGCCGACGAAGTCGCCAAAGACATGAGCAAGATCGTGCTCGACGATCACAACCTGTCTGAAGGGACAGAAGTTGCTGTGCTGGTTTCCGGTCTTGGCGCAACGCCACTCAATGAGCTCTATATTCTTAACGATACGATCGAGCAGGAAATCACCAAGCGCGGACTGAAGATTTATCGCACCTATGTGGGTAACTACTTCACCTCACTGGAAATGGTTGGCGCTACATTGACCGTCATGGCGCTTGATGACGAGCTGAAAGCGTTGCTCGATGTCGAAGCCCGCTGCACGACTGTTTTGTAAGGCAGCGGTTTTGTAAGAAAGAGACATATCATGCAGACATTCAAGAATGCCGGATCGGGTGCGATCGTTCTCTCGCTTGCAGAGCGGATTATCGAGAACAAAGCCTATCTCAGCGAGATCGACGGCAAGATCGGTGATGGCGACCATGGCGTGAACATGGCAAAAGGTTTTGGACTTGCGGCCGAACGCCTGAAAGGCAAAGACGTTTCGCTCGCCGAGGGTCTGGATACGCTCGGAACTGTCCTGCTCACCGAGATCGGTGGTTCGATGGGGCCGCTCTATGGCGTTATGTTCAACGAATTCGCCGAAAAGCTGGAAGGCATTGAGAATATCGACGCTGCCGCTTTCAGCAATATGCTTCATGCGGGCCTCGACGGTATTCAGTCGATTGGTTCAGCAAAGCTTGGCGACAAGACGCTGCTCGACACGCTAATCCCGGCAATAACGGCTTTTGATGAAGTAAACAGCCGGGGCCAGTCCTTTGCGGACAGCCTGGATGTCTTATCAGCAGCAGCCGAACAAGGCCGCGACTCCACGCTCAATCTCGTTGCAAAGATTGGACGGGCAAGCCGTCTCGGTGAGCGCTCGCTCGGGGTTCTGGATGCAGGTGCAACGTCCTGCGCGCTGATTCTGACCGACCTTGCCGCACAAGCAAAGAGCCGTTTGCAGTAAGGCTTTCTATCTTGATTATGAGTTTGGCGTCTGAAAACTGTGTGGGGTCACACATTCAGGCGCCAAATTCGTTTGACCATGTTGCAATTGCTTTTGAAGGCTTTCATCTTTACCGCGCAGGAAAGGGGCACCAGAAAATCGCATGACGCTCAAGCCCAACACATCGCGCAAGGTCGGCAAACCAAAAGCCAGTGCCAGCGAGAATTTGATTACGATTCCCTTGCGTTATGGCGATGACCCCTATGTCTGGGCGTGCTGGCTTTATTACGAAGACGGCCTGACGCAGAGCGAGATTGCCGATGTCATGGGCATTTCGCGTGCAACCGTGAACAGCTATCTGGCTGAAGCGCGCGAAAAGGGTATCGTCAATATTTCTCTTGAAGGTGGGCGGCTGGAATCACTGTCTGTCGCGCAAGAGCTGAAGCGTCATTTCGGACTGTCGGACTGTTTTATCATTCCCAATGATGACAATGCCCGGCCATTGATTGACCGCCTTGGCGTGGCAGGTGCACATGCGCTCCGAAAAATACTCAAATCCGGCGATAGGCTGGCCGTTGCCTGGGGCCGTACTGCACTGTCGGTGGGCGAGCAAACCAATATCGCTGCCTTGCAGGATATGACCGTTGTGCAGGCAACGGGTGGCACAACGGCATCATTTAGCTATACGCCGGAGCGTTGCGCTGCGGTTCTTGCGGAAGCGGTGTCTGGCCGCTGCATCAATATCATGGCACCGGCAATTGTACGTTCGCAACAGATGCGCGATATGTTGTTGGACGAACCTTTGCTTCAGGAGCAGTTTACGGTTCTTGAGAATGCAAACCGTATTCTTTTTGGTGTGTCTTCACTGCGATCCAATTCGACCATCCATACGAGTGGCTTTTTTGAATCGGTGTCTCTGCAACAATATCTGGCAGCCGGGGCTGTAGGTGTTGTGGCCGGTCGTTTCATCGACGAGCGTGGTCAAGCCGTTTCCGGTCCGCTTGATAGCCGGACCATTGGAATATCGCTCGATAAGCTACGGCAGATCCATACCCGTATCGCGGTGGCGGGCGGTTTTGACAAGGTGCCAGCACTTCTTGCCGCATTGCGCGGAAACTATATCAATGTGCTTGTGACGGATGCTGCAACCGGACTTGGAATTTTAAGGGCTGACGGGGTGATCGACCTCGATGCACGATTGTCACAGCGCCCTAAAACCGGGCAGGTACAGGTGCCGAATACTTTTCGCGTACGTGTGAAAAAGTTGCTCAACAACCCGAATGAGGCGGTTGAAGAAATGCTTGACGGCGTCGTGCGCGCGCATGGTAAATTCCTTCAGCCCATTGGCCGTTCCAACCGAACATTGGTCGCACGCAACGGTCCGCGCCCTGGCAAGGTCGGACTGGTGATCGGGGGTGGCGCTGGGCACGAGCCCTGTTTTCTAGGCTATGTCGGGAAGGGACTGGCAGATGCGGTTGCTGTCGGCAACATATTCTCATCTCCCCCTCCTGATCCCATTGTTGACTGTGCACTTGCGGCGTCCAAAGGCGAAGGCGTTCTTTTTGTCTATGGCAATTATGCAGGCGATGTCATGAATTTTGAAATGGCTGCCGAAATCGTCGAGGAAAAAGGTATCAAGATCAAAACCGTTCTGACGACGGATGATATTGCCTCATCGCCCATTGATGACAAGGACGGACGGCGTGGCGTGGCAGGCAACTTTTTCGTCTTTAAAGTGGCAGGGGCTGCCTGCGATAAAGGCCTTTCACTGGAAGCCTGTGAAACGGTTACCCGCAAGGCCAATACACGTACCTATACGATTGGCGTGGCGCTTGAACCCGGTTCTCTGCCACAGACGGGACGACATAATTTCGAGATCGGTCCTGATGATATGGAAATTGGTGTCGGTATTCATGGCGAACCTGGCGTGTCGCGGGATCGGCTTCGTCAAGCCGATGAAATCGTTGATAACATCATGGACCGCATTTTTAATGAAATGAAGGCCCTGCCGGGGGATCGCGTTGCTGTTCTGGTCAATTCGTTTGGCGCTACGCCATTGATGGAACTCTATGTTCTTTATCGTCGTGTGGCACAGCGACTGGAAGCCAAGAATATTCAGATTGAAGCAAACTGGATCGGGCACTATTGCACATCACTCGATATGGTCGGAGCCTCAATATCCATAATGCACCTCGATCAGGAATTGACTGAGCTGTTGTTGCATCCGTGCGAGACAGCAAGCCTTAAAATCGGCTGATACGGCCTGTTTTGTCGTATCGTTTCGCATCGCTTGAAACTAAAATAGCATATGCCTCATGATCGAGTATGCGCGTTGCTGTGAGGCTTAAGGAGAAAATCCATGTCGCAAAATGCGGCCCGCCGTCTGGCGAATATGTTTGAGGCTATATCTGCGGCAATCGAGGCTGACAAGGACCGGCTTTCTGAACTCGACGGCGCAATTGGTGATGGCGATCATGGAACGACGATGGCGTTGGGCTTTCTGGCCGTTAGAAGAGAACTCATAAAACTCAATCTCGATGAGACGGATATTTCAACCGTCTTCAATACCGCTGCCACTGCTTTCATCAATGCCGTCGGAGCATCAACAGGGCCTTTATATGCAACAGGTTTTCGACGCGCAGCAAAGGCAACGGCTGGACATGATGCGCTCGATCGTCAGACTTACGCGGCCATTATCGATGCCATTGGCGTTGGGATCAGGGAACGTGGACATGGCCAGCGCGGGGACAAGACGATGCTCGATGCCTGGCTACCGGCTGCTGAGGCTGCGCAAGCAGCCATTTTGGATGAAAGCAGTGCTTCCGAGTTTTGGAGCAAGGTGATCGCGGCCGCGACAGCCGGTGCCAACTCCACGCGCTCGATGATTGCAACGAAGGGACGAGCAGCCCGTCTTCGTGAACGTTCTTTAGGCCATATCGATCCGGGGGCTGCATCAGCCGTTGTTATCTTGCAGGCTATGACGGTCTTATCGGAATAATAAAGATCGCCGCTTCTAAAAGAAGCGGCGATTAACGCATAACCCCTTATTTATGGGAAAAATCGGAGTTTTCGGCTGCAGCGAACCTTAAAATTAAGGCCCGATATGGCTGAAAGAGCGGTTATTCTTCGCGACGACGACGGGAGCCGTCCGGACACCACGATCGATACTCTTGCCTCTCTCAAAACAGTCAGAGAGGGGCGATAACGGCGGGCAATGTCAGCCAGTTGTCGGATGTTGCATTAGCATGCGTGTTGATGGACAGGAAACTTCCCGAACAAGCGGGCATTGAGCCGCTTGGGCGCTATATCAGTACTGCGGTTGCCGGGACCAGGCCGGATGCAATGGGCATAGGGCTGATCTTCTCCGTGTCCAAGCTATTGAACCGCTTTGGACTTTCCATAGGTGATATCGGTCTATGGGAGCTCAATGAGTCCTTTGCGGTACAGGTTGTTCATTGTCAGGAGCGCGACTTGCCGGCCATGCTCTGATTGAAGGCAAACGACGCGGCGTGAGATATGTCGTCGTCACAATGTGCATCGGCGGCGGTTTGGGTGCCGCTGGTCTGTTTGAGGTGTTGTGAGCTATGCAGAACCAGTTTCAGGCAACATTAAAGCTTTATCTGGAACAGCGTGGAAAGGAAGTTGGTCACTCGTCATGGATCGATATCGATCAGTCGCGCATTGATGCTTTTGCGAAAGATACGCTCGACTATCAATATATCCATGTCGATCCGAAACGCGCCATGGAAACGCCTTTCGGCGGTACTGTCGCGCATGGCTTTCTGAGCCTTTCATTCTTGAGCTGGATGTTATTCGATGCCGTGCCGCAGATGAACGACGCCGCAGTCTGCATCAATTACGGTATGAACCGTGTGCGCTTTCTTGCGCCTGTCCCATCGAAGAGTCGCATCCGTGGCCGTTTCGTATTAGAGGAAGTCGAACAGAAAGCACCCGATAGACTGCTTTTTACCTATACGGTCACGGTGGAAATTGAAGGAAACGCCAAACCGGCTCTCGTCGCCGAATGGCTCCTGTTGGCACAGTTGCGTTAGGGTGGTTAATCCCAGACGCCGATACTGGCGTTTATGCGGGGGATTGGCCGACCTCACCTGAAGTGCGCTTGTAGAAGCGACGGATCAGAAGATGCGATGAGCGGATATCGAGATTTATGGCGCGTCGCGCGGCTGCTCGGTCGCGCTTGGCAATGGCGTCGATGGCATCGTTGTGGATATGGACGCCGATCTTGAAGACTCGCTCGAACAGGGCCTCGTCCTGACGCGCGGACGCCACGATCGGACCGGTCCGGAGCCAGAGTGTGGATATGATGTCGAGCAACTGCGGATAGCCGCCAGCTTTATAGACCTCAAAATGGAAAGCCTGGTTGTCGGCAAGTGCGGCGTCGAAGTCGCGAACCGCGAGAGCTTCTGCCATGCTTTCGTTGATGCGCCTGAGCGTGTCGATCACCGTTGGATTTCTCGGTGCGCTTGCAGCCCGCTCGGCTGCGTAACCCTCAAGCCGCATACGGATGCGGATATAGTTCTCATGGTCGGAGGCTACATAGGGTGCAACCCGCAAGGTGCGCGGGCCCGATTGTTCGATAGCACGTTCCGCGATCAGGCGCGCTACCGCCTCACGAACCGGCATGGCGCTTGTGCCGAGCACTTCTGCAAGGCCGCGAATAGATACCTGCTCACCGGGCAGAAACTCACCCTTCAAAAGGCCGAAGCGCAAACTCTGATAGACCCGCTCCTGTACCGTCGTGATATCAATGGGTGCAAGTGCTCTCTGGCTTTTGGCAGTCGTACTAAGTTTATTCACAGATCAGAGCCTCACTGGGCGGCGTCTAAGGGTAGTTTCGCGACCGTTGAGCCCCGACAGAGGACATCATGCGCGCCGCAAATCCGCACACATGGGGCTTTGTACGTTCAATTCGTTCAACAAACAATGCTCTTTGGGCATATGGGTCACTTATACGGTGAGATGTGTGATCACATATCTCATCTCTTTACAGGCTCACATTCTGTGTCTAAAGTGCGATCAGTGCCGAAGGAGGCTCATCGGGACAGCAGTCCGGTTGAGTGGCATGCAGATAGATACTCTGTGGGAGGAGATCACCATGAACCGACTTTCCGTGATTGCGGCTGCGTGTGCAGTCTTGGCAAGCGCAACCGCGCTTCACGCTGAACCCTTGAAGATAGGTATAATAGAAAGCCTTTCGGGCGCGCAGACATCGACGGGCCGCCTCTATGCAAACGCCGTTAAATACGGCGTCGATCAGATCAATGCGGCCGGTGGTTTTAACGGCGAGCCGGTCATCGTTACCGAATACGACAATGCCGGCGGATCACCCGAGGCGGCCGACAAATTTCGCAACGCGGTGGCTGATGGCGTCGATATCATCTTCCAGGGGGCTTCATCGGCCATTGCCGGCCAGCTCACCGAGGACGTACGCAAACACAATATCCGCAATCCTGGCAAAGAGGTCATCTTCATCAATCTTGGCGGCGACGCGATGGAATTGACCGGGGCAAAGTGCCAGTTCTATCATTTTCGCTACACTGCGACCGCGCCGATGCGCGTGAGCGCACTGGTAAGCGCGATGAAGGAGGCGGGTGATCTGGGCGAGAAGGTCTACTCCATCAATCAGAACTATTCTTGGGGGCAGGATATGCAGGCCGCCGTAGCTGCGTTTGCGGAAGCCGGTGGCTATCAGGTGGTCGACGAAGTTTTGCACGACGTCAACAAGATCCAGGATTTCGCGCCTTTCGTCGCGCGCATCAAATCGGCCGGACCTGATACGGTCTTTACCGGTAATTGGTCGAACGACTTGCTGCTCCTGATGAAAGCCGTGGGCGATGCAGGCCTCGACGTCACCTTCGCCACCGCTTTCCTTGACCAGCCTGGCAATATCGCCAATGCTGGCAAGACGGCGCTCGGCCACTACATCGCCAACAACTACGACAATGCCGCCACCGACGGCGCGTTCGCCGAAGACTACAAAAAGGCGATGGGGCACTATCCGATCTTCGTCGAAGGTCATTCTGCCTTCGCGCTCGGTGCGCTGCAGCAGGCTCTCGGCACAGTCGATTTCGGCGGAGGCGACATCGATGTGACGAAGATCGCGCTGGCACTTGAGAACACGACATATGACACTCCGCTCGGCTCGATTTCCGTCCGCAAGGAGGATCACCAGACGATCCGTCCCGTAGTGGTCTCGAAGGTCGTCGAGAACCCCAAATATCCGGCTGACAACACGAAGATGGGCTTCGAGACGGTCAAGGTCATCGCTGGCGATGATGCGATCTATCCCGTGCAGGATGATTGCAAGATGGACCGCCCCGCAGAGTAACCCGTGCAGTCCGTGGTCCGGTTGGCATCTCTTTCAGCCGGATCATCCCTGTCGTTTTCACCCTGGAAGACCCATGGAATTTGCGATCATCTCCACGTTGAACGGTGTCACATACGGCTTGTTGCTGTTCATGGTATCGGCCGGTCTGACGCTTATCTTCGGCATGATGGGCGTACTCAACTTCGCCCATGCTTCGTTCTACATGTTGGGCGCTTATGTTGCCTATGCCGTATCATCCATTTTTGGCTTCTGGGTCGGGATCGCGGTTGCTCCCATCGTCGTCGGCTTGACTGGCATGGCGGTTGAGCGTTTTCTGCTACCGCGAGTTCATGCCCACGGCCACGCGCATGAGCTTCTCCTGACTTTCGGACTTGCGTTGATGATCGAGGAGCTGATCAAGCTCTTCTTCGGCGACTTCCCTGTCAATTACCAGATGCCGTCTGGCATGCGGTTCTCGGCCTTTCATATATTCGGAGCCGACTATCCCTTCTACCGGATATTCATCGGGGGGATGGCTATCGTGATGTTCACTCTTTTGTGGGTGCTGCTAACGCGAACCCGGATCGGGATCGTCGTGCGCGCCGCCGAACGACTGCCGGCCATGGCCGAAGCGCTCGGTCACAATATTCCGATTGTGTTCATGCTGGTCTTCGGCACAGGGGCGGCGCTTGCGGGCCTTGCCGGAGCTGTTGCAGGGGCATTCTATCCGACCAATCCCAACATGGGGATCGAACTCGGCGTGATTGTGTTCGTGGTAGTGGTCGTCGGCGGCCTCGGTTCGCTCAAGGGCTCACTCGTCGCCTCGCTGCTGATTGGACTGTTCTCGTCCTTCGCCGTCGGGCTCGACTGGTCGCTGGCCGGCCTGTTTGGCTTCGTTGGGCTGGGTGATTGGGCGCGCTCGATCGGCGGGCTGATGACGCTGAAACTGTCGTCGATCAGCGCCACGATCCCCTTCGCGCTGATGCTCCTCGTTCTGCTGGTTCGTCCGGCGGGCTTAATGGGAGAGCGCAACTAAGATGGTATCCATGCGCAAAATCCTTCTTCTCTCCGCCTTGCTTCTGGTTTTGATCGCCGTTCCGCCCCTCCTGGGGATTGGTTGGCAGAATGCATTGGTCAACGTGCTGATCGCGAGCCTCTTTGCGCTTGCTTTCAACCTGCTCATGGGCCAGGCCGGCCTTCTTTCGTTCGGACACGCGGCTTATTTCGGCGTCGGAGCGTTCGCAGCGCTTCACCTGATGCGGGCGATTGAGGGCGGGCTGATGTTCCCGACACCACTCGTACCACTTGCAGGGGGCGCAGTCGGACTTCTGATCGGGCTTATTGCGGGTTATTTTGCCACCATGCGGTCTGGCGTCTATTTTGCTCTTGTAACACTTGCGATTGCCGAGCTCTTTCATTCGTTGGCGCCGCAACTTCAGGGCCTGTTCGGCGGCGAATCCGGTGTGTCGTCAATGCGTATGCCGTGGGGTGGCATTGTCTTTGGCGCGACGATTGAGGTCTACTACCTGACGCTTGCCTGGGTGCTTATCTGCGGGCTGGGTCTCTGGGCCTATACGCGCACGCCGTTTGGTCGTCTGACGCTGGCGCTGCGCGATAACGAACAGCGGGTGCGGTTTCTCGGTTATAGCGCCCACACGGCCAAGGTGATCATCTTCGCCATCTCTGCAATGCTCGCGGCGGTGGCGGGATCGCTGCAGGCAATCTCGAACGAAACGGCAAATTACTCTTTGTTCGCCAGCAGCGTTTCGGCGCAGGTCGTTCTGCAAACCTTCGTCGGCGGCTCGACTGTTTTCTTCGGCCCCGTCGTTGGGGCTGCGGCCTTTACGCTCTTCTCCTTCCTGGTCTCGGACGTCACGCGCTCATGGGTGTTTTATCAGGGTCTCATCTTCGTTCTGGTGATGCTCTATATGCCGACCGGCATCGGTGGCGTCATCCAGCATCATATCCGAAATCGCCAGCGGCTCGACTGGCGGCGGTTGCTCGGCCGCTATCTGTTGGCCTTGTCAGGCGGACTGCTGATTACGGCAGGCGTGGTCTATGTGACGGAAACTGTCTCGGTGCTCTTCGGGGAAGAATATGCAGCTTTGCGGCGCAACGTCACGAATGGACTACCGCACTATAGCCTGTTCGGTGTCATCTGGGATCCGTCCGGCATCGTCACATGGCTGCTTCCCTTAGTCCTTTTCCTTGCGGGCGGACTGCTTCTTGACCGCGCACGACGCGATATCGGTGAACTCTGGGACAGCAAGGATAAGAGTGCAGAGATGCGAACCCGGGAAATCCCAAAAGGAGGTGCGCGATGACTATGAACGAGCAGCCAGTGCTGCGCCTTGCAGGCGTCACCAAGTCCTTCGGCCCCGTCGAGGTGATCAAGGGACTGAACCTCGACATCAGAGCAGGGGAGCGTCATGCGGTGATTGGGCCCAACGGCGCCGGAAAATCGACGCTTTTCAATCTCATCTCGGGCATGTTCGAGCCATCCTCCGGCGAGATCGCTCTCAACGGAAATAGCATTGCCGGCTTGCCGCCGCATCGGATCAACCGAGCAGGACTAGCGCGCTCCTTCCAGATCACCAACATTTTCCACCGGCTCAGCGTCTTCGAAAATCTGCGCATTGGCGTGCTTGCCCGCCACGGCGTTCGTTACGGCCTGTTTCGGCCGGTGTCCGGCATGCGCCGGGTGAACGAAGAGACCGCAGAGATTCTCGCACTTGTGGGACTGGAAACGCACGGCCATGATCTTGCTGGCGACCTAACCTATTCCGAACAGCGCGCACTGGAAATAGGCATGACGCTGACTACGGGCGCAGATGTGATCCTGCTCGATGAGCCGACCGCCGGAATGTCCCGCGAGGAGACCGAGATCGCAATTGATCTCATCCGCACGGTTACGGAAGGCAAGACATTGCTGATGGTCGAGCATGACATGGGCGTCGTCTTTCGGCTTTGTAACCGGGTGTCGGTGCTCGTCTACGGAAACATCATCGCAACAGATACACCGCAGGGTATCAGCATGAACCGTGCGGTACAGGAAGCCTATCTGGGCGAGGAGGCGCTGTGAGTCTGCTGGAAGTTAAGGGGCTGCACGCCCATTATGGCAAGAGCCATATCCTGCATGGCATCGATATGGACGTGCCGGAGGCCGCGATCGTCTCGCTGCTTGGGCGCAACGGCTCGGGTCGTTCCACTTTGCTCAAGGCGATGATGGGGTTGGTTCCACCGAGTGCCGGAAAGGTAACGCTCGCCGGGCGCCCGCTCGCCGGATTAAGGCCTTATGACATCTGCCGACAGGGCATCGGATACGTGCCCGAGGAGCGTCTGGTGTTCCCCAACCTCACCGTCGAGGAAAATCTTGCGATGGGTGTCCAGTTCCGCGCGGCTGGTGCCACGCATCGCTGGTCGGTCGCGGAGATGTACGATTATTTCCCTCGGCTGAAGGAGCGGCGCGCGATCCGCGCCGGTTATCTGTCGGGAGGCGAGCAGCAGATGCTGACCATTTGCCGTTCGCTGCTTGGCAATCCCCGCGTGCTGCTGATCGACGAGCCGACAGAGGGGCTGGCACCCAAGATCGTAGAGGTTGTGATGGAGGTCATCCTCGATATTGGTCGCCGCGGCGTCGCGGTGGTGCTGGTCGAGCAGAAACTGACGATCGCCCTCAAGGTGGCCCGCGAGGTCATGGTCATGGGGCATGGCGAACTGGTATTTCGTGGCACACCGGCGGAACTGGATGCCGCACCCGACATACGCCGCAACTGGCTCGAGGTGGCCTGACGTGGCGTCTTTCCCGAAATTTTCCGGACTGGAATGCAGATGAACATGATCGAAAGAATAAGGCCGCGACCCGGCCTTCGTGTACTCGTGACGGCTGGTGCCTCTGGCATAGGAGCAGCCCTCGCCCTCGCCTTCCTCGATGCCCACGCGAAGGTGCTGATCTGCGATATAGACGAACGCGCAATGGCCGAATTTACAGACGAGAACCCCACAGTCTCCACACTATGCGCTGATGTTTCGGACGAGGCCGAGGTCGATACCCTTATCGCTGCCGTCACCGAGCGTCTCGGCGGACTTGACGTTCTCGTCAACAATGCCGGAATTGCCGGACCCACGGGCGCGATTGACGAGCTGTCGGTTGAAGACATCCGGCGCACCTTCGATGTCGATTTGATGGGGCAGCTCCTGGTGGTTCGTCGTGCCGCAGCGTTGCTGCGCGAGAGCGAAGCCGGTTTGATCCTCAACATATCCTCGGTTGCCGGGCGGCTTGGTTATGCGCTGCGCACACCCTACTCGGCCGCCAAATGGGGCATTGTCGGACTGACGCAGAGCCTGGCCAAGGAAATGGGACCGGACGGTGTCCGCGTGAACGCAATCCTGCCGGGTGTCGTGCGGGGAGCCCGTATTGAGGGTGTGATTCTTGCCCGTGCCGAGGCGTCCGGTCTCAGCTACGACGCCATGGAGCGGCAGTATCTCGCCAATATTTCGCTGCGCCGGATGGTCGAGCCGGAGGATGTGGCGGCGATGGCGTTGTTTCTGGCATCGCCTGGCGGCATCAACATTTCGGGTCAGGCGATCAGCGTCTGCGGCAACGTCGAAAATATATGAGAACAAGGAACAAGACGCTATGGCCAAATCGTCCCGCAAAGTCATCGTGACCTGCGCCATCACCGGCGGCATCCATACCCCGAGCATGTCTGCCTATCTGCCGGTTACGGCCGACGAGATCGCTGCGCAAGCCATCGCGGCGGCAGAGGCGGGCGCTGCGATCCTGCATCTGCACGCGCGTAACCCCGAAGACGGCCGACCGACGCAGGACCCCGCCGCCTTCGCCGCCTTTCTGCCCCGCATCAAGCAGGCAACGGATGCGGTTTTAAACCTCACCACCGGCGGCAGTCCGACGATGTCCGTCGATGAGCGCCTTCAGCCGGCACTGAAATTCGCCCCCGAAGTTGCCTCGCTCAACATGGGCTCGATGAATTTCGGCCTTTACCCGATGCTGGGTCGATATGAAGAATTCGAGCACGATTGGGAAGCGGACTATCTGGAGAAAACCCGCAATACTGTTTTCAAGAACACGTTCAAGGATATCGAGTATATTCTCAAGCATTGCGGCGGCAACGGTACACGGTTCGAGTTTGAATGCTACGACACCAGCCATCTGTACAATCTTGCCCATTTCCGTGATCGCGACCTCATCAAGGGTCCTCTCTTCATTCAGACGGTTTTTGGCATCCTCGGCGGCATCGGAACGCACCCGGACGATGTTTCGCACATGAAGCGCACCGCCGATCGCCTTTTCGGGGACAGCTACGTCTGGTCGGTGCTCGGCGCGGGACGCCACCAGATGCCGGTCACCACGATGGCTGCCGCGATGGGCGGCAATGTCCGTGTTGGGCTTGAGGATTCGCTGTGGGATGGCCCGGGACGACTGGCGGAATCGAATGCCGCGCAGGTTCGCCGCATCCGTCAGGTGCTGGAAGGACTGGGACTGGATATTGCCACGCCAACCGAAGCGCGCGGCATGCTGGCGCTGAAGGGCGGCGATCAGGTGGGTTTCTGACACCTTGGCGATGCGTGGTGTGAACGAGAAGACAACAAATCTTATTGCGGCCACGCAGAAGGATCGGTCGTGTTCCGCTTCTGGGGAGGAGACGTCATGATGAAACCTGTACTGATACGTAGCGCAGTGTTCGCGCTGATCACCACTGCGGCGCTGGCAGGGACGCCGACTTATGCCGGAGACGAGGCCGAGGCCGGATGCAGGATGCTTCGCAATACGGTGTTCGACGCAGGTTACGTCACATCGGCGCGGGTCGTGGATGACGCCGGAAAGACGCCAGCCTATTGCGAGGTCCGCGCCGTGGCTCTGCCCGCCATTTCCATCGAGGTGCGCCTTCCGATGAAAGGCTGGAACGGGCGGTATTATCAGGTTGGCTGCGGTGGCTTCTGCGGCAGTATCGGCGGTCGCAGCGGCTTCGTCAACGCGATGGAGCCAGGGCTGGAACGGGGCTATGCGACCGCGACCACCGACAGTGGCCATCACGGAATGAACTCGATCGACGCCGACTGGGCAGACGGCAACGTCAATGCCGAGCGCGATTGGGGCTGGCGCTCCATTGGTGAAACCAATCGCGTGGCGCAGCTGATGATCAAGGCCTTTTATGACAGGCATTCGGAGCAGGCGATCTTCCAGGGTTGCTCCACCGGCGGGCGCATGGCGAACATGGCGGCTCTGCGCTACCCGGAGATGTTCCAGGGCATCATCTCCGGTGCGCCTGCGCTCAACGAGACCGGCCTCGCCGGTGCAGGCCTCGCCTGGCAGGTGCAGGCGAATACCGGCCCGGACGGTCAACAAATTCTCAAGGCCGACAAGGTCGACCTGATCGCTGCGGAAGTGCTGCGCCAATGCGACGGCGTCGACGGCAAAAAAGACAACATCATCGATGACCCGCGGAAATGCTCGGTCGATCTCTCCACGATCACCTGTAAAGCGGGTGAGGAGGGCAAGGCTTGCATTACACCGGCAGAACGCGAGGTGGTCGAGAAATGGCGGAAGTCGCCGGTCGATTCCTTCGACAAAACGCTCTTCGTTGGAGGTATTCCCGAAGGATCGGAGCCGTTCTGGCGCACATGGCTGACCGGGAACGAAGCCGGTGCGCCGGGACTTAATCCATTGTTCGCACAAGCCTTCGGGTCCTACATGGCCTTCCCGGAGGATCCGGGTCCGGCCTATAAGGCGAAGGCGTTCGATTTTGACAAGGATCCCGCCCGCATGCAGGAAGCTGCGAAGATGTATAATTCCGACGATCCCGACCTTTCCGCGTTTCGTGCGGCGGATGGCAAGATGATCGTCTGGCATGGATGGGCCGATGCCATCGTCTCGCCCTATACGACCATCGATTGGCATGAGGCAGCGAAAAAGGCAGCTGGTGGCGCTGATGTGCTGGCAAAGAACGTGCGCCTATTCATGATACCCGGGCTTGATCACTGCGGCATTGCGGCTGGTCCCAGCGGATTGACGCAGGCTGACCTTGATCCGCTGCAGGCTCTGGAAAACTGGTTGCAGAATGGCGAGGCTCCGCAGAGCCTTAGGGTTCAGAACTGAAAAATTTTTTGGTTGGAAAGCGTGTCGTAATCTATAATGTCCACGACACGCTTTAAGTTTTTGTTTTTGCACGTGTCTTTATCTATCGAAGCGGAAATTATCTTGTAAATGGAAGGTGCTGGAAGATCCATTGCACCACCGCCGCTCTTTTACTTGGATCCTGTACTTGTACTTTGGCGAAAATTCAGATGTCGTCGGAGCGCGCTTTCAAGAGGGCGGTGATGCGTCGGTCACGGTCTTTCCGGATATCATCCATCGACCGATGACCCAACGCCGTCTCGACCGTTGCTGCGACACGCATCTGCAAAGCCTCGTCGAACACAGGTTGGCCAAGTTCGGACCAAAGGCGCTGTTGCATCGGTGAAAATTGTTTCATGAAGCCACGAATACCGTTCTCCCCGCCCGCCAGATGGTAGGTGAGGAATGGTCCCATCAACGCCCAGCGCAGCCCGGGACCATCGGTAACGGCGGTATCGATCTCTTCGGCGGAAGCGACGCCCTCTTCGAGGAGATGGATCGCTTCGCGAAAGATAGCCGCCTGCAGGCGGTTGGCGACATGGCCGAATATCTCCTTGCGCAACCGGATCGGCGTTTTGCCAAGGCTGGCATAGAAGGCTTCAGCCTTGTCGAGTGCCCAGCTCTCCGTAGCAGCCCCGCCGACGATTTCGACCAGCGGAATGAGATGCGGCGGATTGAAGGGGTGGCCAAGGACGACGCGTCCCGGTCGCACGCATGCGCTCTGCATCACCGACACCGTGATCGCCGATGAACTTGAAGCGATCACGACGTTGGGCCGCAATGCCGCATCCATCCGTGCCATAAGCTCAATTTTGGCGGCTTCCCGCTCTATGACGTTCTCTTGAACGAAATCTGCATCGCGGCAGCAGGCGGCAATGTCGGTTGTGAAGGTCAGCTGTCCAGCCGGTCCGCGAGGTTTGAGGGTGGGCAAGAGGCTTGCCACAGTTGCGCGCAGTTCGAATTCGGCATCGTCGCGTAGCTCGCTCGCGATCACGTCCAGGCCGTTTGCAAGAAAGAGTGCGGTCCAGCTTGCACCGATCGTTCCGCAGCCAATTACGGCTACGCGCTTTATGGCATATGCTTCCAAGGTCATGTCTCCGCCTGTCAGTCGTTTCAGACGTAGTTCATGCTCAGAAAGACCTTGTGCGGCGGGTAGTCATGTGTCGCCGCTATATCTATACCACCAAGCAGCGCAGCACCAGAAATGGCGGCCTGAAATGCATTCTTCGTTCTCATTTTCCAGTTTCCTCCCCACCCGACAACGTGCGTCGCCAATGTTGGAAGCTGGAGGTGAGTACGGGACAGAAAGGGGGTGCAAAACGGACAAAGATGTATAGTCTGTTCGAAGCGACGTCGTTTAGAAGCGGGGAGAGAGGCAGTTCGAATGAAGGCTTTCGCACCTTATAAGTTGTTTGCCCTGGTACAGGCGGCTGCGGAGTTTGGTATGCCGCCGGAAATGGTGCTCAGCGGTACGGGTCTCGTTGCTTCGGGTCTGACTGACGGCAAGGTGCACAGCACGGTGGATCAGTACCTTACGGCCTGTTCGAACGTCATTCGTTATTCGCGTGACCTGCGATTACCGATCCGGGTCGGCAAGTCGCTTCATTTATCATCCTATGGTCTCTACGGGTTTGCCCTTATGTGCAGCCCGACGGTTCGATCAGGGTTCGAATTCGCCGTCAAATATCATGGTCTTGCCACGCCGGTCTTCCAGATAGCCTGGGAGATCAGGGAAGGGCATTTCGTCTGGACATTTCCAGACGAGCATCGACGGGCCTATACGAGACCGCAACGTACATTCCTGATGATCCAGCAACTGGCGCAGCATGTCACTCACGTGAAGGATATTGCGCATGCCGACCGAAAGCCGATCCGCATCAATGTCACGCTCGATACCGTGGAGCTAAAGTCCCTGCTCGAGCAGGAATTTGGATGTCCCGTGGTGTTTTCGGCCGAACGCACCGAAATTACCTACGAAATGTCCATCCTTGACGACCGTCCTCCGCTTACCAATCCGGTGACCCATGCCATGTTGCTCGAATTCTGCGAGACGCTGATAGGACCGGTACCGGAAAAATGCGGATTGGCAGGGCAGGTTTCTCGGATTTTCATGGAAAGTGCCGCTAAATTTCCTTCGATGGAGGCGGTTGCCGATAGTCTAGCCATGTCGCCTCGAACCCTTCGTCGGCGATTGATGGAAGAGGATACATCCTATTCAGCATTGCTCGATCAGGTGCGCAACAAACTGGCGCAGCGCTGTCTGAAGGCGAACACATTCACGGTCGATGATATCGCTGAACTTCTCGGCTTTTCGGACGCCGCCAACTTTCGGGCATCGTTCAAACGCTGGAATGGCCTGACGCCGTCTGACTATAGAGCGCGGCTTTGTTGCACAAATTGAATTTGAAAATTGGTTGGGTTTGTTTGCACTATTTGAGCTATTTTGTTTAGGCGCGGTCCATCCACCTGCCTAATGTGTCGGAAAGTCTCAAAACGCAACACATTTCCTCTTCGTATTCGAACGTATGGTCTGGGACACTTCCCTCCCGCCGAACTTAGCCTTACATCTATAAATGCCAGCATCGTTGACGCCGTGCATGCGGCAAAGCTCCGAGAACTGTACGTCCGCCTCGTGCTCCTTCAGAATGCCGAAAATCTGTTCGTCTGTGAAACGGTTGCCCTCATTTCCTGGTCCTTTCAAGCGGCCAGAGCTTACTTCAATATGGATTATGTCAACGGGCAAGGTCAGACCGTCGAACGTTAACATTAGACCTAGACGCAAACGATGACAGCTGCTGCGATTGAGGAGCGACTATCAGACCTTGTCGAAGCTAGGGATCTCGTCGAGAGCTTCCACGAGATGCTGCGGCGCATGTCTGAAGAGGATTTGGATGCGCAGCAAGAAGCTTGGTCGTGTCATTCACTAACGGCATAATCCGCGACAAAGCTGCGGTTCAGAATGCAATAACATCACAGTGGTCGATCGGGCAGACAGAAGGTCAGATCAACAAACTCAAGCCCATCAAACGGTAGATGTACGGGCGTGGAAAATTCGATCTGCTTGAAGCACGTGTCGTCGGGCACGCTGATAACATCGAGGGTGCGTCAGACCCCCGTTTGGATGCCGATACCCCATGGAATGGGGTTCTTATTCCAAGCTTAATGGCAATTTGTCTTTGCGATTGGATTGCGGTCGCACGGGCGCACCCACTTTTTCTGATGCGAAATTATCTGCCACTAAACTCGCTGAAGTTTAATCCGAGGCATTCAACAAGTCTCGTGCCCGCCTCATTATGCGTTGCACAATAAGCGTGATGCACCCATATAATTTAGAGCACGTCCATTGAACGCGGAATCGGGTTGAGGATTCCCCTGGCTTCCGAATTCTGATTCTATCGCTTCGACTGGTGATTTGGTCGGAGGCAATATGCCCCGAGCTTTCAGTGATGATTTGCGTAGCCGCGTTCTGGCTGCGTCACGCGATGGCATGTCGGCGAGATCGGCGGCAGCCAGATTTGGAATTGGCATTTCAACGGCCATCGCCTGGATTGCCAGCGCACGGGCGGGCCAGTTGACGCCTGCCAAGCAGGGCCGACGCGGTGGTTCACGCCTCGATGCTCACGAGGACTTCATCATCCGCATAATCGAAGAGGAAAAGGATATCACGCTCAACGAGATGGTTCTGCGATTGCGCGAGGACAGAGCCGTATCGATCGGCGCAGCGCGCTTGACGTCTGGCTGCAAAAGCGCGGCTGGACTTTCAAAAAAAGACCGCGCATGCACTGGAGCAGGAGCGTCCTGACCTGCTGAAACGTCGTCAGGATTGGTTCGACGACCAACTCGATCTCGATCCGGCGCGGCTCGTCTTCATCGATGAAACCGGCCTGAGCACGAAGATGTCCCGGCTTCGTGGACGGGCCCCTTGCGGAGATAGATGCCGCTCACCGGTCCCGCACGGCCATTGGAAGACGACGACGTTTACCGGAGCCCTCAGGCTATCTGGAATGACCGCACCCATGGTTTTGGACGGCGCGATGAACGGGGTAGCATTCCAGGCCTATGTCCAGCAGGTTCTCATTCCAACCTTGGTGCCGGGCGACATCGTCATCATGGATAATCTGCCTGCACACAAAGCGGAAGGAGTACGTCACGCAATCGAAGACGCCGGATGCCGGTTGCTTTACCTTCCTCCATACAGTCCCGACTTCAACCCAATCGAGAAGGCATTCGCGAAGCTCAAGGCCGTCTTGCGCGCAAAAGCCGAGCGAACGATCGACGGCTTATGGAATACCGTTGGCCAAATCGTTACGCTGTTCGAACCACAAGAATGCGCCAACTACTTCAAATCGTGCGGATATGACCCCCAGTAAAGCGGACGCGCTCTAGGGTCAGGACCTATTAAATAACTTGCACCTCTGCGGAGGCTTTGATTCATTTGGATCGAAAGGAGTTCCGCGATGAGTGAGTTACTGTTGTTTTCAGAGGTGCAGATGCGCGGCATCGAACCGTATTTTCCGCTGTCGCACGGCATTCCGCGCGTTGATGACCGTCTAATTTTGAGTGGCATCATCTTTGTTTTGCGCAATGGGCTGCGTTGGCGTGACGCACCGAGAGAATACGGTCCACACAAGACGATCTATAACCGTTTCATCCGGTGGAGTAGGCTGGGCGTGTTCAACCGCATTCTTGCCGAACTGACCGCCAAACGCGGTAAGCTCGAACAACTGATGATCGACGCCACCCACTTGAAAGCCCACCGTACCGCAGCCAGTCTGCTAAAAAAGGGGATGTTCCCAGACGTATTGGGCGGACCAAAGGCGGGCTGAACTCTAAGCTGCATGCCGTCTGCGATGATCACGGTCGACCACTCATCCTGCTTCTGAGCGAAGGGCAGATGAGCGATTATAAAGGAGCGGCAAAGATGCTTCCCGCGTTTCCAAGGCCAAATCCCTGTTGGCTGACAAGGGGTATGACGCCGACTGGTTTCGAGACGCCTTGGCAGCCCGTAAGATTACCGCGTGCATTCCATCTCGGGCAAACCGCAAACTCGCCATCCCGTATGACCCGATGCTCTATAAAAAGCGCCACAAAATCGAAAACATGTTCGGCAAGCTTAAGGACTGGAGGAGAATTCATACACGATACGACCCATGCGCCCACGCATTCTTCTCAAGCATATGCATCGCTGCAGCCGTGATCTTCTGGCTTGGATTTAACGAGTCCTGACCCTAGAAAGCAGACTCATTAATTGATGCGATCCATATTCTTGTCGCAGTGAGCTTGAGCGCCGCAAGGTAGTTGTCTGTGCGTCGATCATATCGTGTGGCCAAGCCGCGCATCTGTTTGAGACGATTGAAGAACCGCTCGACGAGATTGCGCTGACGATAGACCCAACGGCTGAAGCTGAAGATCTGTTTGCGATTGGCTTTTGCAGGAATGTTCGCCCAGCATTTGCGTTGTTTGGCGATGTTACGAATAGCATCGGTGTCATATGCCTTGTCGGCAAGGATCGTTGCTCCGGGCTGAACGTCACTCAGCAGCTTTTCAGCCATGGAGGCATCAGCAGCCTGACCTGCGGTTAATTCCAGGCTAACCGGCAAGCCATCAGCATCGACAAGTGCATGGATTTTGGTTGTCAGGCCGCCACGCGAGCGTCCCATGCAAGGATCTGCAGATCTCCCTTTTTAGCGTTGGTACCGTGTTGGTGAACGCGGATACAGGATGAATCGATCATCACGATATCGCCGTCGTAACGCTTTGAAACGGCGTCTAGAAGGTGATCCCAGATACCTGCTTTGCACAAGCGGGAAAACCGATTGTAGAGCGTCGTGCGCGGTCCATAACGTTCCGGCACGTCGCGCCAGGACGATCCCGTTCTGAAGCGCCACAGGATGCCGTTGATCACTCGACGGTCATCAACTCTTTCAATCCCACTGGTGTTGGTCGGCAGAAGCGGCGCGGTGACAGCCCATTCTTCGTCGCTCAATTCGTGACGGCAAATGGCAATCTCCTTTCAAAGAGAGTGAATCACACACCATTACGAAGAGGAACCACGCTTATGGGGACACGGCCTAAATTTTAAGGCGACACCACCGATTGCCCCCCATGGCATTCCAGGCTCGCCACTGTTTGTGCTACCAGCTCGGCACGGGCCATTTTTGTATGCTGTTTTCAGTTAAGGAGCGACCTTTGCGCAAGTCTGGCCAGATATTGCTCCCATACATCAGGATTGACCAGCGAATTTGGCCTTTCGCCGGAAAGCAGCTGATCTATCGATTCAACCGATTGCATGCTCATCCTTCGACTGGCTTCTCGCGTGCCGCCAGCGATATGAGGTGTCAGGAAGATATTTGGGATCTTTAAAAAGGGGTGATCTGGCCGGATCGGCTCCGGCTCAAAGACATCGATTGCGGCAGCGGCAGGGCGTCCCTTCGACAAGGCGTCGATCAGAGCGGTTTCATCGACAAGATCGCCCCTTCCGGCATTGATCAGAAGCGAACCCGGCTTCATCAAGCCAAGCAGTGATTCATCCACGATGCCACGCGTCCGCGCTGTTGACGGCATATGCAGGCTGACGATATCGGCGCGAGCAAATAAGTCGGCAAGCGAAACCGATAAAATATCCTCGTCAGCGGGCATGGGACTGCGGTTGTAGCCGATCGTCTGCATGCCGAAGCCGTAGCGCATGGCGCGGGCCACGCCGCGCCCGATGCGCCCGCAGCCGACAATACCGATGGTCTTGCCAGCTAGCTCTATGCCCTCGTAGCCATTTCTTGACGACCAGCCTTCTGTGCGGAAACGTTGATCGATGTCGCCATAATTACGCGCCAGTATAAGTGTGGTGGCGACGACATGTTCGACAACGGATTGCTTGTTTGCTTCCAGCAGATTGGCGACGGCAACGCACTTCGCAGTTGCGGCCTCCACCGGAATGAAATCCAGCCCGACCCCATGCCGTACGCACGCAAGTATACGGCCTGCGGCATTGAATATATCATCTGGGAGCTTGTTGCGCACGATGATTCCATCCGCATCGACGATCATCCGCCGCAATGTGCCAATGCTGCCATCAGAAACCGCTTCGTAGTCGTAGGACTGGCGGAGCACGTCTTCGGCATCGGGGTGCAGAGGGCTGGTGGCGACGATACGGAAACGGGTGGACATGGATACTCTCCTGGATCAAGTGGTTTTAAGGCGTGTGATCAGGCTCGATGTGTCCCACCTTCTTCCACCGGACTTTTCGACGTCGGCGTAAAACTGGTCAACAAGCGATGTGACCGGCAGGGAAGCACCGTTACGGCGCGCTTCGTCAAGGCATATGCCCAGATCCTTGCGCATCAGCTCGACTGCAAATCCGAATTCGAACTCCCCACTATTCATCGTGGTGCCCCGGTTCTGCATCTGCCAAGAACCCGCGGCTCCTTGCGATACGACATCGAGCATTGCATCGACATCAAGGCCCGCCGTCTGGCAAAAATGAATGCCTTCGGAAAGCGCCTGAACAAGCCCGGCAATGCAGATCTGGTTGGCCATCTTGGTCAGCTGGCCCGCGCCGGACGGTCCCATCAGCCTGCAAGCGCGAGCAAAGGCAGTAATCGCTTTTTCAGCGCGGTCGTAGTCAGATTGAACGCCGCCGCACATGACCGTCAGCGCTCCATTGCGCGCCCCTGCCTCGCCGCCGGAAACAGGAGCGTCGATGAAGCCAATGCCGCGCTCCTGGGCTGCTTTGTTAAGTCTCCGGGCCAGATCGGCGGACGCGGTCGTATGATCGACGAAGAGCGTACCTGCCGTCATGGCTTGAAAGGCGCCTTCGTCGCCCAGCGTCACCTGTTCGAGGTCACGATCTTTACCCACGCAGGCCATGACGATATCCTGCCCCTGTGCCAACGCTTGCGGTGTCTCGGCCTGCCGGCCTCCATTTTCGGCCACCCAGGCAGAAGCCTTGGAAGCAGTTCTGTTGTAGACGGTGATCTCATGACCTGCCGCTGCAAGATGGCGTGCCATGTGGTATCCCATAACCCCCAATCCTATAAAACCGATCTTCATCTGTTTTCCTTTCGTTATGTTTGTCTTCCGCAGATCAGGGTCAACGCGCCCTGCGGGTGGGGTCCAGCCGTGATCGCAGGGATTCGCCAAGGCCATTATAGGCAAGCGCAGTAAGGAGGATCGCGATGCCGGGCACATACATCTGCTCCGGTGCTATCTCCATGTAGGTATAGCCGCGTGCAAGCATCTGGCCCCAACTCGGCCATGGCGGCTGTACGCCAAGACCGAGGAAGCTGAGGCTCGCTTCCGCGAGAAGAGCACCGGCCAGCATAAGCGTGACCTGCACGATGACGGGCTGGATGGCATTAGGGACGATGTGGCGCAAAATGATTCGAGGCACGGACATGCCGAAGCTGCGCGATGCGTCGACATAAAGCTCGTTCTTGACGACGATCGTCTGGATGCGGATCAGGCGGGCGATATTGGGCGCAAAGACGATGCCGACCGCAATCATCGCATTGGTCAATCCGATCCCCAGCGCGCCGGTAACGGCGACAGCAAGGACGATGCCGGGAAAGGACAGCAACGTGTCTATCACCCGGCTGACGACGCTGTCGAACCAGCCGCCGAGATAGCCGGCGAGCATTCCAAGCGGCAGCCCGATCGTCAGGCCCACTGCGACGGCAAGGCAGCTGGCATAAAGGCTCATCGGTGTGCCGTATACGAGACGCGCAAAGACATCACGACCAAGGTCGTCTGTTCCCAGCCAATGGTTGGCGTCAGGCGGAGCCAGAAAGTCCATGGTCTGCTCGATCGGCGAATGCGGCGTAATCAGCGGTGCCAGCAGCGAGAATGCTACCAGCATCACGAGATAGCCCAGGCAGAGCGTTGCTCGCAGATCCTGTCCCAGCCAGCGCAATGCGGAGCCTAGCGGTCGAGATGAGGCGGATGATTGCGTCATTTCGGTCATGCCTTTTTCATGCGGGGGTCAAGCATTGTGTAGAGCAGATCGATGATCAGGTTCATCCCTATAACCATGAGCACAAGCACAAAGACTGCACCCTGAACGATCGGAAAATCCTTGTTGATCGCGGCATTGACGATCATCGATCCTGCACCGGGTATGGCAAACACCGCCTCAGTCGCGACCGTCGCACCCAATGTGTGATTGAACACGAGACCAATGACGGTCAGCAACGTGAGCGCTGCGTTCCGTAAGCCGTGCTTCCAGAGAATAAGCGTCGGTGGCAGCCCCTTGGCGCGCAGGGTTCGCACATATTGCGATTGCAGGACTTCGATGAGGGAGCTGCGAAGCTGGCGTGCGATTTCTGCGATCCCGGCCGTGGCAAGTGTTGCGGCTGGCAGGGCCGCATGATGCAGGGCGCCCCAGAAATCCTCGGTGATCGGCTTGGCCCCGGTGGTCGGAAACCATCCGAAGCCCAGGGCGAAGATACTGACGAGGATCATTCCCAGCCAGAAATTCGGTACGGCGACGCCAAGCGATGCGATGCTCGTCACGGCACGGTCGACCCATCCATCCGCGCGTGTTGCAGCTATGATGCCAAGCGGCACGCCGACGAGGATGGAAATGACGAGGGCCAGCCCGGCGATCAGCAGGGTCGACGGCAACCGCCGGGCGATTTCGTCCATGACCGGCAGGCCCGTGAGCAGCGATGTCGACAGATCGCCGTGGAAGGCGTTCCAGAGCCAGGTGCCGTACTGCTCCCACAACGGCCGATCAAGCCCCAGCGTCTGGCGTATCGCCTCAATAGATTCGGCTGTCGCGTATTCACCGGCAATCGTGGCAGCGGGATCGCCAGGTACCAGCTGGATCAGGCCGAAGATGGCGAGCGTCGACATTGCGGCGACCGGCAGGGCCTGTAACAGACGCCAGAAAAGAACACGGGGAAGATGAGACCCGCTCATTTGTCACCTGCTTCCTGTTCCGCCGGGCTGCGGAACGTCTCTGCGTAATGGCATGCGCTGGCGTGCCCGGGAGACAGTTCGCGAAGCGGCGGTGTCTCGGCCGCGCAAAGCCCGGTTGCATAGCGACAGCGCGTTCGGAAACGGCATCCCGAAGGTGGGTTCATCGGGCTCGGTAACTCTCCTTCCAGCACGATCCGCCGGTCTGGCCGCATCGATGATGGCAAGGCAACCGGCTCGGCCGACAGCAGCGCTTCGGTGTATGGATGGAGGTACTCCTTTGCCAGCCGTTCGGCGGGCGCGATCTCGACGATCCGGCCGAGATACATGACGGCGATCGTATCGCTTATATGCTCCACCACGCTGATATTGTGCGTGATGAAGAAGTAGGTGAGGCCGAATTCCTGCTGAAGCTCCGCAAGGAGATTGAGGATCTCTGCCTGTATCGAAACGTCGAGTGCTGCAACCGCTTCGTCGCAGACGATCAGCGAGGGGCGCAGTGTCAGAACGCGCGCGATGCAGGCACGTTGTTTCTGGCCGCCCGAAAGCTGGTGCGGGTAGAGCCCGGCAAAGGCCTCGCCCAGGCCGACGCGGGTCATCATCTCCAGAGCGTTGGCATTGCGCTCGTCGGACGTGCCAATTGACGCGGCATCGAGAGGCTCTCGCACGGATTTCAGGATCGTCATGCGTGGGTTGAGGGCGGCTGCCGGGTCTTGGAAGACGATCTGGTATTGTCGGCGATGTTCGTGCAACTGGCGGCGCGGCATCTCGTAGGGGTTGATGCCTTCATGCACGATCTGGCCTTCGGCAGGTCGTTCCAGGCAGACGATGGCACGGCCGAGTGTGGATTTGCCTGATCCAGACTCGCCGATGAGGCCGAAGGTCTCTCCCTTCCGCACGTTGACGCTTACATCGTCGACGGCGGTCAGAACTTTTCCCCGCCCGACGGGAAAGCGCACGGAAACATTTTGCGCCGCGATGATCGGCATCGCCAACTTTTCGGCATGGGTCATGACAACACTCCGGGCAGGGAAAGTTCCTGCGCACGCCAGCAGCGGGCGAGACCGCCCTCCGGCTGCGGCGCCAACATCTGCCGCTCCTTGCAAGAGGGCGTCGAATGCCGGCATCGCCCTTCGAAACGACAGCCGTCGGAAAATTCTCCCGGTCTGGGAACCCGGCCGGGA